>CACBTF010000005.1 GCA_902542165.1 uncultured Pelagibacteraceae bacterium
ATACTCTAAAGTTTTACTAGCATTATCATGACAAGTTATTAAAAAAGTTTTTCTTTTTTTTAAATACTTATTTAAAGATAATTTTTTCTTTAATTTTAGTTTTAAATCAATAATTAATAAATCTGGCATATTATTTTCTAATCCATTTATTCTACAATTTAAAAGAGAGTTATCTTGATTAATTGATTTAGATGTTGAAAGAATACAATCGTGTCTACTTCTTAACAAATGAACTTTTTTTCTCGATAATTCATTCGTTATCCATTTGCCTTTTTTATTGATAGTGAAAAAATCTTTTGATATTGCGATTTTTGCTGTAGCAAATGGAATAAGAAATTTTTTATTAATAAAATAACTTCTATAAAATTTACTATATTTTTTTGTAGGGAGAAGTTTAGTTTTAATTCCTTTTAGAGGTAGAATTTTTTTTGCTTTTTTATGGGTTCTTATATCAGGATCTTCAAATGCATAGAATACATTTTTAACTTTTTTTTTTATAATTATATTTGTACATGGTGGTGTTCTTCCATAATGAGTACACGGCTCTAATGTTGTATATAAAGATAAACCTGAGCAATTTTTCAAACTATTTAATGCATTAAATTCTGAGTGAGGTCTACCATTAAATGACGTTACACCTGAAGATATAACGGCATCATCCTTAACAATAACTGTACCCACAGAAGGATTTAATTTAGTTTTACCTAAATTTTTTTCTGCTAAATGAAATGCAAGGTTTAAATAATTTTTATGATTTGTTGTCATCTAAATTGCCCACAAACTGTTCAAAATCTTTTGCTTCCTTGAAATTTTTATACACAGAAGCAAAACGAACATATGCGACTTTATCCAATGATGACAAACCGTCCATTATAAATTTACCAATTGTCGGTGTAGGAATCTCACTTTCACCAAGTCCCTCTAGATTTCTTACTATTTTTGAAATAAATTTTTCGATAGTTTCAGAGTCAATTGGCCTCTTTCTTGTAGCAATTCTGATAGACTTTGAAATTTTATCTCTATCAAATGGTTCTCTTTTGCCATTACCTTTAATTACTGTTAATTCTTGAAATTGAACTCTTTCGAAGGTCGTGAATCTTTCTTTTCTGTCACAACCACATAGTCTTCTTCTTCTAATGGCTGTGCCGTCCTCTGTTGGTCTTGAGTCAACTACAGATGTGTCTTTTTCTCTACAAAATGGACAAAGCATAAATTTATTTAGTTTCCATATATAGGAAAAGAAGAGCAAAGATCAATAATTTCTTTTTTTACTTCATTTTCTATTATTGAATTATCCGATTTGTTCTCACTCAAACCTTTAACTACTTTATGAATTAAATCTGCTACCAATTTAAATTCCTCTTCTTTAAAACCTCTTGTGGTACAAGCAGGCGTACCCAATCTAATTCCTGATGTTATAAATGGACTTTCTGTATCAAATGGAATTCCATTCTTATTGCACGTTATGTTAGCTCTTCCTAATGAGGCTTGAGCATCTTTTCCAGTAACTTTAAATGATCTTAAATCAAGTAACATTAAATGCGTATCTGTGCCACCTGAAAAAATTTTAAAACCTTTTTGAGATAATCTTTCTGATAAAACTTTTGCATTTTTAATTACATCTTTTGTGTATGTTTTAAATTCGTCTGACAAAGCTTCTTTGAAACAAACCGCTTTGGCTGCTATTACATGCATTAATGGTCCACCTTGTAAACCAGGAAAGATTGCACTATTAAATTTTTTAGCTAGCTCTTCGTTATTTGTTAAAATAATTCCTCCTCTTGGTCCTCTTAAAACTTTATGTGTTGTAGAGGTTACCACATCAGCATATTTAGTAGGATTAGGATAAGCTCCCCCTGCTACTAACCCGGATAAATGTGCCATATCAACTAAAAGATACGCTCCAACTTTATCACAAATCTCTCTAAATTTTTTAAAATCAATTATCCTCGAGTAAGCGCTACCACCTGCAATTATAAGTTTAGGTTTATTTTCTAATGCAAGTTTTTCGACTGAGTTATAATCAATTAAGCCTGTTCCCTTATCAACTTCATAATGAAGTGCATTAAACCATTTACCAGACTGAGCTGGTTTAGCTCCATGAGTCAAATGACCTCCTGAATTTAAACTCATCGCTAAAGTAGTATCACCTGGTTTTAAAAGCGCTAAGTAAACAGCACCATTTGCTTGAGCGCCAGAGTGTGGTTGTACATTTGCAAATTTACAATCAAATAGTTTTTTTGCACGCTCGATAGCTAAATTTTCTGAAACGTCTACGTGTTCACAACCACCATAATATCTTTTTGAAGGATATCCTTCAGCATATTTATTAGTTAAAACTGAACCTTGTGCTTCTAAAACTGCTTTTGATACAATATTTTCTGATGCAATTAATTCGATGTGATTTTGCTGTCTTGTAAATTCATCTCTAATTGAATCGTAAAGTTCTTTATCAGCGTCTTGTAATTTTAATTTAAAGAAACTGTTTAAATATTTATCTAATTTAATTACCGACATTATATTTTTTTAATCCTTTTCAAATGTCTACCGCCTTCAAACTTAGTTTTTAAAAATAACTCTACTAATTTTAACGACAAACTTTTTTTTGTTAATCTTGCGCCTAAAGCTATTATATTAGCATCATTGTGTTGTCTAGACAATCTAGTAGACTTTGGATTATAGCAAACAGCAGCTCTTATATCTTTGATTTTATTGGCACTTATAGCCATCCCTGTACCAGAACCGCACACTAGGATTCCTATATCGCTTTTTTTAGCTTTTACTCGTTTAGCAAGCTTTTTTGCGTAGTCCGGATAATCTACTGATTTGTTTTCATATGGCCCCAAATCGAAAATCGATACTCGTTTATTGATAAGATGATCTTTAATTATTTCTTTCAATTTAAATCCAGCATGATCTGAAGCAATACAAATTTTTTTAAATAAAAAACTCAATTTAATTAAACTTATAATCTAAAACGCAAGCAACGAGATGAATTCTATTTTCTTCACCTCCATTAAATGCGTTGTGATACTTTGTGTTATTAGTAATCCAAACAGATCCATCTGCTGGCATATGTTTGGCAACATTGTCTATTACCATTAAGCATCCCGGATTTGTTATTATTGGAATATGTAATCTAGGTTCTGGATCTCTATGCCAACTTAATGTCGATCTTGGTTCTTTTAATAAAAGTCTAACTCTTCCTAATTTATATTTTGAGGATAGAGTATCGAATACTTCTTTAAAATATGTATTTTCATAATCAGCTATAAACTCAGAATATTCAGCTTCATTTATATTTACATCTCTTGAAACTTCTTTTCCTGATTTATCTGGTTTGGTCCAATATATTCCTCTAGCTTTATTTCCTTTTACAGAGTCTGGATCTCCAGGTTTTCTAGTTAAACATATCGCACCAAAGTGAGAGATTCCTCCACCATCATCAAATTTTTTAGTTTGAATTATTTGTAGGTAGGCTTCTTGAAGTTTTACGATATCAAATTTCAAACTTTGCTTTTGAAAATCAGAAAAATTTAAAACTTTTTCTTCTTTTTTTAAATTAAGGTCTACAATGTTTTTTGAAACTATTGTCATGCGTTATTGTTATTTATATCTTTGTATTATATATTTGTATAATACATTTGTCGCAATATAAATTAAATAAAACATGATTACCGGTAAATATCCTAATTTAAGACTTCGTAGATCTAGAAAATACAACTGGTCTAGAAAATTAGTGGAAGAAAACAACTTATCTAGTAATGATTTGGTTTATCCAATTTTTCTTATCGAGGGTAAAAATAAGAAACAAGTAATTAAATCAATGCCTGGTATTTATAAATATTCAGTCGATCAATTAGGAGTGATTGTAAATAAAATTATTAAATATAAAATACCAATGGTAGCTCTTTTTCCATCAACGCCAAATAATAAGAAAGATAAATTTGGAAAAGAAGCATTAAATGAAAATAATTTAGTCTGTAGAGCTATAAGATTTATAAAAAAAAGATTTAGGAACAATATTGGAATTATGACTGATGTTGCATTAGATCCTTACACGACCCATGGACATGATGGTTTGTTAAAAAATAATTATGTAAAAAATGATGAAACAGTGAATATTTTAATAAAACAAGCTTTAATACAAGCTCAAATGGGTTGCGATGTGATAGCACCTTCAGACATGATGGATGGAAGAATTGGAAAAATTAGAAAATATCTTGATAAAAATAAATATCAAGATGTACAAATCCTGTCTTATGCAGTTAAATATGCTTCAAATTTTTATGAACCATTTAGAGACGCTGTTGGATCAAAAAAATCTTTAAAGAGTGATAAAAAAAATTATCAAATGAATTATGCTAATAGTAACGAGTCATTAAGAGAGGTTGCCTTAGATATTAAAGAAGGTGCTGATATGGTAATGGTTAAACCTGGCTTGCCATACTTAGATATCATCCAAAAAGTAAATGAAAAATTTAAAATACCAGTGTTAGCTTATCAAGTTTCAGGGGAATATAGCTTAATTAAAAATGGAATTAATAATAGATTAATTGATGAAGAGGCAATTCTTGAGAGTTTGATGTGTTTTAAAAGAGCTGGGGCTTCAGCGATTGTTTCTTATTTTGCACTAGATATTGCTAAAAAAATTAAATCTTAATTAAAATAATTTTCAAAGATTACACGCGACTTAGGAAATGCTAAATTATTTGGTATAAAAAATTTATTTTGCATTACCTGTCTTGTAAAATAAAGTGATTTACGAATAGTTAAATTATTAAAATTTTCTGGTATTTTTTTTTCAATCAAATAATTTGGAATTTCATAAATATGGCCATCAATTTTAATTTTAATAAAATCTTTATTATTATCTAAATTATTTGAATGCCCTACAAGGTTTGTATCGTACCCTAGCTCTTTAATGAGATTAATCTCAAAAAAGATATATAAAAAAATCCAGTTTTCTAAATTAATAGAGTTAATCAATTTTTCAAAAGACTCATAAATTTTTTTATTTGGCTGAGAGTCAGGTAATAAAATATTGAGCAATGAGCAAACCGAAATTAATGCAGAAGTTCTCTCTTTATCATTGAAATACAATGGTGAAATAGGTTTGATTAGTTCTGTTTTGAAGTATCCAATTTTGTTATCACTTTTTGAAGTATGGGAAACAAATAGTTTATTAGAAATTTGTAAATAATTTCTTACCTTTCTAGAAGTTCCACCATAAACTATACCGTTTATCTTGCCTTTTTTTAATGTAAAAATGTTTATGATACTCGCATTTTCTCTAAATTTTCTTTTTGATAATAAATAGCATTCATCCTCCCAAATCATACATTCAAAATTTTTAAAAGTTTAGCTGCAGCGTTTTGTTGTGCATTTTTTTTAGATGAGCCTATACCAATGATCTTTTTTGAATTAGGGATTTGTACTTCTGTCTTAAATAATGGTCTATGTTGAGGTCCTGTTTTTTTAAAAAAAACATATTTTGGAAGTTCTTTAAATTTTTTAAGACTAAATTCTTGAAGTTTAGTTTTTGAATCTATAAGGGTAATAGTTGATTTGAGTAAGAACTCACTCCAAAAATTAAGAATGAATTTTTCGGCTGACTTTAGGCCGCCATCTAAGTATATCGCTCCAACGATAGCTTCTAAACAATCGCTGCTTATTTTATCAGCTGATCGTTCAAGTTTTTTATGAGAAGATCCTAATTGGATAAATTTTTTTAAGTTAATTTTTTTAGAAACAAGTAAACATGTTCTTTTATTAACCAAGTTAGCGAATTTTTTATCAATTATTCCCTCTTTTTCATCAGGAAATTTGTTTAAAAGCTTTTCAGAAATAACCAAACCTAAAACCCTGTCACCCAAAAACTCTAATTTTTCATTATTAATAGTGTTATTAAAACTTTTATGAGTTAGTGCTTTTTCTAATAAAGAAGATTTCTTAAAGGAATATTTAATAATTTTTTCAAGCTCTTTAATTTTTTTTTCCATTACAAACCTTTAAATAATCTTTCAAATCTAAATGATTTATTTATATTCCAAAATTTCAATAAACTACTTATGTTCGTATTATTCGAAAAGAAAATTATTTTGGCTTGTCCAACCAAATTTAAGTTATTAACATATCCAACGCTATCTAGATATCTACTATCTTTTGAACAATCACGGTTATCACCAAGCAAAAAATAATGATTCGCAGGAACTTTAAAAACTTTAGAATTTTGTAGTGATCCTCTTTTTTTGTAAACAACTAAGTGTTCTAATCCATTAGGCAGTGTTTCAATAAAAGTATTTGTTTCTAACAAAAAATTTCCACATCTAATAATTTTTTCACTTTCAATTGGTTTTCTTAATATTTTTTTATCATTAATTATTAGCTCACCTTCAATAAATTGAATTGTATCGCCAGGTAATCCAATTAATCTTTTAATATAGTCTGTCCTATTATCTGCTGGTGTTTTAAAAACGACTAGATCACCCCTCTTTGGCAATTTTGAGAAAAAACGTTTATTCGTTATATTGGGACTGAATGGAAACGAATGTTTACTATAACCATAAGTATATTTTGATACAAATATACGATCTCCGACTAATAATGTAGGTTCCATAGATGACGAGGGGATGTAAAAAGGTTGAAATATTAGTGATCTAATTAAAACTGCAATTATTAATGCTACTAATAAAGTTTTTATATTGTCATAGATTGTATGAAAAATTTTTTTTGTGTTCATATTGAAATAGTTACAAAAGCAACAGCGTATTTTTTTTCATCAGAAAGAGATAAAGAAATTTTTGGTTTTTTTCTTTTAAATTTTCTATTAAGTGTTTGCTTGGTTTTACCAATAATACTAATATATGGATTACCTGTTTTTTTATTCAAGACAACAATTTCATTAAAATTTATTCCTTTTGATATTCCAGTTCCTAGAGCTTTCGAAAATGCCTCTTTTGCAGCAAATCTTTTAGCATAACAATTATTACTATTATAAATTTTTTTACATTTTTGAATTTCTTTTTTATTAAAAATACGATTGATAAAATTCTTATTTTTTAAAGAATTTTTTATTCTATCAATATTTACGATGTCAATGCCGATGCCAAAAATATTCATGATTTTAAAATTCTTTTGAATTTTTTAATCGTCAATGGCATACCCTCAAAGATTGACTCTCCGACAAGAAAATGACCAATATTAAACTCTTGAATTCCCTTAATCTTAGATAGAATTTTAGCTGAAATAAATGTTAAACCATGGCCTGCATGTACTTCTAAACCTAGTTTGTTACCTTTGATAACAGCTTTCCGGATTCTTTTTAGTTCATTTTTATAACTTTTTTTCTTATTAATAAGATTACAAATTTTACCAGTATGAATTTCTACACAATCTGCTTTTAATTTTTTTGCTTTTTCTAAATCTCTAAGATTTGGCTCTATAAATAAACTAACTCGTAATTTATTTTTTTTAAGATCTTTTATTAATTTTTTTAAAAAATTTTTGTTATGATTTAAGTTAAGTCCTCCCTCTGTTGTAATCTCTTTTCTTTTTTCTGGAACTATACAAATAAAAGGTGGTTTACTTCTAGTAGCAATTTTTAACATTTCTTTTGTAGCCGCAATTTCAAGATTAAGTGGAATCTTTAATTTTTTTATTATTTTTTTTAAGTCAAATTCATTTATATGTCTTCTATCTTCTCTTAAATGAATAGTGACAGAGTCAGCACCATTTTTTTCAGCTAATATGGCTGCTCTTAATGGACTTGGGTAAGTCTCACCCCTAGCGTTTCTGACAGTTGCAACGTGGTCTATGTTCACACCAAGTCTTATTTGTTTCATTAAAGATTTCTACTTCCAGGTTTAATAGGTTTTATTAACGATAATTCCTCAGGTAAATTATCTTTATTATAAGTTGGAATATTTAACGTGACCTGCGAAATAATTTTCTCTTTAATTTTAGATTTACCATTAGACCTGTCTATAATGCATGCATAACCTATAATATTAGCTTTGTTAGCAGTTACTATTTTTGAACATTCTAAACTTGACTTACCTGTTGTAATTACATCTTCAACTATTAAAACATTATCGCCTTTTTTAATTTCAAAATCTCTTCTTAATTTAAATTCTTCCTTTACTCTTTCAGAGAAAATAGTTTGTTTGTTTAAAATTTTTCCTAATTCGTATCCAACAATAACACCACCCATAGCTGGTGATAATATCAAATTAAAATCACTAAGTTCATTTTTAATCTTTTTAGCTAGAGACTCACATATTTTAACAGCTTTATTTGGTTTACTCATCAGTTGGGCGCATTGAACATATTTTGGACTATGTAAACCAGAGGAAAGTATAAAATGACCTTCTATTAATGCGTTAGTTTCTTCTAAAATTTTCAAAGATTCTTTTAATGAAAGCATTTTTTTTCTGTTTATGTCGAATTATTTTAAATCTTAAATTACTTTGCTTTATTTGACTTATCAAGTTTGTAAAATTTTTCAAATCCTTAATTTGTAGATCTATTGAAAAAGTAAGGTGTTCTTTTTTTCTTTTAATTATTTCTAAATTTACAATATTTCCTTTATTAAGTCCTATTAAAGATGTAATATGACCTAAGACGCCTGGTTTATGAGGTAGATCTATCTCTAAAGTACTAGAATAGTTTTTCTCAACGATACTAGAGTTTTCAGTAGATTTATCTTGCCAGTATCTTCGAATTGCTGAACGAGCTTTTCCAGTAGCTGAAGATGATAGCCAATGTAATGAAGGTGAAGCATTCGTGGCTGTTTCGATATTAACAAGATCACCATTTTTCAAAATAGTTTGAAGTGTTGCACGACTCCCATTGACAGTGCATCCAATAGCACTATTACCAACTTTCGTATGAACAGCATAAGCAAAATCTATTGAGGTTGCATTTTTCGGCAATTTTATTACTGCTCCTTTTGGAGTAAAACAGAAAACGTTTTCTTGAAACATTTGTAATTTTGTAAATTCATAGTAATGTTCAGGACTAGTTCCTGCCTCTATAATTTCAACTAAATCTCTTAGCCAATCATATTCTTTCCAAGAAAGTTCAGAAAACTTTTCTGACGATTTATATTTCCAATGGGAAGCTATTCCTCTTTGCGCAAATTCATGCATTTCATTTGTTCTTATTTGGATTTCAATTCTATTTTTTTTTGGACCAATTACTGCCGTATGTATTGATTTATAATTATTGATTTTTGGTGTTGAAATATAATCTTTAAATTTTCCTGGAATTGTAGAAAATCTACTATGAAAAATTCCAAGTGTTTTATAACAGTCTTCTATATTTTTTACTATTACCCTAAAACCAATTATATCAGTAAGTTGTTCTAATGATATTTTTTTATTTTGAATTTTTCTCCAAATAGAAAATGGTGTTTTTTCTCTACCGGTTATTGTAGCTGTAATGCCATTATTTTTTAAAATCTCAATTAATTCTTGCGATATTAATTTAAAAGTATCTTCAGTATTATTTTTTATAAAATTCAATCTTTCTATAATTAAATCCCTTGCTGGCTTATTTAAAACAGAAAAAGATAAATCTTCTAGTTCATCACGAATTCTATTCATCCCCATTCGATCAGCTAACGGAGCATATATTTCCATTGTTTCTTTAGCTTTCCTTGTGATTTTATCTTTGTCTTTTACGAACTGAATAGTTCGCATATTATGTAGCCTGTCTGCTAATTTAACTAACAAGACCCTTATATCTTTTGAAGTTGCAAGAATTAGTTTCCTAAAATTTTCTGCTTTGGAGTCACTTGATGCTTTATCTTCTAAAGCTGAAATTTTTGTTACGCCCTCAACTAGATTAGCAACTTCCTCTCCGAACTCTTTTTTAACTGTTTCATAAGTGACATTAGTATCCTCTATTGTGTCATGCAATAATCCTGTAGTTATAGTAGCGCTATCTAATTTTAATTCTGTTAAAATTTTTGCAACAGCCACCGGATGAATTATGTACGGAACACCCTCATCTCTTTTTTGATTTTGATGGGCCTCGAGAGCAAAGTTATAGGCTTTATTTAATGACTCAGAATTTAAAAATCTGTTATATGATTTAATTTGATCAATTAATTCGTTGTTGTTAATCATATTTCAATATTAACATTTTTCTGTAATCTTGTAATCTCAATCCTAGATTTTTGACTAAGATTATCAATCAAATATTGTGCATTTTTCTTTAAAATTGGATGAAACCAATTAGGATCTATCTGTAAAATTGGGAATAAAACAAAATTTCTCAAATGGCATCTAGGATGCGGCAAAATTAATTCCTTAGTTTTTTTAATTTCACCTTTAAAATCAATAATATCAATATCTATTATCCGAGGATCATTTTTTTTGGTTCTAACCCTACCTAATTTTTTTTCAATCTGTTTGATTGTTTCAATTAAATTAAGGTAGTTCTTTTTATATTCTACTCCTAAACCAATATTTAAAAACTTTGGAAAATTATTATTTGGGTAAGATGGGGTTTCATAGAAATTTGAAATTTTTTTTATTTTAATTTTAGAGTTTATTAAGAGATTTATAGCAATTGATATATTATCGTACCTAGAACCATAAGTTGAGTCTAAATTAGACCCAATATTTAAATGAATCATTTATTATTTCTGCTTAATAATCTTGCTTTTTCTCTATTCCAATCTCTTGTTTTTTTTACTTGTCTTTTATCATATAATTTTTTTCCTTTAGCTACAGCAATTTCTACCTTAACTTTTCCTTTAAAAAAATATAACTTAGTAGGTATAAGTGTTAAGCCGTCTTGGTTAATTCTGCCGATAAGTTTATTTATTTCTTTTTTTTTAAGTAAAAGTTTCCTATTACTTTTAGGATCATGATTATTATAAGATGATTGACGGTATAAAGGTATGTGTGAATTTACTAAAAACATTTCTCCATTATTATCTACAGCATAAGAGTCTGCTATACTTCCCTTACCTTCTCTTAATGATTTAACTTCTGATCCTTTTAAGGCTATTCCTGCTTCTAAAAACTCAAGAAAAAAATAATTAAAACTTGCTTTTCGATTAAGACAAATAATTTTCTGATTAAGTGCTAATTTTTGTTTCATTAAAGTAACTTAGCTACTTTAAGTGCCTCAGAAATTTTTTTTTTAGTTTCGTCTCTAACCTCAACCAAAGGTAACCTAACGGTTGGTTTGCACATCCCAAGTAAGGAAGCAGCATATTTTACGGGTGAAGGATTGCTCTCAATAAATAATGAAGAGTGAAGAGGTTGAAGTAGTATATCTAATTCAGCTGCTCTCTTAGAGTCCTCTACACAAGCTTTTTGGAAATCCGAGGCAAGTTTTGCTGCAACATTTGCAGTCACTCCTATAGCTCCAACACCACCACGTTTATTAAATTCCAAAGCATTGTCATCATTTCCAGTTAATTGAATAAATTCTTTTCCCATCGCTTTTAATTGTTGATCAACTCTACTTAAATCACCGGTGGCATCTTTAACGCCTTTAATATTCTTTAGTTCATAAAGTTTTGCCATTGTATCTACTTCCATATTAATAACTGACCTCGAGGGAATGTTATAGATAATGATTGGTACGCCAACATTATCGTTAATCTTTTTATAGTGCTGATACAAACCTTCTTGTGTCGGCTTATTATAATAAGGTGTTACAACTAGTAGAGAATCAGCGCCAGCTTTCTCAGCAAATTTTGACAACTCAATAGCTTCATCAGTAGAGTTTGAACCTGTCCCCGCTATAACTGGTATCTTGCCTCTACACTCTTTAACTGATATTTCAATTATTTTTTTATGTTCATTATGAGATAATGTAGGTGACTCACCGGTAGTTCCTCCAGGTACAATGCCATTAGTGCCGTTTTCTAAATGATAATTTATAAGTTTTATATAATTTTCCTCACTTAGGTTTTCACCTTCGAAAGGGGTAATTAAAGCAACAATTGATCCTTTAAGCATAAATCAAAATAAGATAAATAAGTCTTAACTTATGTCCAATAAATTAATTAGTCTAGTAATAATAATGTATATTTTATCAATTGGTCAAAGTTATTCAAATGATCAATTTATTTTTCCAAAAGAAAAACCTTCGATATTTAAAAAAATTGATAAAAATTTAAGTCCGCCCTCATCTGGAAATTTACCTCAAAAGAAACCCTTTATTAATCAGAAACAAGACAAGAAAAAAGAAATAATTGTAAAAAATGATGTAACAACAAAAGAAAATAACGGGATTAAAAAAGTTGAAAATATTCAAAAGAAAGGCTCATTTATTTTCCCAGAACAAAAACCTGCTATTTATAAATCAACAACTAAAACAGCAGAAAAATCTAAAATTTTAAATCAAAAAGACTTCGAAAAAGCGAAGGAAACAATTCAATTTATTAAAGATAAAAAATGGAACAGTGCCCTAAAAAGTGCAGCAAAAGTAAAAGATAGAGAATTTAGAAATCTAATAACTTGGATGCATCTTAAAACAACAAAAAATGGTGCTTCATTCAATGAATATAAAAAATTTATTGAACAAAATGACGACTATCCAAGAATTAATAGATTAAGATATTTAGCTGAAGAAAAAATTTATTTACGAAATAATTCACCTACCTCTATAATTAATTGGTTTGAAAAATATCCACCGCTTGGAGGATTAGGAAAAATTAAATTAGCAGAGGCATATCTTGAACAAGGTCAAACTAATAAAGTCAGTGATTTAATCAAAGATGGATGGGTAACTGCTGAGATAAGGAAAAATGACTTGGGATATTATAGAGCTAAATTTAAAAAATTTATTAACTCAGATGACCATATAAAAAGAGCAGATTATTTAGCCTGGGAGAGAAAACATTGGGACTTAAAAAGAATGTTAAAATATTTACCAACTGATCAAAGAGCTTTATACAATGCAAGACAAATTTTAATGAGTAATTCTTATGGGGTAGATAATGCAATTTCAAAGGTTCCTCAGTATCTAAAGGAAGATCCTGGCCTAGAATTCGACAGACTTAGATGGAGAAATAGGAGGGGTAGATTAGATGGGTCTTTGGAAATTTTATATAGAAATTCACTAAAAACAGAAAATCAAATGGTCCGCCCAGATAAATGGTGGGACCTGAGAGAAAGTGTGGTTAGAAGTTTAATTTATAAAAAAAAATATAAAACTGCTTACAAAATTTCTAGTGAACATGCGTTATCTGCGGGTCCTTCTTTTGCAGAAGCGGAATGGTTATCAGGATGGATAGCTTTAACATTTTTAAATTCACCTGAGTATGCAATTAATCATTTTCAAAATTTTTACAACAACGTTGGATATCCAATCAGTTTAGCCAGAGGCGCATATTGGTTGGGAGCATCCTATGAACTATTAAAAGAAACTGAGTTATCACAAAAATTTTATTCTGAATCCTCTAAGTTTCCAATGACATACTATGGTCAACTTGCATTTAATAAGATTAATCCTGGGGAAAACTTTGAGCTAAAAGATCAAAGTTTTTTTGATAAAGACTACGAAAAAGAATTTAATAAAAATAAACTCATTAAACATTTAATTTTATTAAAAGAACTTAATGCTACTCAATTAGGAAAAGATATTTTTAAACATTTAGCAAATTTAAATATTGAAAAAGGAAGTGAGGTTTTAGCTGCAGAACTAGCAACAAGCCTTGAGAGATATGATTTTGCTATTCAGATTTCAAAAAAAGCCTCATATGAAAAAAGATTTTATAACAGGTATAATTATCCAATAATCAAAACACCTAAAGAAATAAATAATAAAACAATGCCCAATTCGGAAGTTATTTTAGCAATCATAAGACAAGAAAGTGAATTTGATAAAAGCGCTAACAGCTGGGCCGGTGCGAGAGGCATGATGCAATTAATGAAATACACAGCAAAAACGGTAGCTAAACAAGCCAAGCTGCCCTACAGTATTAGTGGTTTAACTAAAGATCCAGAATACAATATTAAACTAGGTACATACTATTTTAATTCACTCATTGAGGATTATAACGGTATATATCCTTTTGCTATTGCAGCTTATAACGCAGGTCCTAATAGAGTAAAAACTTGGAGAAGAGTGAACGGTGATCCTTCAAAGGGACAGCTATCTTATATAAATTGGATAGAACAAATCAGATTTGAAGAAACAAGGAATTATGTTCAAAGAGTTTTAGAAAATATTACCGTATATAAATATATACTTAGTGGTGAACCCGTGAAAATTGATTCTTACTTTAATTAATTTTTAAATAATCTTAAATATTCATTCCATTTTTTAGCATATTCTTTGTCTTGAAAATCTTTTCCAAGCCATGGGCCACCTTCTGTGAAATGTAAAGCTTTTGGTTTTCCATCCTCTGGTTCTTTATACCAACCGATTAACCAATTCCATTCATGACTTATCTTTCCAATTTCTTCGTCCTTTAACCAGCCAAATCTGTGCATATATTTACCAGTTTCTGTATTTACTAAATCAGGTGTAACTTTTTTATTGCTTGGGTGAGAACAATTCCAAAGAACTAATGAACTCCAATTTTTTCTTGGATAAATTTGTTGAGACGATAATAGTTTTTTCTTAGTATTTTTAGGTTTGTAATCATGATGAACACACATTATTGCATATTTGTCATCAGCCAAAGAGAAAAGTTTTTTAATATCATCTAACCACAAAAAATCAGAGTCGCAAAATAGAGCCCAACCATTATAATTTTGAAGATATGGGACTAAAAATCTTGTAAAAGTAAATTCAGTTGAACCTAATTTATCTGTATCTCTCCAATAAATATTTTTTTCTTTGACCTCCTTTAATTTAATATGATTTATATTAAATGTTTCAGAAGAATTTTTATTTATAGAAAATTCACAGATATCACTAGCTATAGGTTCCTTAGAGTCGTATCCAATATAAATTTTTTTTTCGTTCATTTTCTCATTAAAAAACTTTTAAAATAATTAAATTTGAATGGCGGAAGAGGAGAGATTCGAACTCTCGGTACGATGTTACTCGTACGGTTAGTTAGCAACCAACTGGTTTAAACCGCTCACCCACTCTTCCCATTTAACCAAGTTTATTTAATTTTGATTATTTATTAAATACCTTATAAATCAATTAAAAAATTTGATCAAATGAAGAAAAATTTATTCAAGGGCATTACATTTACAGTCGGTGCATCTCTTTGGTGGGGTATAATTGGTGTCTTATACTTTAAATTTGTCTCTTATGCTTCTCCCTTAGAATTGACAATCCATAGAACGATTTGGACCGCTTTACTATTAGTTTTTACAACAACTTATTTTTCAAAGTGGAATGAATTTAAAAAAATAATAAAATATAAAATTAATATTTTTATTTTTTTTTTTACGGGACTTTTAGTTTCAATTAATTGGTTTACTTGGCTTTATGCTGTTAGTACAAATAATTTATTAGACTCCGCTTTAGGCTATTATATTTTTCCAATTTTAAGTGTTTTTCTTGGGGTGATTTTTTTAAAAGAAAAATATAATCGAAATAAGATTATTTCTTTAATATTAGTTATTATATCATTAATTTATTTTCTTTTGAAACTTGGGCAAATTCCTTGGATTGGGATAACTGTTGCTTTAACGTTTAGTTTATATAGTTTGATTAGAAAAAAAGTAAAAGTTTCTTCAGATATTGGATTATTGGTAGAAACTTTACTTCTAACACCTATTGCAATTGTTCTTTTTATTTTCTTAATTGATAATAATTTAAATATTTTTTCATCAAATGAACCACTATTGTCTTTCTACCTGTTTTGGGCTGGATTAATGACTCTAATACCTCTTTTTTGGTACACAAAAGGCTTTAAATTAATTGGTATCGGTCCTGCAAGTATGATTTTTTTTCTTACTCCAACTGCACAATTTTTTTTAGGATTATATTATTTCGTTGAGCCCTTAATCTTAGATGAGTTAATAGCATTTATATTTATTTGGTTAGCTGTAATAATTTATTTAAATGAACTTCGTAAAGAATAAAGGATAATAAATAATAATTGAGTGGCAATTGGTATTATAAAAGAAAAAAATAGTAAGTTATTGTAAATAATTGAACTAAAAAATTCTATTGGTAATAGATTTCCGACTAATATACTAGTTTTAAAATCCATACTTGGAAAAAATAAAATCCCTGAAAATAATGAAATCAATATAGATAGAAGTGACATTTTAGAATTTATTTTCTTTTTGAAAAAAGCATAAAAAATTGTGATGACTGCTGCGCAACAAAATAAATCTGCTAATAAGAACAAATATAAAATACTATAGCCTTTTGATGCCAAAATAAAAACTAAAATACTTAAAGTTATAATTATATAATTTGATCTTTTTTTTAGAGAATTTCTAAATATTAGTTTACTTATCTGATTGCCATTCACAATAAGAATACTTGAAATAGCATTTATTAAAGTATCGATTGTACTCAAAGTCAAAGCTAAAGCTAAAACTAAAAGTGATATAATTAGCAAATAATTATTTGATAATATTAATTCAAAAAAAGCTAAATCGGGTATTACTTTTGAATTTAAAGAGTGAGAAATAAGCCCTGCGTACCCCATCCAAAAAACTATTAGGAAGGTTATTATTGACGAATAAATTAAACTTTTCTTTAATATCAAATCGTTTTTTGCAGCAAATACTCTTTGCCAATTTCCTTGATGAAATAAATTTGTTGCAGCTACTGCAATAAAGAATGTTAAACCGGCTGTATAATTAGGTAAATATTTACTACTTAGAAGATTTGGTGAATTTTCCTTAATTAATTCAAAACTACTTATTTCTAGATTTCCTAAAATTAAAATCAAGGAACTAAATATTAAAACTGCTATTATAATAAATTGGTATTTATCAGTTATTATTGAAAGCTTGAAACCTCCTCTTAAAATATAAAGTAAACATATTATTAATGTTATTCCTGCTGTGATCCATAAAGGTGTTTTAGAAATAAAATTTAATAGAAAAGCTATTGCCGTAACTTCAGCTATCAAAAAAATTGTTAAATAAAACAATATTAAAAATAAACTTAATTTAAGTATTCCTGAACCAAATCTTTTTTTTATGAATTCTGTTAAGGTTAGTCCTTTTGGAAAATCTTTTCTGATTTTAGGTCCAAAATTATATAGTAATAGCATTGGTGTTGCAGCGCCTGATGCATACCCTATTACTGCTCCAATACCCCCCCCATGTAGCAGCTGAGGCCGGACCAAATAATATCCAGGCTCCTAAAGCAGATGCAGCTAAACTTGCTGTTAATGAAAATGTATTTTCGTCTCTATTTCCAATTATATAGTTTCTTTTTTCTATAGTTTTTTTTGAGTTTAGATACCCAAGCCCAACAAAAAAAAGGCCAACTATAATTGTTACTGTTAATGATGATTGTATTGATAAATATACTGTTTCCATAGTTCCCTCACTGAATTACCGGTCAGGTTCGTCGGGTTTAATCTCAGTCTTCTAGACACCCCGTGCCCTTTTTATATACTTATCTTAGGTAGTGAGTCAAATGATGCAGTATCTATTTTTGATGAATGTTCTCTACGCATTTTCCAATCATTATTTATTCCTGCTTGGGCTATACTTATTGCATTACGTCCATATTTTGCATTAGTAAAATCTATTGCTTTCATTAATGTTTTTGATTTATTTTCTAAAATAGGCGTTAACAAGTTTAATTCTTTTTCTGACGAATTTTTTAGTTTTGATAAAATAATACCTGCCTTTTGATAAAAATATCCATATTTATAAATTTTTTTTAATCCATTTATAGCGGTTTTTACTAGCTCTAAACTATTATTAGTATCTACTGGTAGCTCTATCGTTATAGAATTTGAATAATATTTTCTATTTTTATCAAAAGGACTTGTTCTAATAAATACTGTCACTGCTCTTGTGGTTTGTTTGTCCGTTCTAATTTTTTCCGCTGCGTTTAAGCAATGCGTTGTTATAGACTCTTTTAATTTATCTAAACTTTTAACTTTTTTTCCAAATGATCTTGATACACAACAACTTTTTCTTTTCGTTTCCTCTGTTTCTAAATTAATACAAGGTATTCCTCTCAACTCCATCACTGTTTTAGCGCCTAATACATTTGTACTTTTTTTTACCCAGGTGTTAGATATATTTTTTAATTTGTATGCACTGTCTATTCCATTTTTAAAATATAGTTTCGATAGTTGTCGACCAACTCCCCATACATCTGAAATTTTAAAATTCTTTAAAGTTTCATCGATATTTTCTTTTAAAAATATTACACCAGCTTTATTTTTTTTGGCTACGTGATTTGCAACTTTGCTTAAAGTTTTTGTACACGAAATACCAACACTTGTTGGAATTCCAGTCCACTTAAGAACTCTTTCTCTAATTTTTTTTCCATATTCCTCTGTCATTTCATCTTTTATGTGTGATAAATCTATAAATGCTTCATCTATTGAATAAATTTCTATTTTATCTGAAAATCCTTTTAATACTCTCATTACCCTCCTAGATAGATCACCATATAATGAATAGTTAGAAGAGAATATTTGAACATTGTTTTTTTTAACTAGTTCTTTAACTTTAAAATACGGTTCTCCCATCTTAATTCCTAATGCTTTAGCTTCTGTTGATCTTGATATTACACAGCCATCATTATTTGATAGTACAACAACGGGTACGTTTCTTATTTTCGGATTAAACAATCTTTCGCACGAAACATAGAAAGAATTGCAATCAACAAGAGCAATTTTTTTCTTACTATTGTTTATGAATGACATATGTCACTACTCCCCAAATTATAATTTCTGGATTATCTGTTAAATTAATTCTATCTGATTTATTTTTAGACCCAGATGTTAGATAGTTAGTTTCTTTGCTCTTGATTAAAGTTTTTACTACAAGTTCTTCATTAACATTTGCTATTACCGTGGAAAAATTTTTTGGGTTTAGACTTTTATCTACTATTAATAAATCTCCATCATATATACCAACGTTAGTCATAGATTTCCCTTGGACTCTTATAATAAAAGTGGCAGGTGCATTTGTTATTAAGTGTGAATTTAAATCTATATCATCTTCAATATAATCGGTGGCTGGCGAAGGAAAACCGGCTCCTACTTTATGCAAATAAAATGGTATTGTTAGCTTCATAAATGTTCTTGTTTTGTTCTTTATAGCTGATAAACTGCCCTTCAGTCAACCCTTTTGATTTAAATTGATAAAGTGGGTCAAATTGCAAATCGAAAAAAAGGGAGAGATTGGCTATTAACATAATGTGATTAAAAAAATATATTCAATATTGTTAGCATTATTAATAACAACAGGTGTTCAGGCAGCATCTAAATTAGACTCAATCAAAAACAGCGGCGAGTTAAGAGTTGGCACAACAGGAGACTGGGATCCAATGTCAATGAAAGATCCAAAAACTAACAAATATAAAGGATTTGATATAGATGTGATGAATGAACTAGCTAAAGATTTAGGAGTTAAAGTGAAATTTGTACCTGCAGAGTGGAAGACTATTGTTGCAGGGATAACAGCTGATAGATACGATATCTCAACTAGTGTAACTAAAACACCAAAAAGAGCTGAAGTAGCTGGTTTTACCGCCACTTACTACAAGTATGCAACTGTTCCACTTGTTTTAAAAAAGAATTTAAAAAAATTTTCAACTTGGGAGTCTTTAAATAATAGCAGTGTAACAATAGCAACAACGTTAGGTACATCTCAAGAAGAAAAAGCTAAAGAATTTTTTCCAAAATCAAAACTTCAGTCAGTTGAGGCTCCTGCAAGAGACTTTCAAGAAGTTTTAGCAGGAAGAGCTGATGGTAATATTACAAGCTCAACTGAAGCAAATAAATTAGTTATAAAATATCCTCAATTAGCAATAGTTCCTGATGGAGGAAAAAATCCAGCATTTTTAGCCATGATGGTTCCAAAGGGTGACAAGGTGTGGAATGATTACGTCAGCAATTGGATTAAGAAAAAACAATCATCTGGATTTTTTAAAACTTTACTAGCAAAATACGATCTTAAAAGCTTATAATTTAAGTTTCAATACCTCAGATTTATAAATATAGTCAATAAGTGAAATTTTTAAAAATAATTTCTATTCTATTTTTACTTCAAGGATGTAGTTCAAACTATGAATGGGGTTGGTATATATTAAGTCCAGATAATATAGATGGTTTAACAAATCTAAAATTTTTAATTAGCGGAATTACAACTACTATTTATATTTCAATAGTATCAATAATACTTGCAATGATTATCGGTTTAGTAGTCGCGATACCTTCGCTATCTCATAATAAACTCTTAAGTTATCTTAATATCACATACGTAGAAATTGTAAGAGCAATCCCTTTATTAGTTTTAATTCTTTGGATTTATTATGGTCTTCCGATTATGATTGGGGTTAGCTTCTCGCCATTTGTTTCGGGAATAATTGCTTTAACTATTAGTGAAAGTGCATTTCAAGCAGAAATATTTAGAGCAGGAATTAATTCAATTTCAAAAGGACAGCATGAAGTATCAGAATCACTTGGAATGGATTTTTGGAGAAAAATGAGATTAGTAATTCTTCCACAAGCGATTAAAGTTGTGTTGCCGGCTATGGGAAATCAATTTGTATATGTTTTAAAAATGTCTTCTCTAGTATCAATTATAGGTATAGGAGATTTAACAAGAAAAGCTAATGAGCTAGTCACCACTACTTATAGACCTTTAGAAATATACACTTTTTTAATTTTGGAATACTTAGTGCTAATCTTAGTAGTATCTTATTTTGTGAGAAAATTAGAGAGTAAACTAGAATACAAATAATTTTTTAAAGGAAATCCTAAATACTTTCTTTAAAAAAAATGGTACAAAAGTTAATACAACTAGTCCCATCATCCAATTTGTTACTAAAATCGTATAAAAAATATCTTGATATTCACCGTTTCTAATATTTATGACATACCATAACGACATAAATGGTATTAAAGTTAATCTAAGTATTGTCATGTATAAACTATAAATGGGCCTTTTGAGTGCCTGAAATAAAGCAGAGGTAATAAAGAAAACAGGATAAACCGGTCCAATTAAAGCTGCTACTTGTAAATAAAGTGCTCCTCTTCGGATTACTTCTAAATCATTAGTAAAAAAAGAGATTATGATTTCTGAAGTTAGATAAACAAATATACCTGCTAATACCATAAATCCTGAACCAAACATTAGAGCTTTTCCATACACTTCTTTTACCCTGAAATACATTTTTGCCCCAAAGTTTTGACCTGCAATTGATAAAACAGCGGTATTTAAACCTATAACTGGTAACAATAAAACTTGTTCAATTCTAACAGCAGTACCATAACCCGCTGTAGCTAATTCTCCAAACTGACCAACAAAATAGAAAATATTAAATACTCCAAACATTATCATCAACATAGTAAACATTATTGGTACTGATTGTTTAAAAAGCGAGCTTAAGTAATTGATTTTTGGTTTAAAGCATTCTAGATAAAGGAATTTTTTTAATTTACAGCAATAAACTTTATTAGCTAAATATATTAAGCCGATACACTGAGAAACTATTGTAGCAATAGCTAAACCTGCAATTCCAAATGCTGGTATAAATCCATAACCAAATATGAATAATGGATTTAAAAAAATATTTAAAAAAAAAGTAAAAATTAAAACATTTCTATAACTTTTTGTATCACCTTGAGCATTTAATGTTCCATTCAAAGATAGTTGAACTAATACAATGACAGCTCCAAAAAAAATAATATCTAAGTATTCACGTGTTAAAATTATACTTTCTTCAGTAGAACCCATAATTCTTAAAAGTTCATCAGAAAAATTTAAACCAAATAAAGTTACGAAAATTGAAACTACAATTGCTAATATTATTGACTGAGCTACGTACATTGATGCTTTTCTGTTCTCTTTGGCTCCAATTGAATTACTAATTAAAGCTGTAGTTCCAGCTCCAATACCAACCGCAACAGCTATTGCTATAAAATAAATTGGCCAGGATTTTGCAATTGCTGCTAGCGCCTCTGGTGAAATTCTTCCAGCAAAATAAGTATCGACTAGATTGTAAAAAGTTTGAAAGAGAGACCCTGTACTTGCAGGTATGGTTACTTTTCTAAGAAGCTGCCAAATCGAACCTTTAGTCAAATCCATAATTAAAATTCCTTTTGGAACTTATGCTTTCTTCCAGCTTTTTTAGCAAGGTTAATTTGATTTTGCCTCATACGAAATCTAGTTTTTTGTGAATTTAAGAGTGTGTCATAACACCTAGGACATGAAACACCCTCCTCGTATTTGTTAGATTTTTTGTCTTTTGGTGAAAAAGGTTTTCTACAACCACTACATACGGAGTAGGTTCCTTGTTTTAATCTGTGTTTAAGAGATATTCTATTATCAAAAACAAAACACTCTCCTTTCCATAGACTGTCTTTCTTTTCGATTTTATTTAAATAATTAAGTATCCCGCCTTTTAACAGGAAAACGTTCTTAAAACCTTTTCTTTTTAAAAATATTGAGGCTTTTTCACACCTAATACCCCCGGTACAAAACATTGCTACAGGTTTAGCCTTATCGATTTTTTCTAAATATTTTGGAAAATCTCTAAAATTTTGAATATTTGGATTTATAGAATTTTTAAAAGTGCCCACATCATATTCAAATGGCTTTCTAGCATCTACGACCAAAGTATCTTTATTTGAAATAAGTTTATTCCATGATTTCCCAGAAATATATCTATTAAGTTTTTTATTCTTTGAGTTTATTTTTAAACCAAGTGGAACAACTTCATTTTTAATTTTTATTTTACCTTTGTGGAATGGTTGAAAATGACTTTGAGACATATTCTTACTGTCAAAATCTTTAAAATTAAATACTTTTTTTAAAGATTTAATTATCTGGCTAATATTTCTCCTCTTTCCAGCAATTGTTCCATTAATTCCTTCTTGGGAAAGTATAATTGTGCCACTTATGTTATTTTTTAAAATTTCTCTTTGCAGAAACTCTTTATTTTTCTTTAAAAAATTAATTTTCTTAAACTTATAAAATCCAAAAACAGTGAACATTATTTTTTAATACAAATTGTTAATCCATCGCCAATGGGAATGATATTTTTTATCACTCTATTATCGTCTTTTATATATTTGTTAAATTCTCTAATGATATTGGTGAATTTATCATTTTTTGAATTATCGGCTACCTCACCATGCCATAAGACATTATCAATTATAATAAGTCCATTTTTACCAATTAATACAATACTTTTTTCATAATAATTTATATAATTTTCTTTATCTGCATCAATAAAAACCAGATCAAATTTTTGTTTAGCATTTTCTAGTTCTTTCAAACTCTCAAGTGCTGGCTTTATAATTTGTGTTATCTTGTTTTCATTAGACTTATCATAAAAAGATTTTGCTTTTTTACTAAATTCAACGTTTTTATCTAAGCTAATTAAAGATCCACCATCAGGTAATGATAAGGCCATTGATAAAGCGCTAAAACCTGTAAAACTTCCAATTTCTAAAACTTTTTTTGTATTAGATGTTTTAATTAATGTTTGAAGAAATTGCGCTTGTGAAATAGAAATTTGCAATTTCTTTTGATCACCAAGACTAAGATTATAATTTAAGATCTCTTTTTGAACGTCAGTAAGATCATCAGAATGGTCAATAATATACTTTTCAAGATTATCTGTTAAATCTAATTTTTTAGGCATAATTAGCCTTTTAAAAGTTTTTTTAGGATCTCGTTTGTTAATTGAGGATTTGCTTTTCCACCAGATAATTTCATAACCTGCCCAACAAAAAAACCAAATAATTTTTCTTTTCCAGCTTTGTATTGATCAACTTTATCTTTATTTTTTGATAGTATCTCATTAATTATTTTTTCTAATTCTTTAGGATCACTTTGTTGCTTCATTCCTTTTGACTCTATAATTTTTTTTGGATTATCTCCGCTTTCAACCATAATCTCGAAAACTTCTTTTGCTATTCTTCCTGAAATTTCTCCAGATTTAATTGATTGAACTAACTCTGCAAAATGTTTTGCTGATATAGGAGATTTTGATATATCAAGCCCCCTATCATTTAACATCGCAAATAAGTCCCCCATCATCCAAGTAGCTGCGAGTTTTTTATCGGATAATTTTGCAACTTCTTCGTAATAATCAGATATATCTTTTTCTGAGACTAAAACATTAGCTTCATATACATTTAGTCCATACTCTTTTATAAATCTTTCCTTTTTTTTGTCAGGAAGCTCTGGAAGAGATTTTTTTAAATCATCAATTAATTGTTGTTCTAACTTTAAAGGCAAAAGGTCTGGATCAGGAAAATATCTATAATCATGTGCATCTTCTTTTGATCTCATTGATCTTGTCTCATTTTTTTTTGTATCGAAGAGTCTTGTTTCTTGAACTATTTCTTTACCGTTTTCTATTAGTTCAACTTGTCTAGCAGCTTCATATTCTATTGCCATCTGCATAAATTTAATAGAATTTACATTTTTGATTTCACACCGTGTTCCAAAATTTTTGTCACCTTCTTTTCTTACTGATACATTTACATCAGCTCTAAGTGATCCCTCTTGCATATTTCCATCACAGGTTCCTAAATATCTCATAATTGATCTTAATTTTTTTATGTAAGCATTAACCTCATCTGGTGATCTTAGATCTGGCTTGCTGACTATTTCCATTAAAGCAATTCCTGAACGATTTAAATCTACGTAAGTATTAGATGGATCCATATCATGAATACTTTTACCCGCATCTTGTTCAAGATGAAGTCTCTCTATACCGATTATTTTTGATCCATAAGGCATATCTAACAAAACTTTACCTTCTCCTACTATAGGGTTCTTGTACTGAGATATTTGATAACCTTGGGGTAAATCTGCATAGAAATAATTTTTTCTATCAAAAACCGAGAAATTATTTATTTTGGCATTTAAACCAAGGCCTGTTCTTACTGCTTGCTTAACACATTCTTCATTAATGACCGGTAACATTCCTGGAAAAGCAGAGTCAATCAAACTCACCTGTTTATTAGGATCAGCGCCAAATTTAGTTGATGAACCAGAAAAAAGTTTAGATTTAGATAAAACTTGAGCATGAACTTCAAGACCTATAACAACTTCATATTTGCCTTTTTCTCCCTTAATAAAATAATCAAATTTTTCTTTACTCATGACCACCACTTTTTAATTTCATTTTTAAAACCACAATTTTTTTCAAATGCGTAACCAATATTAAGAATTTTTTGCTCATCTAATGCTTTACCAATAAGCTGTAGACCTAAAGGATGACCTTGCTTATCAACACCTGCAGGCATTGATAAAGCTGGTAGGCCAGCTAAATTTACAGGTACAGTAAAAATATCATTCAAATACATAGAAACAGGATCATTTGTTTTTTCTCCTATTTTGAATGCAGAACTTGGTGTTGATGGTGTAAGAATAGCATCTATTATTTTAAAACTATCATCAAAATCTTTTTTAATTAGTTGTCTAACTTTTTGTGCTTTAAGATAATAAGCATCATAATAACCTGATGAAAGAACATAAGTTCCAATTAATATTCTACGTTTAACCTCATCTCCAAAACCTTCAGACCGAGTTTTTTCATACATCTCAATTAAATCTTTTCCTTGTTTTGATCTATAACCATATCTAACTCCATCATACCTGGCTAAATTGGACGAAGCTTCAGCTGGAGCAACTATATAATAAGTAGGTAAAGCATATTTTGTATGAGGCAATGAAATATCAATTAATTGTGCGCCAAGATCTTTTAATATCTTTTTTCCTTTTTCCCAGAGTTCATCGACTTCTTTAGGCATATTGTCAACACGATATTCTTTTGGAATTCCAATTTTTAAACCTTTAATATTACCTTTTAAATTTTTTGAATATTGTTCTTTCTTTTTGTTTATTGAAGTGGAATCTTTCTCATCGAAGCCAGACATTGACTCCAGCATAATTGCGCAATCTTTAATTGTTTTTGTCATTGGACCGGCTTGATCTAAAGATGAAGCAAAAGCCACGATACCCCATCTAGAACATAATCCATAGGTTGGTTTTAAACCTACAGTACCGGTAAAAGAAGCTGGTTGTCTAATCGATCCGCCAGTATCTGTTCCAATTGTAGCTGGCGTTAAATCTGCAGCTAAAGCAGATGAGGATCCTCCAGATGAACCGCCCGGTACTAATTGATCTCCTACAGGATTAATCACATTTCCATAGTGACTTGTCTCGTTAGAAGAACCCATCGCAAATTCATCACAATTTAATTTTCCTAAAAGAAATGATCCATTGTCCCATAAATTTTTAGTAACTGTTGACTCATAAGATGGAATAAAGTTGTTTAAAATATTGCTTCCAGCAGTTGTTTTTGTATTTTCAGTACAAAATAAATCTTTAACAGCTAAAGGTATTCCTGGGAGCAATTGATCAAAATTTGGTTTGTTATCAAATTGTTTTGCCTTATCTAAAGCTTGATCAAATGTTGTAGTAACAAATGCATTTAACTTTTTTGCACTTTCAATATTTTTTATATATGCTTTAGTTAATTCTGTAGATGAGACTTTTTTCATTTTTACGTTCTCTATTATTTCATTTAGACTTTGATTTGTAATATCAGCCATTACTCCACCACCTTAGGAACTACAAAAAATTCTTCATTTTCTTTAGGAGAATTTTTCAGAATTTTCTCTCTTATCTTGCCATCACTAATTTCATCTTTTCTCGATCTTAATGACTGATTAAGTATAGAAGTTAATGGTTCAACTTTATCTGTATTTAGTTCATTTAATTGCTCTATAAACTTAAAAATAGAGTTTAAATCTTTTGTTAGACTCTCAACTTTGGCTTCATCAACTGAAATTCGAGCTAATTTTGCAACATGTTTAATTTTTTCTTTATCTAGGGACATTTGTGAAATAAGTTAATTTAAATGTGTTTTATCACAAATTAGGTAAATTTCATGCTTGATATTGAAGAATTTAAGAAAAAACTCGATAAAAAGTCTAGGTTAATGGGAATTGACCCAGGTAGAAAACGCGTTGGTATAGCTATTTCTGATGAAAATAAAATCATTGCAACTCCTTATACAACTTTAATAAAAAATAAATATTCTGATTTTATCAAAGAAATAATAAAGATTTTTAATGAAAATCAGATTAAAGGTATAGTTGTTGGCAATCCAATCAATATGGACGGATCATCTAGTCAATCGTCACAATCAGCTAAGGATCTAGCAATTAATCTATCAAAAGATGTTACTGAAAATGTCACTTTATGGGATGAGAGATTATCAAGTCAGGGAGCGTTCAATTTATCCAATGATTTAGCTTCAAACACATCAAAAAAAATAAGCAAATTAGATGAGAATTCTGCACAATTTATACTTCAAGGAGCCTTGGACTACTTAACTAAAGAAAATACTTGATCTGATACTATAAAACGCCTATAGAGTTGATTTTAATGGCAGTTAAGAAAGACAATACAGCTATTAAAAACTCTCCCAAACATCTTCTTGGTATCCAAAACCTTTCGATATTAGAAGCTAAAGCAATATTAGATGAAGCAAAAAAATTTATTGAATTAAACAGAAGTAGCTCAAAAAAATTAGATGTCCTAAGAGGAAAAACTCAAATTAATTTATTTTTTGAACCATCCACAAGAACTCAAAGTTCGTTTGATCTAGCAGGTAAAAGATTAGGTGCAGATGTAATGTCTATGAACATGGACAACTCAGCACTTAAAAAAGGTGAAACTTTAATTGATACTGCAATGACTTTAAACGCAATGCACCCTGACTTAATTGTAATTAGACATCAAGACTCTGGTGCACCTAATTTATTATCTCAAAAAGTTAATTGTGCAGTTATAAATGCTGGTGATGGAAGAAGAGAACACCCTACTCAAGCTTTACTTGACGCTTTAACAATAATTAACAGAAAAGGTAAGATTGAAGGACTGAAGATAGCAATTTGTGGTGACATACTTCACTCAAGAGTAGCTAGATCAAATATTTATTTAATGAACATGTTAGGTGCTGAAGTAAATGTAATAGCACCTAAAACATTAATGCCAAAATCAATTAATAGAATGGGAGTAAAGTCTTTTACAGATATGAAGAAGGGTCTTGAAGGTTGCGACATTGTAATGATGTTAAGGTTGCAAAATGAAAGAATGCAGGGTTCATTCTTACCTTCAAAAAGAGAATATTATGAATTTTACGGTTTAACTACAGAAAAATTAAAATTTGCAAAAAAAGATGCACTGATTATGCATCCTGGTCCAATGAATAGAGGAGTAGAAATAGATACAAAACTTGCAGACGACATAAATGTTAGTTTGGTTAAAGAACAAGTTGAATTAGGTGTAGCAGTAAGAATGGCTTGTTTAAAAACGTATTGTAAATAAATGAAAGAAAAAATTTTTATTAATGCAAGAATTATAGATCCATCACAAAGCATGGATGAGAAAGGCTCTTTAATTTTAAATCATAAAGGAAAAGTAAAAGCTATAGGAAAAAATGTAAAAAAAACTGATGCTAATAAAGATGCCGAGATAATTGATTTAAAAGACAATATTTTAATTCCAGGGTTAGTAGATATGAAGGCTTTTGTAGGCGAGCCAGGATATGAATATAAAGAAAACTTCAGAACTCTTAGCCAAGCAGCTTTAGCTGGAGGGGTTACATCTATAGTAACTATGCCTAATACGAAACCCATTATTGATAACGTTTCTATGGTCGATTTCATTATTAGAAGAGGAAGAGACAAAGCTAATGTTAACCTTTTTCCTTGTGCTTCAATAACTAAACAATGCGAAGGTAAGCTGATGACTGAGTTTGGTTTACTCTCTAGTAGAGGAATAATTGGCTTTAGCGATGTTAATAAAACTATTCAAAATACAGAGCTAATGTCTAGGATAATGGATTATGCTTCTGATATTGGAGTTTTGATAATGCAACATGCAGAAGACTATGAGTTATCAAAAAACGCTTGTATCAACGACGGAGAAATAGCTACAAGACTTGGGCTACAAGGTGTATCAGCTCTAGCGGAAAAAATTATAATTGAAAGAGACTTAAGTTTACTTAGTGAATATCCTTGTAGATATCACATAAATCAAATTTCATCTAAACAATCTTTAGATGTTATTAGAAAAAATAAAAATAATGGTAAAAAATTTAGCGTAGGTGTTTCAATAAATAATTTATCTTTAAATGAGAATGATATCGGTGAATTTAAAACCTTTTTGAAATTGTCTCCTCCTCTTAGACTTGAAGACGATAGATTATCACTTGTTCAAGGTATCAAGGATGGTTTAATAGATGTAATTGTTTCAGATCATTTGCCAGAAGATGAGGAAAGTAAAAGATTGCCATTCGCACAAGCAGCTACTGGCGCTATTGGTGTAGAGACCCTTCTGCCTCTTTCTTTAGAAATGTATCACAATGAGTCTCTTCCTCTAAATAAAATAATTGAGACCTTAACCATTAACCCTGCCAAAATATTAAATATTAAAAAAGGGACTTTGGTAAAAGGATCAGATGGAGATATTTGTATATTTGATTTAGAGGCTCCATGGAAAGTAAATGCTAATAAACTAAAATCTAAATCAAAAAATACAGCCATAGAAAATAGAAATCTTCAAGGGAAGATTTTAATGACTTATCTTAACGGTGAACTAGTTTACTCAAATTGATGGATATAAATTTAATAATAGTTGCAGTGTATTCTTATTTATTAGGATCTATTCCCTTTGGATTAATTTTAACAAAAATTTTTTTAAAAAAAGACATTAGAGAATTAGGATCAGGAAATATTGGAACAACAAATGTTTTAAGGACTGGAAAAAAATCTCTAGCAATTGCTACCCTCTTGCTTGACTTGTTAAAAGGATATTTTTCTATAGTCATAACATTTATTTATTTTGATAATCTAATTTCATATTCTGCTTTGATTTGTTTTATCGGTCATATTTTTCCCATTTGGTTAAAATTTAAAGGAGGTAAAGGAGTTGCAATTTACCTGGGTGTTATATTAGCACTTTCATATAAATTTTTTCTAATTTTTGGAATTACTTGGCTTGTTTTATCTTTTTTATTTAGATACGCATCATTATCATCAATAATTTCATCTTTAATTGTTTTTATTTATTCATTTTTCTTTATTAATAATTTTTCTTTAATACTTTTTATTTTTTTTATAATTATCGTATACACGCATCGAGAAAATATAGTTCGATTAAAAAATTCTGAAGAAAGTAAAATAAAGTTATAAGTGTTGTCTTTTCTAGTTTTTAAATAATAAATTTGACAAATTCGTTTAATTTTGAAAATAAACGAATAATGAACTTAGTAATTGTTGAAAGTCCAGCAAAAGCAAAAACAATAAATAAATATTTAGGTAAAGATTATTTAGTTTTAGCTAGCTATGGACACATAAGAGACCTCCCTTCAAAAAATGGGTCTGTTGATCCTGAAAATAAATTTCAAATGGAATGGGAAATTGATTCTTTTTCAAAAAAATATTTAAAAGAAATTACTAATGCTGCTGAAGACTCTGATAAAATTATTTTAGCTACTGACCCTGATCGTGAAGGTGAAGCTATTGCATGGCATGTTAAAGAGGTCTTAGATAAAAAAAAATTATTAAAAGATAAGCATCTTGAGCGAGTTGTTTTTAATGAGATTACGAAGAAAGCAATCCTTGATGCTATAAAAAATCCTAGAGAAATTCATTTACCTTTAGTTGAAGCTTATCTAGCACGAAGAGCTTTGGACTATCTTGTAGGATTTAATATCTCACCAATTCTTTGGACAAAATTACCTGGATCAAAATCAGCAGGAAGAGTTCAATCAGTAGCCTTAAAACTTATTACTGAAAGAGAAAAGGAAATAGAATTATTTAAACCAGAAGAATACTGGACACTTACATCGGACTTTGCAAATAAAGATAATAATAACATTTTCTCAAAATTAAGTTTATTTAATGGAGATAAAATTGAAAAATTTTCTTTCAAAAATAAAGAAGAAATACAAAAAGCGATTGATATAATCAATAAAACAAAATTTAAAATTGCTGATGTGAATACTAAAGTATTTAGACGAAACCCCCTAGCTCCTTTTACAACATCAACTTTACAACAAACTGCTTCGGGGCGATTTGGTTTTGGAGCTTCTAGAACAATGCAGATTGCACAACGACTTTATCAAGGAATAGATATCGAAGGTGAAACCACTGGATTAATTACTTACATGAGAACTGATGGAACTAATATTTCAAAAGAAGCAATTGATGACTTTAGAAAATTCATTACTAATGATTACGGTGATAAATATTTACCAGATGCTCCAAATAGTTATACGGGTAAGAAAGCAAAGAATGCTCAGGAAGCTCATGAGCCAATTAGACCAACAAATATAAGCAGGAAACCTTCTGATATCAAAAAATATGTAAATGCAGATCAATTTAAACTCTATGAATTAATCTGGAGTAGAGCCTTATCATCTCAAATGACTCCTGCAGAGTTTGACAGAAATACCATAATTATTTCTTCAAATGATAATAAGATTAACTTTAGAGCTAGCGGCTCGGTCATAAAATTTGATGGATTTCTAAAAGTGTATCAAGTTCAAGAAACTGATGAGGATGCAAAGAATATTTTACCTGAAGTCAAAGTCGGAGAAGAAATTAGTATACTTAAGCTAAATGATGAACAACACTTTACAGATCCACCACCACGATACTCTGAAGCTAGTTTAGTGAAAAAGATGGAGGAATTAGGCATAGGAAGACCCTCCACTTATGCTAGCATTATCTCAGTATTATCAACGAGAAATTATGTCGAATTAATTAATAAAAGGTTTAATCCAACTGACAGAGGAAAGCTAATTTCAGCTTTTTTAGAGAAATTATTTTCTAAATACGTGGATTATAATTTCACTGCAGACTTAGAAAATCAGCTAGATGAAATCACAAGTGGTAAAATTGAATGGGTACAAGTTTTGGATAATTTTTGGAAAGATTTTTACGAAAATGTTGGAAAAGTTAAAGAAAAGAGAACTAGGGAAGTGTTAGACTTATTAAATGAAAGTTTAGGAGCTTTGATTTTCGAAAGAGATGATAAAGACGCTATAGATCGAAAATGCAAGTTATGTTCCAATGGAGAGCTTAGTCTTAAGAATAGTTTTAGAGGCGGGGCTTTTATAGGGTGTTCAAATTATCCAGAGTGCAAATTTACTAGACCTTTATCTAAAGCTAAAGCTGCAGCTCAATATAACTTAGCAGAACCTAAGCTATTGGGTCAAAACGAAAAAGGTAAAGATATATATTTAAAGAATGGTAGATTTGGCCCCTACTTGCAATATGAAAAAGAAAAAGAAGAATTAGAAACAAAAAAGAAAAAAGAAAGAAAGAAAAAAAATGAGAATGAACATCTCAAAAATGTTTCCATTCCAAAAGGTATTGATGTTGACAGTGTTGACTTAGAAAAAGCGAAATATTTATGTTCTCTTCCAAAAGTACTAGGGCAACACCCAGATAATGGGCAAGACATAACTTTAAACTCTGGGAGATTTGGTCCATATCTAAAATGCGAAAATAAATCTGCAAGACTTGAAAATGTTGAAGATCTATTTTCTATTGGAATTAATCGAGCAATAACATTAATAGCTGAAGCTAAGCCTGGAAGGATTTCCTCTTCACTTATTAAAGATCTTGGAGAACATCCTGAAGATAAAAAGCCTGTCCGAATTATGAAAGGGCAATATGGTCCTTATATTAAGTACAAGTCTCTCAACGCAACTATACCTGAAGAAAAAGATCCTAATGAACTTACTATGGAAGAAGCGCTCATATTAATTGAAAAAAGAAAAGAGTACGATAAAACTAAAAAAAAAGGGAAAAGAAAATGAGTGACATTGAAAACAAAATTAAAAGTTTAAATATAAAACTACCTGAACCAAAAGCACCAGTAGGAGCTTATGTTGCTACTAAGATTGTTGGAAAACTAATATATATATCTGGTCAAGTATCTATTGATGAAAATGCAAAACTTATAACAGGTAAGATTGGAAAAGATTTAGATGTAGAGAAAGGTTACAAAGCAGCTAAAAGATGTGGTTTAAGTATTGTCGCGCATGTTAAAAATGCTTGTGAAGGAGATTTAGATAAAGTTAAATCTTGTGTAAAATTAACAGGTTATGTAAATTCGACAGATGATTTCAAAGATCAACCAAAAATTATAAACGGTGCTTCAGATATTATAGCTAAGATTTTTGATAAAAAAGGTGAACACACGCGTGCTGCAGTAAGTGTAAATAGTTTACCCTTAGGAGTTGCTGTAGAAGTTGATGCAATCTTTGAACTTAATTAGTGTTTGGTCTACCAACAGAATAGTATTTAATCTTATTTTTTTTCATTTCTTCGGCAGAATAAAGATTTCTTAAGTCATAAACTTTGAATTTATTATTTTTTACAATCTTTTTGAAATCTATTGATTTAAATTCATCCCATTCAGTGAGTAAAACTAATAAATCTGCATCATTACAATTAGATTTTATATTGTTTCTGTAATTACAGTTTTTGATTTTTCTAAACTCATTTTTTTCTCCAGATGGATCATAATATCTAACTTTCGCACCTTTTTTACATAGATAGGGTATCATTTTAAGGCTAGTGGAATCCCTCATATCATCAGTGTTTGGTTTAAATGTAACCCCTAAGAAAGAAATTTTTTTATTTCTTATATTTGAACCTAAAATTTTATGAATTCTTTGAGTGAGTAAACTCACTCTTTCTTGATTTGATTTAATTACTGATTTAACAACTGATAGATTTATTTTATATTTCTCTGCAGCTGATACAAGACCTTTAGTGTCTTTTGGAAAACATGAACCTCCATAAGCTGGTCCAGCACGTAAAAATCTACCTCCGATTCTACTATCAGATCCCATCCCTAATGAGATATCCTCCACGTTTACTCCAGATTTTTCACACAAATTAGCTAGTTCGTTAATAAAAGTAATTTTAGTTGCCAGAAAGGCATTTGATGCATACTTAATTAGCTCTGCTCCTCTTCTAGTAGTGGTAAAAAATTTTGCTCCTTTGTTAGTTAATGGTGTGTAGAGTTTTCTCATTATATTAAAGGCTTTTTTTTCGTTAGATCCAACAACAATTCTATCAGGATATCTAAAATCGCGTATAGCTTCTCCTTCTCGTAAAAATTCTGGATTAGAAATTATATTCAAAAATTTTTTCTTCTTTTTTAAAATTTTTTCTATCTCATCACCTGTTCCTATTGGAACTGTTGACTTTGTAACAATAATTTTTTTTCTTTTAGAGTATTTTAATATTTCTCTTGCACATTTATAAACATAAGATAAATCAACTTTAATTGATTTTTTTTTTGTGGGAGTTCCAACGCATATAAAAATTATTTCTGATGAGTTTATAGCCATTTTTATATTTGTAGTGAATAAAAGTCTTTTAGCTGTAAAATTTTTTTTTATTAATTCATCTAATCCAGGCTCATATATTGGAGAAATGCCAGCATTGAGTTTATCTATTTTATTTTTATCTTTATCAACACAAATAACTTGATTTCCTATGTCGGCGAAGCAGGTACCACTAACTAATCCAACGTAACCAGTTCCAATCATACACAATTTCATTTTTTTCCTCTAGAAATTATCTTTCCCGAATTAATGTAACCATTTATGGTTCCACAATCTAAATATTTTCCCTTAAATATATTTCCATAAAATTTATAATTCTTTTTTATTAAATTTTTAATAGCATCTGTAATGTGTATTTCGCCTCCGCTTCCTGGTTTAAGATTTTTAATTTCACCAAAAATTTTTGAAGGCAATATATATCTCCCTATAATTGCAAAATTTGATGGCGCATTTTTGACTTTTGGTTTTTCGATAACATCACTAATTTGAAAGTAATTTTTTCTTTTATTTTTAATTGAGAGAATTCCCCATCTCGATACTTCAGTTTTATTAACTTTTTTTGTAGCTATTACTGAACTTTTTGTTTTTTTGTGCAATGAAATCATTTCTTTTGAGCAGTTATTATTTATAATTAAGTCATCGGCTAGCAACATTAAAAAAAATTTATTTTTTATAAGTTTTTTACATTTAAGAACAGCATCTCCTGTACCCTTAGGTTTATTTTGATATACAAATTTAATCATTTTTTGATATTTTTTTATTTTAGCAAATTCTTTTTTAATTCTTTTATCTTTCTTTTTTTTTATTATTTTCTTATAAAATTTATCATTAAAAAAATATTTTTTAATTGCAGATTTATCTTCAGAAATAATGAATATGAACTCTTTTATACCAGCCGATAAACACTCTTCTAATATATACTCTAGGTTTGGTTTTCCATTTATTGGAATAAGTTCTTTTGGCATAACACTTGTTAACGGCAACATTCTTGTGCCTAATCCTGCCAATGGAATAATCGCTTGTTTTATCATATGATTCTTATATTAATTATTATCATCGCTTTACAGAAATGAAAATATTTAAAGACAAACAAACTCTTCAAGAGGAGATTTTGAAAAATAAAGGCATATCATTCATTCCTACAATGGGTGGTTTACATAAAGGTCACATTTCTTTAATAAAAAGATCAAAGAAATTAAAGCTAAAAATACTGGTTTCAATTTTCATCAACCCTAAACAATTTAATAAAAAAAGTGATTTCAAGTCTTACCCTAGAAATACTAAAAAAGACATAAAACTATTAAAAAAATTAAAAATTAATTACTTATACATTCCAACATATAAAGATATTTATGGATTTAAACCAAAGAAAAAAGTTTTCTTAGATAAATTTTCAAAAAAACTGTGTGGAAAATTTAGAAAAGGTCATTTTGCAGGTGTTTTAAACGTGGTAAATAGATTTGTAGAAATAATAAACCCTAAATATATTTTTTTAGGAAAAAAAGATTATCAACAAATATATCTTATCAGAAGACATATCGAAAAAAGGAAAATTAGTTCTAAAATAATTGAATGCAAAACTATAAGGGAAAAAAATGGAATTGCATGTTCATCTAGAAATTTAAATCTCAATAAAAGTCAAACAAAAATAGCATCTAATATTTTCTATTACCTTTACGATTTAAAGAAAAGAATAAAAAAAAATTATAGTTTATTTAAGCAAAATAAGATTAAAAACGATTTAATAACGCTAGGTGCTAAAAAAGTAGATTATATTGAAAATTATGATGTAAAAAGTTTTAAAAAAATTAGAGGACCAAATAAAAAATTTAATTTATTTTTTGCGTACTATATCAAAGACACAAGATTAATTGATAATATCTAATTTAAAAAATAAAAAGAGCCTAATCCTAAGAATGAAAGAAATCCAATTACATCTGTGATAGTTGTAACAAAAACGCTTGAAGCTAAAGCAGGATCAATATTTAATTTTTTTAAAGAAACTGGAACCAATATTCCAAACAAACCTGCAACAATCATATTTAAGATCATTGAAATACCGATCAATAGTGAAAGATTTAATTCTTTAAACCATAATTGAACTATTATTGCAGTTATTATTGCAAAGATTATTCCATTTAAAATTCCTATTAGAAATTCTTTACCAACTACTCTATTAAAATTACTTTTTGATAATTCTTTGGTGGCAATTGCTCGTATAGTAACTGCTAGAGTTTGCATTCCAGCATTACCTCCCATTGACGCAACGATTGGCATAAGGAAAGCTAAGGCAACCATTTGTTCAATTGAAGCACCAAAAAAACTAATAACCCAAGTTGCTAATAAAGCAGTAAATAGATTTAACAACAACCAGTTAAACCTTCTTTTTGTTTTTAGCATAACACTATCAGTGATTTCTTCATCACCAACTCCTGCTAAACGTAAAGCATCTTCCTCTGCTTCTTCTTGAACAACTGTTACAACATCGTCAGCTGTAATCATACCAACTAATTTGTTTTCTTTATTAACTACGCCTGCAGAAACTAAGTTATAATTTTCAAATGTGAGACCAACTTCCTCTTTATCCATATTAACTGAGATCAAGACTGGCATTTCTCTCATTATGGAGTTCATTTTTAAATCTCTAGATGTTCTTAGAACTCTTGATGACGGAACAGTTCCAATTGGTTTAAAATCATTATCTACGATAAATATCTCTAAAAATTCTTCAGGTAAATCTTTGTTTTCTCTTAAATAGTCAATAGTTTGACCCACAGTCCAGTTACTAGGTACAGCGGTGAACTCTCTTTGCATTATTCTAGCTGCAGAGTCTTCGGGGTAACTTAAACCTTCTTGTAATAAAAACTTATCTTTAGGCGGTAATTTTTCTAATACTTTTTCTTTTACTTCTTTTGATAAGTTCTCAAGAATTTTTATAGCATTATCAGACTCTAATCTTTTAATTATTTTGATAAGTGAGTCTATAGAAAGTAATTGTAAAACTTCACTTTGAATTGACTCGTTTAATTCTATAAAAATTTCTGGATCGATATTAAAAGACTCAATCTCTATTAGTTTTGTTCTTGTTTCAGAGTTTAAGTTCTCTATTAAATTAGCAACATCTGCTTCGTGCAGATCTTTTAACGTTTGATTAATAAATTCAACATTTCTGTTCTCAATATTTTGAGTAAAAGTATTGATAAATTCTTTGTTAAAATCCAAATTGACTTTTTTTGCATCTGTTGTTTTTGGTAAAGTCATAAATACCTCTATAAGTTTTTTGAGACTATTAGTCTATATAATGATAAAATTCAAATTAAATGAGTATAGAAATTAAAATAAGCAAAAAACCTATATCCTATAAAACAGCAATGCTTTACCTCAATAAAAGAGTTGAAGAAGTTAAAAATGGTAAAAATAGAGAATTATTATGGATCCTAGAACATCCTACGACTTACACATGTGGAGTAAGTTTTAACGAAAAAGAAATAATAGATAAAAAAATAAAAATAGTTAAATCGAATAGAGGTGGTAAAATTACACTGCATAACCCGGGGCAAAAAATTGTCTACTTCGTCATCAATTTAAACGAGAGAAAAAAAGACATAAGAAAATTAATAAGTTCAATAGAAAATAGTATAATACAATTTTTAGAAAATTATAAAATTAAAGCAAAAAAAGATAAAAAGAATATAGGCATTTGGGTAAAAAATAAAAAAATTGCAGCGATTGGTATTAGAGTATCTAGATGGATAGCTTATCATGGTTGTTCAATTAATATATCAAATAATTTAAATCAATATTTAAAAATTATTCCATGTGGTTTAGATAATAAAAAAGTAACTTCGATATTAGAAATAAAAAATATAAAACCTAAAAACTATGAAAGTAATTTAGCAAATATTTTCATTAAAAATATAGAAAAAATTTAAATATTTTTTTTAAGAAAATCTTCAAATATATCGTTGTATTTTGCTTTGAAATTATATTGAACATTGTTAATCATGAATTTTATTTTGTAAGCATGTAACATAAGATTTTTTATTTTTTTTCTATTATTCAAAAAATACTTGTTGTCACCAACTATTGGATTACCAATATTTAAGAGTTGTTTTCTTAACTGATGTTTTCTTCCAGTTATTGGATTTAATTCTAAAAATGAGTAACCCGCGTTAGATTTAATCACTTTTAAATTTGAAATAGCCTTTTGCAAAATTTTTTTATTATTATCGTAATATATAAGATCATCTTTCATGACTTTGATTGATTTGTTTACTTTCCCATGGACTAAAGCTAAATAAGTTTTATGAATTTTCCTTATTCTAAATAATGAAGTGAAAAGTTGAGCAAATTTTCTATTTTTTGCAATTATTAAAACACCGGATGTTTCTTTATCTAGTCTATGGACAATAAAAGGTTTTGAATTCTTAAAATATTTTGTATTTTTTAATATATCTATAATATTTTTGAATGACTTTGTTCCTGATTGAACTGGAATACCTATCGGTTTATTAATAACTATAAAATTTTCATTATCTTCTATGATATAATCATCATAAGAACTAATTTCTCTTTTTTTTGGTAAGTATTTGATTATTTTTTTTTTATCGGTGGGTTTAAATTTTGAAATATCATAAATCTCAACTAAATCTCCAGTTTGTAGTCTGTATGATGATTTAGTTTTTTTTTTATTAACTTTAATTTTATTTTTTCTAATAATTTTTTCTATTAAAGAATGCGGTAAATTTATTATTTTGAGTTTAAACCATTTGTCGAGACGAGAGTCATTAAAATCATCCTCTACAGTAAAAGTTTTGGGCATGTAAGCTTAGTTTATTTACTTGCAACTTTTTGCTCTGCTTGAGCTTCTTTTGTTTTATTTTTGGTTTCTGTTTTTTTTGGTTTATCAATTTTTTTAGCTTCAGGATTTCTATCAACTAACTCGATAACAGCCATCGGAGCATCATCACCTGTTCTAAATCCAGCTTTTAAAACTCTTGAATATCCCCCTTTTCGAGAACTGTATCTTTTAGATAATTCATCAAAGACTTTTGTAACTGATTTTTTGTCTTGTAACTTTGAAAATAGTCTTTTTTTATTACTTAAAATATTCTTTTTACCTAATGTGATGACTTTATCTATTTGCGGTTTAAGTTCTTTTGCTTTAGGTAATGTTGTAATTATTTGTTCATACTTAATTAAAGAATTAAGCATATTTTTAAATAAAGCCTTTCTATGTTCGCTAGTTTTATTTAATTTTCTATAACCAAGACCATGTCTCATTAGTAGTTATTTTCCTCTAATTTTTTAGATAATTCAGCTATATTATCAGGAGGCCAGTTGGGAATTTCCATACCTAAATATAATGACATCGTATTTAATACTTCTTTAATCTCATTAAGAGATTTTCTACCAAAGTTGGGCGTTCTTAACATTTCAGGTTCGGTTTTTTGAACTAAATCACCAATATAAATTATATTATCATTTTTTAAACAATTCATAGATCTTACTGACAACTCGAGTTCCTCAACTCTTTTAAGTAAATTTCTATTAAATTCAGGCTCTGAAGATTTTACTTCTTTGACAACTTCTTGAGGATCTTCAAAATTAACAAACATTGATAATTGATCTTGGAAAATTCTCGCTGAATATGCTATCGCATCTTCTGCATCGACAGTCCCATTAGTTTCTACAGTCATAATCAATTTATCATAGTCTAAAGCACTGCCTGCTCTTGTATTTTCGACTGAAAAAGAAACCTTTTTTACTGGACTAAATAAAGAGTCGATAGAAATCAATCCTAAAGGACTATCTTCCGTTTTATTTTTTGGCGCCTGAACGTAGCCTTTGCCTGTACTTACCATTAATTCCATATGAAACTGTGTATTTTCATCTAAATTGCAAATAGTTTGGTCTGGGTTTAATATTTCAATTTCAGGGACTAAAGTTATGTCTTTTGCCTTGACTTCTTTAGGTCCTTTTATATCAAGAATAATTTTTTTAGGATTTGATGTAGAAGATTTAATAGCTAAATTTTTAACATTCAGTACTATATCTGTAACATCTTCTCTGACACCTTTTATTGAGGAAAACTCGTGCAATACTCCATCAATTTGAATTGCAGTGACGGCTGCTCCTTGAATAGATGATAAAAGTATTCTTCTCAAAGAATTACCTATAGTTTGACCAAAACCTTTTTCTAAGGGCTCTGCAACAACTTTGGCTACAGTTTTATCATCATTGCTTGTTATATCCAATTTATTTGGTTTTATTAAAGCTTTCCAATTTTTATCGATAACATTTGATGTTGCTTGCATTATACTCTCCTTCTTTTTGGTGGTCTTGCTCCATTATGTGGCATAGGTGTTGTATCTTTAATTGATAAAATTTTAAATCCTCTTGATTGTAATGACCTTAAAGCAGTTTCTCTGCCAGATCCAGGCCCTTTGACTTGAACGGTCAATGTTCTTAAACCTTGTTCATAAGCTTTTGCTCCAGCATCATCTGCTGCTACTTGCGCGGCGTAAGGAGTAGATTTTCTTGAACCTTTAAATCCTTTTGCACCTGCAGAAGACCAAGAGACAACATTTCCATTTTCATCAGCAATTGAAATAATTGTGTTGTTAAAAGTTGAATATACAAAAGCTATTCCAGAAGTAATATTTTTTTTTATTTTTTTCTTTTTTTT
>CACBTF010000006.1 GCA_902542165.1 uncultured Pelagibacteraceae bacterium
TTAAGATTGGAATAAATCTCTTTAAGTTTTTCATTTATTTCATTTTGAGTATTTTTAATCTTTTGAGTATCAACTTCTGAGATGCCTTCTGAGCCAAAGGGACTTTTTAAATCATCAACATCTTGTTCAAGTGCTTTAATTTCTTTTTCAAATTCTAAATAATTTTTCATATGAGTTGTTAATAGTACTATTAATATATTATAATATAATGTAAAGAACTGAGGCTATGAGTATAACTGATAAAAATGGGCTAAAAATTAATACAAAATTATTTAATTTTGTTAATAATGAAATAATCCCAGGTACAAACATTAAAAAAGAAGAATTTTGGAAGAATTTTGGAAATATTGTTAATGAACTTGCGCCAATTAACAAAAAATTAATCCAAAAGAGGGAAAATATTCAAAAAAAAATAGATGAGTGGCACAAAAAAAACAAAGGTGAAGAATTAAATAAAAAAGAATATTTAGAATTTTTAAAATCTATTTCTTATATCGTTGAAGAAAAAGACGACTTTAATATTGAAACTACAAGTGTAGACGATGAAATTGCCGTAATAGCTGGGCCTCAACTTGTGGTGCCGGTTGATAATGCAAGATATGCTTTAAATGCTGCTAATGCCCGATGGGGAAGTTTATATGATGCGTTATATGGAACAGATGTAATTCCAGGAGATAGAAGTAAAGGTTTTGATGAAGAAAGAGCTCAAAAAGTTATAGTCTATGTAAGAAAATTCCTAGATGAAAGTTTTCCATTAGATGATGGGAGTTGGAACAAAATCTCTGGAATAAGAGTAAAAGATAACGACATAGTTTTTCTTGAGGACAAAAAAGAAATTTATTTAAAAAATAAAGATCAATTTGTTGGGTATAATGGAGAAAAAGAAAAACTAACTTCATTTTTATTAAAAAATAATAATCTACATATTGATATTATAATTGATCCAAATCATTATATTGGAAAACTAGATAAAGCTTCAATCTCCAATTTCATTGTTGAGTCTGCTCTTTCAACAATAATTGATAATGAGGATTCGGTTGCTGCAGTAGATGCAGAGGATAAAATTAAATGTTACCGTAATTGGCTTGGCTTAATGAAAGGTGATTTGACAGCCAGTGTGGAAAAAAATGGAAAAAAATTTATTAGAAAATTAAATCCAGACAGAACTTACATATCAAAAGATGGAAAAAAAATTACTCTTCATGGAAGAGCGTTATTATTGAATAGAAATGTAGGACACTTAATGACTAACCCTGCAATTTTACTTAAAGATGGTACAGAAATTCCGGAGGGTATAATGGATGCATTCATGGCTACGTTATGTGCTCTACATGATTTTAAAAATAAAAATAACTCAAGAACTGGGTCGGTTTACATTGTAAAACCAAAAATGCACGGGCCAGAGGAGGTTGCTTTTACTAATATATTATTTGGAAAAGTTGAAGAAGCTTTGGGAATTGAAAAATACTCAATTAAAGTTGGGATAATGGATGAAGAAAGAAGGACAACTGTAAATTTAAAAGAATGCATTAGACAAGTTAAGAATAGAATAGTTTTTATAAATACAGGTTTCTTAGATCGAACTGGCGATGAAATGCATACTTCTTTTGAAGCTGGACCTATGATCTTTAAAGGGGACATGAAAAAATCAACTTGGCTTGGTACTTATGAAAACTGGAATGTGGATATCGGATTAAGTTGTGGTTTTTCAGGTAAAGCTCAAATTGGAAAAGGCATGTGGGCTATGCCAGATCAGATGGCAAATATGATGGATCAAAAAATAGGTCATCCAAAATCTGGGGCCAATTGTGCATGGGTTCCTTCTCCTACTGCAGCTACTTTACATTCAATGCATTATCACAAAGTAAATGTATTTGATGAACAAAATAAGATTAAATCAAGATCTAAAGCTAAGCTCAACGACATTTTAGAAATACCTACAGCAGATAGACCTAATTGGGCTATAGATGATATCAAACGTGAATTAGAAAACAACGCGCAAGGAATTTTAGGATACGTTGTTAGATGGATCAATCAAGGTGTTGGTTGTTCAAAAGTTCCAGATATAAATAATGTTGGTCTTATGGAAGATAGAGCAACTCTTAGAATTTCTTCTCAACATATTGCAAATTGGTTATACCACGGGATTTGTAAAGAGGATCAAGTGATGGAAGTGATGAAGAAGATGGCAAAAATTGTTGATGAGCAAAATAAGAGTGATCCTGCATACCAAAAAATGTCTGAAAACTTTGAAAAATCTGTAGCTTTTTCAGCTGCCTGTGATCTTGTGTTTAAAGGCCGAGTTCAACCATCTGGGTATACAGAGCCTTTGCTTCATCAAAAAAGATTAGAAAAAAAAGCCAGTAATTAACTTCCAGTAACTGGAACTCTATTTTTAAAGGCTGAAAATAAAGTACCATCATCTAGTTGTTCAATTTCTCCACCCACAGGTAGACCTTGTGCTAATTTAGTGATCTTTAGATTGTCATTTTTTATTGTATCTTCGATGTAGTGGGCGGTAGTTTGGCCTTCAACAGTAGCACTAGTAGCAATAATCACCTCTTTTAAATTATTTTTTTTAATCCTTTTTACAAGAGACTCAATAAGAAGATTTTTTTGTTCATAATTTTCGTTAGAGTTTAATGTACCTCCTAAAATATGATAATGTCCTTTATAAATATTAGCAGAGTCAATGACCCACATGTCAGCTAAGTTTTCTACAACACATATTTTGTCATAAGAATTATCAGATGAACAAATGCATACTTTGTCGATTATCTTCAAGTTTCCGCAATCAACACATCTAACTACTTTTTTATAAACTTCAGCTAAAGATTTAGCCAATGGTTTAACCATATTGTCTTTATTATTGATCAACTTAAGTATTATTCTTTTTGCTGACTTTGGTCCTAAACCAGGCAATTTAGAAAATTGCTGGATCAGCTCGTTTATTTCTGGAATTTCGTTATCCATTAGAAAGGAAGTTTGAAATCTAGTGGTAAGTTAAGTCCACCTGTCACTTTAGATAATTCTTCTGCAGATTTCTTCTTTAAGTTCTCTTTTGCGTTGTTGTAAGCAGCTATAATTAAGTCATTTATTATTTCTTGGCTTTCTTCTTTTGCTGCATCACTTATTAAAATAGATTTTAATTCATAATCACCTGATAAAACAACTTTAACTAAATTTCCACCTGCTTCACCTTCAACTTCAATTTTTTTAATTTGATCTTGAGCCTCCTTCATCTTCTCTTGCATGGCTTTTGCTTTTGAGAGCATATCAGAAAAATTTGTCATTTATTCCTCTTCTGTTAGGTCTATTAATTTTGCGTCTGGAAAAGCTTTTTGTATATCTTGAGCAACTTTACTTTTCTTAAATTCTTCGATCATATTATTTTTGTCTTCTTGATTTTTTTCAAAGATACTTTTCGCATTACTATTTTTACTTAAGGAAATAATCCATCGCTCACCTGTCCATGATAATAGTTTTTCTGTAAGAGTTTTTATAAAATTTTTATTAAGTTTTTCGTTAAAACTGATATCGATTTTTCCTCTATTAAAACTTACTAATTTTACATTTCGTTCAAGATCGTACTTGAGCTCAATTTCTTTTTCTTTATCCGCTAAATTAATTAAATCTTGAAAACTTGTAATTTCAATCTTTGTATTTTGATTATCTTTAGAAAAATTTTTAATAGGGTTTGTTTTAATTTGATTAATATTCTTTAATTGGTTTTTAATTTGATTAGGAATATTATCAACTGGCTGATCATCAATTTTTTTTCCTATCAAATCATCAGTTGATATTAAGCCACTCTCATTTTCTAAATTTGAAACTTGTTTTTTTGTATCCATATTTTTCAAATATATTAGTTGCATAATATACATTTCTAAGGTTAAATTTTCATTTCCAACTATTCTCAAATCATCGATGGTCTTTATAGTAAGCTGCCAAAATAAACCTATATCTTGCATGTCAATTTTTTTGGAATACTGATCAATCATTTGAACCTCGGATTCTGACACTGACATATCTTTTTCAATTGGACCTAGACTTATTCTTCTGCTGAATAGGTAAAGAACTTCAAGAATATCATTTAAGAAGTTCTTTACATCCAAGCCATCATTAATTAATTCATTTAATATGCTAGATGCAATCTTTGCATTTCCGCTTAAAACTTCTTTAAAGAGTGTAATCACTTTGCTTTTATCTGCTAGTCCTAACATCTTCCTGACATCAGGTTCTTCTATTTGTTTGTTTTCATTAATACTTTGAGAAATTAAAGCTCTATCTAGTAATGATATAGAATCTCTAACAGATCCTTCTGAAGTTCTTGCAATAAGTTTAATTGCATCTTCAGATATTTTACCTTTTTCTTTATCTGCTATTTTTTTTAGATGCTCACAAAGTTGAGCTATACTAACTCGTTTAAGATCAAATCTTTGGCATCTTGATAAAATAGTTACAGGTATTTTTCTAACTTCAGTGGTTGCTAATATAAATTTCAAACTTGGTGGTGGCTCTTCTAATGTTTTGAGTAAGCCATTAAATGCTTGTTTTGAAAGCATGTGTACTTCATCAATTATAAATATTTTAAACTTTGCGCTAGTTGGACTGTATTTTGAATTTTCAATTAACTCCCTTACATCATCTATTCCAGTTTTAGATGCAGCATCCATTTCTAAAACATCCATATGATTAGAATCTACAATTTCTTTACAATGACACTTCTCGCTTGCATTACACTTTTCTCCTATAGAAAAATTTTTTGTACAATTTAAAGCTTTTGCGATTAAACGGGCTGTTGTAGTTTTTCCAACACCTCTAATTCCAGTTAATAAATATGCGTTAGGAGTTTTTCCGAGTTTAATTGAATTAGTAATTGTCTGTGCCATGAGCTCCTGGCCGATCAAATCTTTAAAATCTTGTGGTCTATATTTTAGTGCTAAAATTTTATTTGTCATTTTAAAGAGGCAGGCAACAACCTGAAAAATTTTCACTACGGCTGCTTCTTTTCAGACCTGACCGGGTTTATGAAACATCCACCTGATGCCAACCTCAATATGAGTATATCAAGATCAATTTGAATACTACAAGGCTAGATTCAAATTTTGTGGACTATTTTTGCCTAAATGCTGAAGATTCGTACACCCCAAGAATATCTAAAGTCTCAGTATGGAAACCTAACTCCTCTAAAGCCTTTTTTACATTAGGTTGTTCTAAGTGACCTTCTATATCTAAATAGAAATTAGCTTGTTCAAAAGTATTTTTTACTGAAAAACTTTCAAGCTTCGTTAAGTTTACTTGATTAGTTGCAAATCCACCTAAACATTTATAAAGAGCTGAGGGCTCACTTTTAACTCTAAAAATACAGCTTGTTAAATATTTTTTACCTTTATCATAATCTGGCTGTTCAATATTTTTTCCCATTATTAAGAATCTTGTTACATTTCCTTTATCATCTTCGATATTTTTTTTAAGTATTTTTAAATTGTACATTTTAGCCGAAAGCGTTGATGCTATTGCAGCTATAGATTTATCTTTTCCTTTAGCTAAATCTTTGGCAGATCCAGCAGTATCTACAGAAATTATAGATTTAAAATTTTTCTCGTTAATAATTTTTTGACATTGGCTTATAGCTTGCGCATGACTTCTAACATATTTGATTTCTTCGATTGTAGCGTCAGGTTTCCCAAGTAGATTATGTTCAACTGGAAGAAAATATTCACCATGAATTTGCAATTTATATTTCGGTAAAAGATAATGAATATCTGCAACTCTTCCGGCTAAAGAATTTTCAATTGGAATCACTATTTTATAATTTTGATCGTTGTAAGCTAGTTTAAAAGTATCTTCAAATGTTGAGCAGGTTTTTATATCTGCATTTTTATAAAGATTTTCCACAGCTATATGTGAATAAGCTCCAAGTTCTCCTTGAATTCCTATTTTCATATTAATTACTTTTCTCCATAATTTTTCTAATCTCAATTAAATCATTTTTTGTATCAACACTTAATGGTAATGAGTTAATATATCCAACATGAATTGACATTGAGTTTTCAAGAGCTCTTAGTTGTTCCAGTTTTCTTTCCAATTCAAGCTTAGATCTTTTTAAGCTTACATACCTTACTAATGCTTTATTAGTAAAGGCATAAATACCTACATGATGATTGTAATTATCATATTTTTTTTTGACTACTCTAAAAAAATCAGTCGCTTCGGTAAACTTACCGGCAGTTAATTGTCCTTTGACAGCTACTTTAACGTTGTTCTTATCTGCAAGTTCGTCATCAGCGCTAAATGGACCAGCCAAAGTCCCGATATCACAATTTCCTTGTTGCATATAATTTATTAAATCTGATATGGCTTGAGGTTCTATATTTGGCATATCACCTTGCAAATTAACAACTAGATTAGGTTCACTGTTTAAGTGATCTTTAAAAACTTCATAAACTCGATCTGTACCAGTTTGATGGTTAATTGATGTAAGAATTGCTTTTCCTTTATTTTGGTTAACAACGTCAATTATTTTTTGATCAGGAGTTGCTACAAACACTTCTGAATTAGTTTTTTTTGCAGCCTCATAAACATGAAGAATCATTTCTTTGTTGTTTATAAGTTCCAATGGCTTATTAGGTAATCTTACAGCATCTAACCGTGAGGGTATTATTATTACAGTTTTATTCATAATTATGCGTCCCAAAGACGCAAAAAAAAATTAAGTAATTCAAGTTTTTTTATTAAAGTCGTGTTATACGTCACCTAGGTTTTATCAAAATTATGGACAGTTTTGAAATAAATAAAATAATAGCTGCAGTTCTTCTGACTGCTCTAATTATTATTGGTATTGGAAAATTCACTGATATTCTATTCCATGTAGAGAAACCTAAAGAGTCTGCCTACAAAATTGAAGGTTTAGAAGTTGCTGCTACTAATGCCTCCACTGATAGTGCTGAAGCAAAAGTTGTAGAAGCTGTAGATATAAAAGCTCTTTTAGCCATGGGTGATCTAGCACATGGAGAAAAGGTTTTTAAGAAATGTACTGCTTGTCACCAAATTGCAGTTGGAGGAAAAAATATGATTGGACCTAATCTATGGGGGGTTATTGGAAGAACTTCAGGGTCAATCAGTGACTACAAATATTCAAAAGCAATGATTGCTCATGGAAAAGAGTGGTCTTTTGAAGAGATGAATAGCTATCTAATTAAACCTCAAGCTCATATAAAAGGAACGAAAATGGCTTTTGCAGGATTACGAAAAGAAAAAGATAGAGCCTCTGTAATTTTATATATGAACTCTAAAAGCAACAGCCCAAAACCTTTACCTTAATCCAAACACCACTTTATTATACTTTTTTGTGCATGCACTCTATTTAGAGCTTGTCTCCAAACTACAGATTGTTTGCCATCAATCACTTCATCTGTTACTTCTTCTCCTCTTCCAACAGGGAGGCAGTGCATAAAACTTGCACCTGAATTAGCTTTACTCATTAATTTTTTATTTACCTGAAAAGGTTTTAAGATTTTTTTCTTTGCTTTTTTGTTGACTTTATCATTCATTGAAACCCATTTATCAGTCATTACACAATCTGAATTTTTTACAGCATCTTCAGGCTTTGTTGTTACAATTAGATTTACCTTATTTTTCTTTGCCCAACTTAATATCTTTTTATTGGGAGAATATTTCTTTGGACATGCTATTTTTAGTCTAAATTTAAATTTCCCCGCAGCCTCAATTAAAGAATTAGACATATTGTTATTTCCGTCTCCTAACCATGCAACCGTTTTACCCTCAATTCTTCCATTTTTCTCTTCGTATGTAAGAATGTCTGACATGATTTGACAGGGATGGCCTAAATCTGACAAACCATTAATAATCGGAATATCCAAATGTTTTCCAAACTCCTCGAGATTTTTATGAGAAGACGTTCTTAGCATTACTATATCAACGTATTCCGATAAAACTTTTGCAGTATCTTTTAATGTTTCATCGCCTTTACCGTAATGTATTCCATCTGGATTTAATACAATCGATGTACCACCTAATTGTTTCACAGCAATATCAAAAGACATTCTAGTTCTTGTCGAAGGCTTTTCAAAAATCATGGCCATAGATTTTCCCTCAAAAGGTTTATCTTCATCAGGGGCAGATTTATTTAAATTTTGTCTATTAAGCTTTCTAGCTTTTGCCTCATCGATGATAGCTCTAAGATCATTGGGTGAATGGTCAGATATATTTATAAAATTTTTCATCTATAGTTTTTGCAAACCTTATCTAATATTTTTAAACTTAAATTAATTTCCTGCTTTGTGACATTTAAAGGAGGCAAAAGTCTGACTACATTTTCAGCAGCCCTTACAGTTAAAAGCTTATTGTCCATTAACTTTTGAATAAATTTAGTTTGATCTTTATATAAACAAAGTCCAATGAGTAACCCTTTACCTCTAACTTCTTTAATTATTTTCGGATATTTTTCTTTTAATTTATGAAGACCTTTTAAAAAATGATTTCCATTTTTAGTAACATTACTTAAAAAACCTTTTTTAAACATTATATCCATTACTGCATTTCCAGCACTCATTGCTAAAGGATTCCCTCCAAAAGTTGATCCGTGTGTTCCTGGTTTCATCCCCGATGCTACTTTCTTATTTACAAGTACAGCGCCAATTGGAAAACCGCCCCCTATTCCTTTTGCAATTGGCACAATATCAGGTTTTATTTTTGCGTGTTCAAATGCAAAAAATTTTCCACTTCTTCCTATACCACACTGAACTTCGTCTAAAATTAATAAAATTTTCTTCTTGTTACACAACTTTCTGAGCCCAACTAAACAGTAATTTGGTATCACTTTGATTCCACCCTCTCCCATAATAGTCTCAACCATAATTGCGGCAGTTCTGCTTGTAATAGATTTTTCCAAACTTTTATGATCACCAAAATTAAAATGATCAAATCCATCAACTTTAGGTCCAAAGCCCTCTGTGGCTTTTTTGCTATTACTAGCAAAAATAGTAGCAAGAGTTCTTCCGTGAAAACTGTTGTTAATACACAAAACTCTATTTTTTCTCGGCTGACCTTTTGAATAAAAATATCTTCTTGCAAATTTTATTGCCGCCTCTGTTGCTTCAGCTCCAGAATTTTGAAATGAAACATAATCAGCAAAAGTTTTTTGCTTCAATCTTTTGGCTAGTTTTTCTTGCTCAGGAATAATAAATGCATTGGACACATGCCATAATTTTTTAGACTGTTTAGAAATTGAATTTATTAAATAATTATGAGCGTGTCCTAAACAATTAACCGCTATTCCTTGCACAAAGTCCAAATATTTTTTTCCATTTGTTCCATAAAGGAAAGCACCTTTACCTTTGGTGAAAGATACTTTTTTTCTATTGTATGTATTTAATATAGCGCTCATTTTAAGATCTAATTTTATATCCTTTTTTATACAATAAATAAGTAACAAACCAGCTAACAAAGCTTAATACTGATAAATACACTAATCCTATAAAAATTGATCCATCTGCTTTACCTATAAAACTATATCTAAAACCATCTATCATATAAAAAAATGGATTAGCTTTACTAATCATTTGCAGAACTTCAGGTAATCTCTCAATTGAATAAAAAGTACCCGATAAGAAAGATAGGGGAACAATCACAAAATTAGTTACAGTTGCCATGTGATCAAATTTTTCAGCCCATAAACCTGCGATTATTCCTATGTTTCCTAGTATGAAAGAGGATAGTAAAGTAAATATTATAAGTAAAAGATAATTTGTGATCTCAATATCTATAATGAGTCTAAATACAATGATGGAAACGATTGCTATCACCACACTTCTAGTAACTGCTGCAAGTGTAACTGAAATAGTAACCTCTGTTGCTGATAGCGGCGCGTAAAGTAAATCAACTATATTACCTTGTATTTTTCCAATCATAAAAGATGAGGATGAGTGGGAAAACGACTGTTGAATAACTTGCATCGAAATCAACCCTGGGGCTAAAAAAGTTATAAAAGACACACCAAGTACGTCTCCTCTATCTGCACCTATCGCTAAAGATAAAACTAGTAAAAAGAGTAAAGATGAAATAAGTGGAGAAAAAATAGTTTGTATCCAAACAATTAAAAATCTTAAGACTTCTTTTTTATACAAAGTCCAAGCTCCAACCCAATTTATTAATCCAAATCTTCTCGATCCAATTTTATATTTTTTTGTAATTTCAACCATTGATAGTCTTATAACCTCTTATTAAAAAAAACTGTGCACAACTAAATCTACTCACAGGTTTAAGGTCTTTTAATGTTTTAAACCCCAATATTATGTCCTAAGTTTTTCCTATTTACTAAATATTGTAATTATATACTATGAGTTGGACAGAAGAAAAAGTCGCTAAATTAAAAGAACTCTGGTCTAAGGGCCATACCGCAAGTCAGATAGCCGAAGCATTAGGGGACACCACTAGAAACGCAGTAATTGGAAAAGCTCATAGATTAAATTTAGAAGCTAGAGCCCCTTCTAAGCAATCTAATTCACCTAGAACTAATGACAATAAGCAGGTTAGAAGAGGACCAGCCCCAACATCAAGAAAAGCTAAATTTCAATCAATATTATTAGATAAAAACTTCGAGCCAGAAAACCCTAAATCACTTGAAGAGCTTACAGATGAAACGTGCAAGTGGCCTATAGGTCATCCCAACGAGGAAAAATTCTATTTTTGTGGTAGAAAACCTGAAGGAGATTTTCCTTATTGCAAACTTCATGTTTTGTATGCCTTTCAACCTAAAAATCAAAAAGACGATGATCTTGGTGATGAGATTCCAGAATTTATCGAGAAAAAAGTTAAAGCCTCGTCTGGTTAACAAAACTTTAACATTACAATCATATAATTGATTATGAAGTTTATTAAAAAATACCTTAAATGGTTAAGTACTTTTTTAGTTCTTACAGGTATTTTATTAACAAATTTGAATATGTATCCAGTAAATATAATGTTTCATGGAGCGGGAGTTGTTGGCTGGACAATTGCAGGTTTTATTTCTAAGGATAAAGCAATATTAACCAATTTTGGGTTACAGATTCCATTATTTATTATTGGTTTTTATCAAATTTTGGTTCCGTAAGTTCGGGACACTTCAATACATTTTTTATGAGGAAAATAAAAACAATATTATTTGTTTGTACTGGAAACTCTGCGAGAAGCATAATAGCGGAAAGTATTGTAAACAATAATTTCCGAAATCAATTCATCGCATTTAGCGCTGGAAGTAATCCTTCAGGGAAAATCAATCCCTACATTAAAGAGTATCTTGAAGGAAAAAAATTTAATTTAGCCACGTATTATTCGAAAAATTTTGATGAATTTTTAAAAAATGATATTGATATTGATTACGTGATTACAGTTTGTAATAACGCCAATAAAGAAGTTTGTCCTGTATGGCCCAAAAAAAAGACCATTACGCACTGGGACATCGCGGACCCTGTTGAAAAAATTAAAAAAACTAAAAATAAAGATAAAATAAATTTAATAGCTGAAGAAACTTATAATATAATTAATGAAAAAATTAAACATTGGGTAAAAAATGAAAAGTAAAAAAATATTTATTGGTGAATTTATAGGAAGTTGTTTTTTAGTCATGATTATTGTTGGTTCAGGTATTATGGCTCAAAATCTAACTGATGATATCGCTGTAATGTTAATAGCGAATACTTTAGCTACAGGTGCAGGATTATTTGTTCTGATTGCTTCAATCGGTGATATCTCCGGCGCACATTTCAATCCTGTCGTTACTTTAGCAATGTATTTTACCAACAAGATTAAAAAAAATTTAATTATCACTTATATCTCTGCTCAAGTCTTAGGTTGCATGTTAGGAGTAATGTTAGCAAATTTTATGTTTGATCTTCCTTTGTTGCAGCTTTCACAGAAGATTAGACCTGGAATAAATATTTTTACAGCTGAGATCATTGCAACTTTTGGATTAATTTTTGTAATATTTGGATCTTTAAAGAGTGGCAAACTTGCGGTCGCTTCATCAGTAGCTACTTTTATTTCAGCGGGGTATTGGTTTACCTCTTCAACTTCATTTGCAAATCCAGCGGTAGCAATAGCAAGAACTTTTACAGACACATTTACTGGAATTAATTACTTAAATACTCCTAGCTATATCATTGCTGAAATTGTTGGCGGAATACTAGCTGTCTATTTAATTAGAAAAATTATTTTATAGTTGGAGGGTAGCCCAAGGTAATATTGATACCTTGGGCTAATTAATTAACAACACAGATGGGAGACTGATAATCTATTAATAATATACAAATGCTAAAAAAATATTTAAATTAAGTTAAAGATTTATTAATTTTCAAGAATAAATGATATTAGAGTCGACATTCATCTCTCCTGCCAGGTTTTTAAGTCTTTTAGTTACTTGTTTTGAGACTATATCACTATGATTGTTAGGTATTTTCAAAAAAATAGTCTTATTTCTTTTATAAATTTTAAACTCATCTAACAATAACGAAGACATGCTTGTAAGTGACTCTGCTAATCTTAAAGCAGATCCCACTTGCTTTGAGGATAAAATTTCGTTGTTATTTAATAAGGATAAAAACTCATAATTCGGATTATATTTTAAACCACAATGTCTCCAAAAACTTGCTGATGCAACTTTTACTCTATCTCTATGTTCTAGTTTTAGTAATGGAGTATTTAACACTTCCATAAAAACTAATTCTGCTTTTTGAAAAGCTCCTAAGCCCCAATCCATTTTACTTAAGATACAAGCCAAGGTTAGTAATCTTCGATTAAAATATTCGTTGTCTTCAAATAATGGTGAAATAAAGTTAAAATATTTCTCAAAACTCTTTCCATAGTCCCCTTTTTTAAAAGATATACCATCAGTTTTTAATTTGAAAATTTCATCCTCGCTCATTCCTTGGTTTATAATTATATTCATATGCCCCTCTCTCAGTCCACTGATTGAGCAAATAACTTTTGAAGGGCTTGCTGCTTCAATTATTTCGTTAAGTATTATAGAGCTAAACGGTAAATAGGGAGTTCTAGATTTAGTTATATACTCCATTGATTTCAAAGATGATTTATTAAATTTTGAAATCCTATTTAAGTATTTAACTGCTACATCTTTTGAGAGCTTATATTGATGCAAAATATGTAATGGGTGTTTTTCTTTAAAGAGATGATATTTAAATAATGATCTCCAAGTCCCTCCTACCAAATAAATATTTTTGAATTTCTTTTTAGAAAGCCATTTTTCATCTCTTAAAAGTTTTCTAACATATTTTCCCAAATTTCTTTTTTTTACAATAGGGTTATTTTCTAGTCTTAGTACTCCAAGAGGTAAAGAGGTTGTTTCAAAAATTTGATTTTTGGAAACTCTGGCAAGTTCTAAACTTCCACCTCCTAAATCTGCAACTAGTCCATCTACTTCATCAAATCCTACCATTACACCGTTTGCTGATGTTCTTGCTTCTTCCTCGCCAGATAATACTAGTGGTTTTTTATTAAATATTTTTTCAATTTCTCTTAAAAATTCACTTGCATCAGTGGCCTCTCTAAAAGCCGCTGTTGCAATAATTTCTAAATCTTGAACGTCTGAAATATCTAAAATTTCTTTAAATCTATTTAAAACTTTTAAAGAACTTTTAATTCCATCAGGGTTTAGTTTTTTAGATTTATCTAAATTTTTTCCAAGTTTGCAAACTGCTTTTTCATTAAAGACTGGAATTGGAGAAATTTTAAAATTATCGTATATGAGCATTCTTACTGAATTTGATCCAAGATCTATTATGGCTTGCTTAGACTTTTTATTAGACTGAAATTTAAAAAGATTTTTTAATTCTGGTTTCATTTTACTAATCTTAAATTTTGAGGTTTAGCTCTTAAAATTGACTTACCACGACCTGATAAACTTGGGTTCTTCATGAAATAGGAATGTGCGGAAAAGCCTTTCTCTTGTTCTTTATGATAGTTTCCTAAGCTATCTAAATACCATGTTTCTGATTTATCTTTAAAGTTGGCTAACATAATTTGATCTAAAATTTGTTCATGCACAGTATTGTTTTCTATCGGAATTATAATTTCAATTCTTCTATCTAAATTTCTAGGCATTAAATCTGCAGATGAAATATATACCTGATTCTCTCGAGAGGGCATAGAACTACCATTTGCAAAACAATAAATTCTTGAGTGTTCTAAAAATCTGCCAATAAGGCTTTTTACTTTTATATTTTCAGATTGACCTTTAATTCCAGGTCTTAAGCAACATACTCCTCTTACTGATAAATTTATTTTTACCCCTGCGTTTGAAGCTTCGTAAAATTTCTTAATAATTCCAGGGTCTACAAGAGAATTCATTTTTGCCCATATTTCTGCAGGTTTTCCTTTATTTGCATTTACAATTTCATTTTCAATTTTTTCTTCAAAAAAATTCCTACTATTTAATGGAGACATAAAAATTTTATTCAATTTTTTTGGTTTTGCATAACCAGTTACATAATTGAAAAATTTTTCGACATCTTTGGCCAAGTCTTGATTAGAGCTAAACAGTGATAAGTCAGTATAAATTTTTGCGTTAATTGGATGATAGTTTCCTGTACCTAAGTGAACATAGCTTCGCGTTTTAGCTCCTTCTTTTCTTAAAACTAAACTTGCCTTTGCATGCGTTTTGTATTTTGCGAATCCGTAAACAATTTGAACGCCAGCTTTCTCTAGTTTCCTAGATAATTCAATATTAGCTTCCTCATCAAATCGAGCTTTTATTTCTATTACGGCTGTAACAACTTTTCCGTTTTCTGCTGCTCTACTTAGTGCTTTTACGATAGGAGAGTCAGGTGTGGTTCGATATAAAGTTTGTTTGATACCGATAACTTTGGGATCTTTTGCTGCAGCTTCTAAAAATTGAATTACTACATCAAAAGTTTCAAAAGGATGGTGTACAACAAAATCTTTACTTCTTATAGCTGAAAAAAATTTATCATCAAATTCTTTTAATCTTTCAACTTCTCTAGGATTAAACTTTTTAAATCTCAGCTTTGGATCTTTCTTTTTACAAATTTCATCTATATCTTGTATTCCGACTAATCCTTCAACTTCATAAATATGATCTTCATCCATTTTAAATTTTTTTGAAATAAAATTTAAAAGGTTTTTATTTGAATTAGTGAGTACTTCAAGTTTAACTACGTTTCCCCTTCTTCTTTTCTTAATTGCTTTTTCAAAATATCTCACAAGATCAGCAGCTTCATCATCTATTTCAATTTCACTGTCTCTAATTATTTTAAACTGCAAACTCGCCTCGATATTATGGTCTGGAAATATTTCATTTGCAAATTTACAAATTACGTCATCAATTGTGACAAATTCATTTATTGTTTCAGAATTATTTAGCGATATAAATTTTGGAAGTGCTCTTGGTATAACTATAATTGCGTTTAGTTCTCTTTTTTTTTTAATTCTTGTCATTCTTAGTAAAATTGCTTGGCCTTTATTTGGTATAAAAGGAAAGGGATGTGATGGGTCAATGGCAGTAGGTGTTATTATAGGATAAATTGTTTCCTGAAAGTATTCTCTTAGATACATAAGATCCTTCTTATTTAGTTCTGATATTTTCCGAATGAAAATTTTTTCTTTTGATAACTCCTTTTTTAACTCAAGGAACGCTTCGTTTTGCTTCTTTAATAGATCTTTAGTTTTTAATACGACTCTATTTAATTGATCCTCTGCAGTTAATCCATCTGCGCTTAATTCGTCAAAACCATCTTTAATTTGATTAAAAAGTCCAGCGACTCTTACCATAAAAAATTCATCTAAATTTGTACCTGCGATTGATAAAAATTTTACTCTTTCAAATAGAGGATTTGTTTTATCTTTTGACTCTTCTAAAACACGATCATTAAACTGAAGCCAAGATAATTCTCTGTTTATGAGTTGATTGCTAATATTAGCGTTTTCTGAAAATGATGCTTTCGACATATATAAATGTTAAATTAAAAATATGTTTAAATTATATGCGATGAGACATGCTAAATCTAGTTGGGATTTTCCAGATTTAGATGATCATGACAGGCCATTGAATAAAAGGGGAGTAAATTCAGCAAAATTAATTTGTGAATTTTTTATTAAAAAGAAATTAAAATTTGATTTAGTTTATTGCTCATCCTCTAAAAGGACAATGCAAACATTAGATATATTGTCAGAAAAAATCAGTTTTAAAAAAATTATTAAAAAAAAGGCGCTTTATCACGCTAGTGAGGATGAAATTATTCATATCTTAAAACAAACAGGTGATAATTATAAAACTTTACTTTTAATCAATCATGAACCTTCAATGAGTGAACTAATAAATCGAATCTGTCTTAAAGAAAATTCTGATCAATTTGAAAATTTAAAAAGAAAATTTCCTACTGCAGCCGTTGCCGAAGTAAACTTTAATTTCAATGATTGGGAGAGGTTATCAAAAGTTAAAGGAAAATTAATTTCATTTATAAAGCCAAAAGATCTTCAGGCATCTAAGGAGTAACCGGCAGATCTAACTGTTCTGATAAGATCTTTCTTGCCATCAATATTTATTGCTTTTCTTAGTCTTCTAATATGAACATCTATAGTTCTGGGCTCCACATAAATATCATCTCCCCATACAGAATTTAAAAGTTGCTCACGCGAATATACTCTTTTTGGATTCTTTATTAAAAAATCAATTAGTTTAAATTCTGTAGGACCAACTATAACTTGCTTATCTGCTCTATAAACTCTTCGTTGAACTCTATCTACTTTTAGATCCTCAAATACTACAACATCAGCGGCAACACTTGGTTTAGATCTCTTTAGTAAAGCGTTAACTCTTGCAATAAGTTCTTTTTGGCTGAATGGCTTAGTTACGTAGTCATCTGCTCCTGTTTCAAATCCTTTCAGCTTGTCTTCTTCTTCACCTTTGGCTGTTAACATAATGATTGGGATATTTTTGTGAAGATTGCTTCTTTTCAAATTTTTACAGACTTCAACACCTGAAATATCCGGCAACATCCAATCTAATAAAATTAAATCAGGATTTTTTTCCTTTATATTTCTAATAGCGTCTTCTCCATTGACTGCATAATCAACTTTGTGACCCTCTTTTTCTAAATTGTATTTAAGCAAAGTTACGATGGGCATTTCATCTTCGACAATGAATAAATTTGCCCTCATTATCCTTTTGGTCGGTCTCCCTCTAAATAATCTCCTGTAATCAGAAAATAAACTTGCTCTGCAATATTGGTTGCATGATCTCCAATCCTCTCAATATTTTTAAGCATGAAAAGTAGTTGGGTTACTTTTTGTATATCGTTTTTATTTTTTTCTAAATGTTTTACTGCAGCTTCCATATTACTATTAGTCATTTGATCTATTTCTTCATCAGAATTCCAAACATTTTCTGCTGTATCTTTATCTCTATGTAAATACGAGTTTAAAACTGCATTGACTTGTTTTGATGCTTTTAAACCAGCTATTTGGAAATTTTTAGTTATATCATTGGGTAAATCAGTTCCAATTTTAGTTAATCGTTTTGAGATATTTTTTGCTAAATCACCAATTCTCTCTAAGTCTGAAGAAACTTTTAAAGCAACAACTGTTTCTCTTAAATCTATTGCCATAGGTTGCCTTAAGGCAATCAAATTTACAACTTGCTCTTCTATATTTATTTCATACTTATCAGTCAATTCGTCATCTTTGATAGATTTTTCTGCTAAGTTAATGTCTTTTTTAACTAAAGATTGAATAGTATTTTCAAGCTGTTTCTCAACTCCAGTTCCCATTTTCACTATTGTATCTTTTAATAAATGAAGTTGCTCTTCGTAAGATTTTACAATGTGCGGTTTTTCACTCATTAACCAAACCTTCCTGTAATATAATCCTGAGTTTGCTGGTTGTCAGGATTTTTAAATATTTTATCTGTTGGTCCAAATTCTATAAGTTTTCCCAAATGAAAGAAACCTGTTTTTTGAGATACCCTGGCTGCTTGTGACATTGAGTGGGTAACTATTACAATTGTAACCTCTTTTTTAAGATCATCTATAAGTTCTTCGATTTGAGCTGTTGCTATTGGGTCAAGCGCTGAACATGGTTCGTCCATGAGAATCACTTCTGGACTTACAGATATAGCTCTAGCAATACATAGTCGTTGCTGTTGACCGCCTGATAAACCAGTTCCGATTTCATCAAGTCTATCTTTAACTTCGTTCCACAGGGCAGCTTTTTTCAGACTTGTTTCAACTATTTGATCCATTTCTTCTTTGCTCTGTGCAATACCGTGAATAGTAGGCCCATAAGCTACATTTTCATAAATTGTTTTAGGGAACGGATTGGGTTTTTGAAAAACCATACCAACATTCTCCCTAAGTCTCACAACATCTAACTTTCTTGAGTTCAGTTCTAGGTTGTCCATTTTAATACTGCCTTCAACTCTACAAATTTCTATGACGTCGTTCATCCTGTTCAAGCATCTTAAGAAAGTAGACTTTCCACACCCAGATGGTCCAATTAGAGCTGTAACTTCTTTTTCTGCAATATCTATAGAGACATCAAATAATGCCTGTTTGGATCCGTAATATACATTTACATTTTCCGCTTTGATTTTACTCATTTAACTCCATTTCTTTTCAAATTTGTGTCTAACGATTTGAGCTGCCAAGTTCATTAAAATTAAAAAAGCTAGAAGCACCATAATACATGCAGATACTTTTTCAACGAAACCCCTCTCAGCACTTTCTGACCATATATATATCTGAACTGGTAAACTTGCAGCAGGATCAACTGGCGTTCCAGGTATTGTGTTCACAAAAGCAACCATTCCTATTAAAATTAAAGGGGCTGTTTCCCCTAAGGCTTGAGCTAAGCCAATTATCGTTCCAGATAAAGTTCCAGGCATTGATAGTGGCACAGTATGATGCATGGTCGTTTGCATATTACTTGCACCCATCGCTAATGCAGCTTCTCTTATACTTGGTGGTACAGCTTTTAAAGAGGCTCTTGCAGCAATAATTATTGTTGGTAATGTCATAAGAGACAAAGTAATTCCTCCAACAAGTGGTGTCGATCTTGGTAAATTAAAAACTGCTAATAAAACACCAAGACCTAGCAAACCAAATACTATCGATGGAACAGCTGCTAAATTATTAATGTTTACTTCTATAAAATCTGTAAATTTATTTTTTGGTGCAAATTCCTCGAGATAAATTGCAGCTAACACTGCAACAGGAAATGAAAACGCTAAACATACTAGTATACTAAAAACTGTTCCCATAAACGAGCTAGCTATACCTGCTAGTTCTGCCTCTCTTGAATCAGGGCTTGTAAAAAAACTAATGTTAAACTCTGATAAAATATCCCCTCTTTCATTAAGCATATCGTAAATCTGCAGCTGATAATCATTTACTCTTCTATTCTTTTCAGGGATATCTCTTGGATAATTTCCCTTATGAACTTGATCAACATCATCAGAAGCTGTTAATTTTATGGGTACTATTTTACCCAGAAAGTCTGGATTTTTTAAAAGTAGATCTTTAACTTCAGTCTCATATTTATATGAAACCATTTGAATTAATTGACGATCCTCTTCTTCAGGAAGTCCAGGATCTAATGAGGTCATAGCTTTGTAAGCAACATCATAATAGTCTGCATTTTCTAAATCATCTTTTGATGGACTTTCTGCATCGATTAAAAGTAATTCTTTATCATAATGAACTTCTGTTACTATCCAAGTTTTTTGGAAAGCTGAGTAACCTTTTGAAAATATCTGAAACATAAAAACTGCTAAAAAGCTTAAAGCTAATCCTATAGCTATTTTGCCATACCATTGAAATCTTCTTTCAGCGTTATATCTTTTTTTTAATAAATTTTTCTTAAAACTATTCATATTTTTCCCTATATTTTTTAACAACTGAAAGAGCGATTACATTTAAAAATAAAGTTACTATAAATAAAGATATTCCTAAGGCAAAAGCTGATTGAGTTTTTGGATCTCCAAATTGTTGGTCTCCAATTAAAATTACTACAATTTGTGCTGTAATGGTTGAAGTTGATTCGAGTGGATTCATTGTAAGATTAGCCGCTAGTCCTGAGGCCATTACAACGATCATTGTTTCTCCCACCGCTCTTGATACTGCTAAAAGTATCGAACCTACGATACCAGGTAAGGCTGCTGGAAAAATTACTTTTTTTACAGTTTCAGATTTTGTTGCACCCATTGCGTAACTTCCATCTCTTAAATTTTGCGGTACTGCTGTTATAACGTCATCGCTTAGACTTGAAATAAAAGGAATTATCATTACTCCCATAACTGCTCCTGCAGCTAAAGCGCTCTCCGCTGAAACTTCTAAGCCCATAGCATTACCTATTTCTTTAACAAAAGGACCGACGGTTAAAGCTGCAAAAAAACCATATACTACTGTTGGAATACCAGCTAAAATCTCAATAATAGGTTTAGCATATTTTCTTACACCTCTTCCAGCATACTCAGATAGATATATCCCACTCAGCAAACCTATGGGGATGGCAACACACATTGCAATAAAAGCAATAAAAAAAGTTCCAGCAAATAAAGGTACAGCTCCGAAAGCATCCTTCATTAATTCAGGATCTGGTTGACCATCTCTTACAAAAGTTTTAGCAGGATACCAATGAGTTCCGAATATAAAGTCAAAGATTTTTACTGCTTGAAAAAACCTAATCGCTTCGAATAAAAGTGAAAAAACTATTCCAATTGTAACTAAAACTGCACCTAATGATGCAACAAATAACACCCATTTAAGAAAAATTTCTACTGGTTCTCTCATGCGATCATTTTTCTGAACAGATCTATATGCAAAACTCAGAGAGAAAATTAAAATTGCTAAAATAATTGCTACTTTAGCGCTGTTAGCTATTCCTTTTAATTGAATGTACTTATTAGCAGACTCATCTAGAAAATTAGTAATATTTCCCGTGTAAGTTCCTGCGGCTAATGCTTTAACCTTTGTGTAAATAAGCTGAAGCTCATTTTTAGTTAAGTTCTGATCAGTGTAATCTTGTAAAATAAATGTTTTAACGATTGATGGTTCAAAAACTGACCAAAGAGCAAAAATTATTAATGCTGGTGCAGCACACCAAGCAGCTAAATAATATCCATAAAATTTTGGTAATGCCGTAAGTCTTTGTGATGATTGAATAACTAGAGCTTTTTTTCTACCGAAATAATAACTTGTGAAAGCTAAGAGAATAATAAAAGTTACAAGTATTAAATTCATATTGAGCTTTTAAGATAAAAAAGGGGGTAAAATACCCCCTTTTTGTTTAATTGATACTACTACTTCTTAGCAGGCATGTTAACTAACTTCGTAGCGTTAGTTCTAGATGTTTTGTATAACTTGCCATCTAGGGGTACTAGCCCGATATCAGTTAAATAACCTTTTTTACCCATAGCTTTTTTACTTGTGAACTCTTTTACGAATTCATGTAAGCCTGGTACAACGCCCACGTGAGCTTTTTTCACGTAGAAGAATAAAGGTCTTGCAACTGCGTAACTGTAATCTTGAATCGAAGATAGACTTGGTTGACCACCTTCAATGCTTGCAGCTTGCAATTTATCTTTTGCAGCTAAGAAATAACTGAAACCAAAGAAACCGAACATTTCTTTGTCCGCAGCTAATTTTTGAATAATAAGTGAGTCGTTTTCACCAACTTCAATTACCGCACCATCTTCTCTTAACGCTTTATATTTAGCGCCAGCTTTTTTAGAAGCATCATCGATACCTTTTTTCATTACTAATGAATTCCAAGCATCTCTTGTTCCTGATGTTCCTGGAGGCACCATAACTTTGATAGGGTAGTTTGGTAATGATGAGTCGATATCGCTCCAATTTTTATATGGATTTGGTACTAACGCACCATCTTTAGCAACTTCTTTTGCTAATGCTGCCCATAATTGTTTTTTTGTAAAGTTTACTGGTTTAGCATCTTTAGAATAAGCTAACGTTATTCCGTCGTTACCAACTGTAATCTCTACGATTTCTTCAACACCATTTTTTTGACATAGCGCATACTCTTTAGCCTTCATAGCTCTAGATGCATTTGTTATGTCTGGGTGCTCTGTACCAACTCCAGCACAGAATAATTTAGCTCCACCACCTGTTCCTGTTGACTCGATTACTGGTGTTTTAAATTTACCAGACGAACCAAATCTTTCAGCAACGATTGTTGCATAAGGGAATACAGTTGAAGAACCTACGATTTTAATCTGATCTCTAGCTTGAGCAGAAGTTACAACTAACATTGCAACTAATGAAGCTAAAGCGATTGATAGTTTTTTCATTGTTTATCCTTTCATTTATTAATTAATTAACAAACATTGGACTCTTAGAATTAAGAGGACTCTTAATTATTACAGATATGTTACAAATTTATTAAAATGATAACTTTTTAGTTGAACTTTCTAGTTATCTCGATTTGTTGATAATCAGAGGCTAAAGACCCTCCGCAACTAAAAGGTCTTACTTTATTTTTAACTGCATAGGACTGAGTTGGCTTTAATGTAACTTCTAGTTGTACAAAGTTAACTAATTTTTGAGTAAAACCTTTATCATATCTCCACGCATTCCATTGAGTGGGAGCGGTAAATACTTCGGTTAAATAAGATGCAGCTTGTGAATGAATCATATTGCTCTCGTTTTGTCCTTTTAAAAGATTATTTTTAACTTTTTCAAAAATTTTTCTACATTTGATTGAGTCCGCCATGTACGAGTTCGCATTTAAATGAGTGCTCATCGGTGCTGACACAATTAATTGAATTCCATCGTATCGTCTTGAAAATAAAGCTTCAGTATAAATTGTGGATACATTTTTATTATCTACTTCAAGAACTAAATCGTTTTTAGCTAGCTTAAGATCGTTTTTTAGTCTTAGAAGTCCAAGATCAAAAACTGTAAGAGGTTGAGAACGTAAAGTTTTCTCTATTAAATTTACATCTGCTTTAACAGTTGTAAAAATTAAAGTTAATAAAACCAGACTTATATAATTCATTAATCTAGTCATACTAAAACTTTAACTATTTTGCCGTCTATCTCAAGACAAAATTTAATAAAACTGTAATATTTGCTAAAATTTTGAAAAATGGACCTTTATTTCGGTGCCATTTTGAGGTTCACTTTTTATTTCTAGTTCTCCTCTATGCTGATTAACAATGTGCTTCACGATCGCCATTCCAAGTCCAGTGCCACCAACTTTTTTGCTTTTAGCAGCATCAACTCTAAAAAATCTTTCAGTAATTCTCGGAAGTTGTTCAGTTGGAATTCCAATACCATTATCTTTAATGGACACGGTATAAGAGTCTCCTATAACTTTTCCGTTACCTTGCCCACAATTAATTTCAATCTTTTTATTTTTTTCTGAATATTTTATACTGTTATCTATAATATTTGAAAAAACTTCAATTAATTTTTCATGATCGCCTTTAATAAAGAAATCATCTTTTATATTATTTTTAAATTCAAAAGATTTTAAATTTTTTTGATGGATATCTTCAACGTTACTTAAAATTTCTTTTAAATTTACTTTATCTTGAGGCTGTATATGTTCCTGTAACTCTATTCTACTTAATGAAAGTAAATCTTTAATTAAGCTTTCCATCCTATCAGCTTGCTCAAGCATTATCGGTATGAATTTTTTTTGTGCTTTTAAATCATCTTTCGCATGTCCGCTTATAGTTTCTAAAAATCCTTTAATAGAAACTAGAGGCGTTTTAAGTTCATGGCTGACATTGGCTACAAAATCAGATTTGAACCTTTGCGCTTTTATAATATCAGTTAAATCTTTTAGAAATAAAACAACTGAGTCAGGATCATCGACAAATGAGGTCGGTCCAGAAAATAGATGAACTTTAAAGAACTGAAATGAAGGAGAAGATAATTCTAAATCCATAGTAATTGTCTCTTTTTTTGAAAGCACTAAATCAATATTTTGGAGTAAATCAGGAACTCTCAATAAAGTGGCCACGTGCTTGTCTAAATTATTTTCTCCAAATTTTTTTTTGGCGCTATTATTAAAAAATTTGATATTTTTAAATTTATCTACAATTAAAATTAAATCATCGATTTGATTTATAATCTTTACTTGCTCATTAGTTTTTTCAATATTTTCATTGGTGATGTCTTCTACCTCTTCTTTAATATCACCTGGTTTATTATCTCTCTTAACATCAGATCTTGCATCCATACCTGCTACGATTGATTTTCTAGATACTGCAATAACTACGATCACAATTAACCCTGCGAGTGAGTAAAATAACAATTCCATAACTAAATTATACTTCAAGCAAAAGGTTTTTAAAGAACATCTTTGTAACAGATTTGAAATAAATTCTTCATATTATTGAAAGGTGAATCGCTTACTTACTCTAAATGTTGAAAAATTTTAAAAAATTACAAAATAATAAGTTATTTATTAACACAAGTAATTTCTTTCAACCGACTTTTGAATGTTATTTGGCGGATAGCAAGTCTGAAATAAAAGCTGCCCAAAGATTAAGGTATAAGGTTTTTTTTGCAGAACGAGAAAATAAAATCATAAGACTTAATTCATTTAAAAGAGAAACTGACGATTACGATAAATATGCAGACCATATAATTGTTACTTTTAAAAAAACTAAATTTAGTAAAACTAAAGTTATTGGAACTTATAGACTTTTAAAACAAAGTATTGCTTTAAAAAATAACGGCTTTTATTCATCTAATGAATACGATCTATCTAATCTTCTAAAATCAAATAAATATAATAATTTATTAGAGTTAAGTAGATCTTGTATAAATAAAAAATTTAGGAAAAAAAATGTTTTACAACTTATGTGGAAGAAAATTCATGAATACGTTGTCGAGAATAAAGTAGATGCCTTATTTGGAACAGCTAGTTTTTTAGAAACAAATGTAAAAGTAATTGAACCAGAACTAAAATTCTTAAATGAAAATTTTGCAATGCCTGATGAAATTAAAGTAAAAGCACTTGATGAGTATAAAGTAAATTTGAGCAACAACATACCCATGCTATCAAAAATGGATATTGCGAAAAAATTACCTACTCTTATTAAAGCATATCTGAGATTAAACGCTTATATCGGAGACGGTGCGGTTCTAGATAATCACTTTAAAACTACCGATGTTTTCATATTTCTTCCATTTTCTAAAATTAAAGAGACTTATCTAAAAAAATTTAGCAATTAATTTACCTATCATTTATAAAGTGAGGATGCGTTTTTTAATTGAAAGTATTTTCAAATTTAAAAAGATTAGAAAGATTTATAAAGATAATTACAATGATCCAGATTTTAACAAAAATTTTTGGGCTAAAGCTTTAAAAATATTAAACATTTCTCATAAAGTTGATGGTAAAATCAATATTCCCTCTTCTGGTCCTTGTTTAATTATTTGTAATCACCCTTTTGGAATAGCCGATGGTTTAATTATCAGTGCCCTGGTTGCAGAAGTAAGAGAAGATTATAAAATATTAATTAACGAAGAACTTGCTGAAGTTGATCATATAAGAAAATACCTATTACCTTTAAGTTTTACAAAAACTAAAGACGCAAAAATTTCTAATATCAATTCAAAAAATAAAGCTATAACACACCTTAAAAATAATGGCTTGCTCATTATCTTTCCTTCTGGAGAAGTTGCAACTTCTAAATTTATTTTTGATAAAGCTAAAGAAAGACAGTGGAAACCTTTAGTAGCTTCTATTTACAAACAATCGCCATGTAAAATTGTTCCAGTTTTTTTTTCAGGTCAAAATAGTTTATTTTTTCAATTAATAGGATTTATAAATAATAATTTAAGAAGAATTTTATTCATTCAAGAACTTTTAAATAAAAAGAAAAAAACTATACATTTAACAATTGGTGAACCTTTTAAAATTATAGAATTTACTCACGAAAGCAATCTTCAACTAGCTGATCGTATGAGAAAAAAGGTTCTATCTTTGACTAATTAGCAACAGCGGAGTCTAAAAAAAATTTTAGCACAATTTTCCCAAGTATATTTTTTTGCATGTTCTATGCAGGCTTGTCTATCAGCTTTTAGTGCATCTTCTGCAGCTTTTTTTAAATCATTGTTAAGCGAACCAATGTTAGTTCCATTGAATATGTCTTTTGGTCCTGCCACAGGATAAGCAGCAACAGGTAAGCCACATTTTAATGCTTCGATAATTACAATGCCAAAAGTATCTGTTTTACTTGGGAACACAAAAACATCAGATGAGGCAAAGTATGAAGCTAACTCACCGTTAGTTCTCTCTCCTTTAAAGATTGCATCAGGATATTCTTTTTTAAGTTTGTTTAGATCTGGTCCTTTACCAACAACCAGTTTAGTTCCTTTAAGGTCTAAGTCTAAGAACGCTCTTATATTCTTCTCAATAGAAACTCTGCCTACATATAAATAAATTGGCCTTTTATATTCTAAGTTTATTTTTTTAGGTTCATTAAAACTTCCATGATTTGCCCCTCTTGTCCAAACTACCATTTGTTCTTTTTTAAAACCTATTTCCTCCAACTCCTCTTTCATAGATTGCGTGGTAACTAATATTTTCTCAGCTTTCCCATGAAAATTTTTTAAAAACTTTTGAGCTAATTTGATCGGTAAATATGGATAATAAAGTTTTAAATATTTATCAAATTGTGTGTGGTAAGACGTTGTAAATTTAATATTATTTTTAACACAGTATCTTTTTGCAAAAATTCCAATCGGTCCCTCTGTTGCAATATGAACAATATCAGCTTTTGCATTCTTAATAAGAGTTCCAACTCTTGGCCAAACGTTTAATGATAATTTAATCTCATTATACTTAGGCATGGGAACTGTAAAAAATTGGTTTGGCTCAATATATTCTACTTGATGGCCAACTTTTTTAAGTTCATCACCTAAATTTTTGAGTGTTCTACAAACTCCGTTAACTTGAGGGTACCACGCGTCTGTACAAATGAGTACTTTCATTATTTGTTTACAACTTTGAGATAAGGTTCATAATTAACCACTTCTTTTCTAAGTTTATCCCAATCGATAACTTCCATTCGTCCATCAAAATGCTCAACCAAAAAAGTTGCCCCTTCTACCCAATCTCCACAATTTAAATACCTCACTCCATCTAATATTTGATCAGCAGAATGGTGAATGTGACCGCAAATTATTCCATCTACTTTTTTTCTCTTAGCATAACTTGCTAAAGTTTTTTCATAATCACCTATATATTTAACTGCATTTTTTACTTTATGTTTAAGATATTTTGCTAAAGACCAATTACCTTTTTTTAATAATCTTCTAAAAAAAATTTATGACTACATTAAACTTGAGTAACAAAGTGTATGCTATGGCTCCAGCTTTTGATAACCATGGGGCGTATTTCATCACGCCATCCCAAGCATCACCATGAACTACGATATATTTTTTATTATCAGCTGAAACATGTATTGCTCTGTTAACTACTTCAATATCTCCAAAGTGTAATGGTAAAAATTTTCTAAATACATCATCATGATTGCCGATAATATATTTTACTTTGGTTCCATGTCTTGCTTTTCTTAACGTTTTTTGAATAACATCGTTATGTTCTTGTGGCCAGTAAAACTTTGTCTTTAGAGCCCAAATATCAATGATGTCTCCAACAAGATATAAATTCTCAGATCTTGAATGTTTGTAAAATTCTAACAGTTTGTTAGCTGCACTATTTCTATGTCCAAGGTGCACGTCGGAAATAAAGATGCTTTTGTAATTTAAAATCTTTCCCTTAGATTTAGTTTGAATTGTTTCCATATTTTTTATAAAACGAATCTCTAGTACAAGTAGAATCATAAATATGTTACAGAATTGTTAAAATATGAATAAAAAATTGAATTTTGCCGTTATATTTAATGCTAATGCAGCAGGTGGTAGAAAACTTAAATTAATTAACAAGGTCATTTATCTTTTAGAAAAAAATCATATTGTAGATCTTTTTAAAACTGAAAGCGAAGATCATGCAAGGAATGTATTTAAAGAATTGTCTAATAAAAAATTTGATCGGTTAGTATTTGCTGGCGGTGACGGGAGCGTATGTTTTGGTATTAATGAAATGTTTAAAAGTGATAATCTAAAAGACAAATTAGTTGGATACATACCTGCTGGCACTGCAAATATTTTACAAATAGAAACTCAAATTAAGAAAAAGGCGGAGGAGATTTACAATGTTCTCGTATCAGATAATCATAAGAAAATTTCATTAGCAAAAATAAATGATAAGTACTTTTTCTTGATGGCTGGTGTAGGTTTTGACTCTCGAATTGTTGAGTCCATAAATACTAATATTAAAAAAGTATCTTGGAAAAGTAATTTTCGCTTTAAAAGGTTTTCAGCATTTTTTATTTTTAAAAAATAATAAAATGGAGGTTAAGGTAGATAATGAAAAAATTATGGCTGATTGGATTTTATGTACTAATTCAAAATACTATGCTGGTCCCCATTCTATAACTAATGATACCAATATATTTGAAAACAGGATAGTGGCTTACATATTTAAAGACCTGACCAGAATAAAATTACTTTATTATGTTTGGTTAATTTTAACCAAAGGCGACTTAACTCCTGCAAAAAGTGTAATTAAAAAAGAATTGAACAGATTAAAAATAAATGGTGTAAACAATAAAGTTCTATCACAAGTTGATGGTGAAAATTGCGGTTATGATAATACCCTTGAAATCCAAAAAACAGACAGATTCATAAATTTATTAGTTCCGTAATATTATCAAAACATTTTCAACTTTAAGTTTAAAAGATTTTTTAAATTTTATTTGTAAAATTTTTAAGACTATTTTAGTATTTCCTTTTTTGGAGGGACAACATGAATAAAAAATTAAAAAAAAACGAAAAGAAAAAGAAAAAAATACTAAAATCAATCGATAAGCTTAAAAATAAGATAAGCACTAAACAAAAAAAACTATCAAAGATTGATCTAAAGATAGCTAGTATCGAGAAAAAAATCGCTGAAAAAAGAGCTAACAAAAATAAAGAACCTATCACAGCATCTTTAAATAATTAGTTTATAAAGTAATTAAATGCCCCTGATTTAAAAACATCAGGGGTTTACTTTAATTTACCAAAAAGGTTTAAAAGTATAACTCCTGAAACAATTAAAATTAATCCAACAGTACCATAAAGATTAGGAGTTTGATTGTATTTAAATATTCCAAATAATGTAACTGCAGTTATTGTTAATGCTCCGTAAGTGGCATAAGTAAATCCAACAGGTATTATAGTCATTGCTCTAGATAAACAAAAAATACAAACAACAATACTTGTGATGCAAAAAATTGTTGGTGTGAGCTTAGTAAAACTTTCAGTAGTTTTGAGAAAACCGTTAGTAGCAATACCTGTTATAATTGCAAGAATAAGATAAATATATCCACTAAATAAACTTATGCTTTTCATTTTGCTTTAGCGAACTGACCTCCATCTTTATATCTCCATAACCATTTCTTCATTTCCTCTTCTACATCTGTTGGCTCGATATCTAAATCTTTTAAAGTAAGATTATTATCAGATACTACATTATCAGCTTCTGATAAAATCTCGCACTGATCTTTCGTTAAAATTGGAGGAAAAGGTAAAAGATCGGTAATTGTGCTTTGAATTTTGGCGATTGGCATAGGCATGGGTACCACAAATCTTTTTTTATTTATTGTCTTTAAAATTAATTTAACCATATCACCGAAACTAATTATTTTTGGACCTCCGATTTCGTAAATTTTTCCCTCATTGCCTTTCATTTCAATAGCTTGAACGATTGCATCAGCCACATCATTAACTAAAATTGGTTGAAATTTATAATTCATTCCCACGACAGGTATTACAGGAAGAATGCTTAACTTAGAAAAAAGGTTTGTAAAATTATCTTCAGTTCCACACACAACACTTGGTCTTAATATAATTGTATTTTTAAAATTATTAAGAGATTTGACCTCACCTTGATATTTTGATTTCTGATAAAGTGATTTTGAATTTTCATTTGCTCCAATGGCTGAAACATGAATAAATTTCTTAACATCTGACTCAGAACATATTTTAGCAACTGCCTCAGGTATATTTGCATGAATATTGTAAAATTTTTGTTTTCTTGTTTCGTAAAGAATGCCAATTAAATTTATTACTATATCTGAATTCTTAATAGCTTCTTTAAGTTCAGAAAAATTACTTGAATTCCAGTCGACTAACTCTATTGCGCCAGGTGTAGCTTGTGTTTTTAGATAACCCTTTTGGAAGGCTTTTCTTGTGGAAATAATGCATCTGTAGTTTTTCTTGGTCAAATTTCGAACAAGATATCTTCCTATAAATCCACCACCACCTAAAATTGTGCAAATTTGATTTTTCATGGTATTTAAAACACTTATATATGAAAATAACAAAGTTAAAAGGGGACATTACTTCAGAGATCGCTAAGTCATTTAAGAAAAGTATTGCAATCGATACTGAGGCAACAGGTCTTCAAATTCCTGAGAGAGATAAGCTAAGTCTAATACAAATTTGTGATGAAAACGGAAATGTCTTTATCATCCAGCCCGATAAAGAAAATTATAAAGCGCCAAATCTTGTATCAGTTTTAGAAAATGATAAAATCTTAAAAATAGGACATTTTTTAAGATTTGATAAAAATGCATTGGAATTTTTTTTAAAATGTAAAATAAAAAATATTTTTGATACTAAAATAGCCTCTAAAATTGTAAGAACTTATACAGACAGTCATGGACTTAAAAACCTAGTTCAAGAATTTTGCAATAAATCTTTAGATAAAAGACAAGGAAGTAGTGATTGGAATAAGGATATAAATGAACTATCAGACAAACAATTAGAATATGCGGCTAATGATGTAATTTATTTACACAAAATCAAGAATGAGTTAGAGAAAATGTTGATACGAGAAAAGAGAATGGAAATTTTTAAAAAGTGCCTAATTTTTTTAGATACAAGAGTATCGCTTGATCAAAATGGATTTAAATTTGACATTTTTGAACATTAATGAACAAAAAAAATTATATAAATTTAGCCAATAAAGCCGCTAAAACTCAGATAGAAGAATTAAAAAAAATAAAAAAAGTTTTCAATAATTCTTTTATAAAAGCGGTAGAATTGATTTTAAATTGTAAAGGTAAAGTTATTTTTGCTGGCATAGGAAAATCTGGACTAATTGCTAGAAAAATTTCAGCTACTTTTTCTAGTGTAGGTATACCAAGTTTTTTTTGTCATCCCTCTGAAGCTTTGCACGGTGACATGGGTCAAATTGAGAAAAGAGATGTTCTCATAATTTTTTCATATTCTGGCAACACTGAAGAATTAACTAATATGTTAAAATATGCTAATCGTTATCGCATAAAAATTATCGGCGTCGCTTCTAAAGCTGATAGCCTTTTACTTAAAGCAAGTGATGTAAAATTAGTTCTTCCTAAGGTTAAAGAAGCAGACATAACTGGCATGGTTCCAACATCAAGCACATCAATCACTTTGCTTCTAGGCGATTGCCTGGCCACAACCGTTATGTATCAAAAAAAATTTTCAAAGGAAAAATTTAAAGTATTTCATCCAGGTGGAAATATAGGAAACTCTTTGCTTCTGGCAAAAGATATTATGGTAACAGGAAAAAAGATGCCAATTATCAATTATAAAAAAAGTTTTAAAGAAGCTTTAAAAGTAATGAATCATAAAAAACTTGGTATGGTTGTTATAACTAAAAATAAATATATCAAAGGTTTAGTTACTGATGGTGACTTAAGAAGAGAAATTAAAAGCTACTCAAGTGATAAAAATCTTTTAAAGTTTATGACTAAAAGTCCTCTAACAGTAAATGAAGATATGCCGGCTTCTAAAGCTTTAGGAATCATGAACGATAAAAAAATTACAAGTTTATTAGTGGTTTCAAATAAAGA
>CACBTF010000007.1 GCA_902542165.1 uncultured Pelagibacteraceae bacterium
ATTAGTTATCCCTCGTTTAATCATCCCGCATTAGAGGCATGCTCACAAGACAGGATTGAAAAACTATCTAATACTATTGACTCTCTTAATCCCTTTGAGGAAAAAAGAGATTTTTTTGCTACCTCTATATTGTCAGAAAGTGAAAATTTACAATTTGACACTGAAGGAAGAATTTCCTTGTCAGAAAAATTACTTAACCATACAAAGATTAAAAACAGCGTTTTATTCGTTGGTTTAGGAAAAACTTTTCAAATTTGGGAACCGACAAATTTTGAAAAATTTAAGATTGTCGCAAGAAAAAAAGCTTTCCAAAATAGATCTAATTTTAAATGGGAACCAAAACAGAAGGGAGAGTTAAAATGAGTATTAATATTGGAGGAGGTGAACTAAGAGAGTTAAAGCCAAGAATATTAGTTTTAGGCGTAGGCGGTGCTGGCGGTAACGCGATTAATGCGATGATAGAGTCAGGCATGGAGGGAGTAGAATTTGTTGCAGTAAATACTGATGCACAAGATTTAAAAATGAGCAAAGCTCATGCAAAAATTCAAATTGGAATGAATTTAACCAAAGGGTTAGGAGCTGGAGCAAAACATGATATCGGCCAGGCGGCAGCAGATGAGTCCTTAAATGAAATTACAAGCTACATTCAAGGCGCGAATATGGTTTTTATCACATCGGGTATGGGAGGCGGTACAGGCACTGGAGCATCTCATGTGATAGCTAGAGCTGCTAGAGAATTAAATATTTTAACCGTAGGAGTTACTACTTTGCCTTTTTCTTACGAAGGGCCTAAAAGAATGAGAAGAGCAATTGAGGGACTTGAGGAATTTAAAAAACACTTAGACACCGTGATTGTTGTACCTAATCAAAATCTTTTTAAAATTGCAAGTGAGACAACTACTTTCGAGGAGTCATTTAATTTGTCAAATAATGTTTTAAAACATGGAGTTCAAAGCGTAACAGATTTGATGGTAAGACCAGGAATGATAAATTTAGATTTCGCTGATGTTGAGACAGTTATGAGCTCTATGGGTAAAGCTATGATGGGAACCGGAGAGGCTGAAGGAGAGAATAGAGCCATGGCGGCTACAGAAATGGCCCTTAATAATCCTTTAATTGATGAATACTCCCTTCAAGGTGCAAAAGGTTTGTTAATAAATATTACAGGTGGAAACGATCTTACTTTGTTTGAGGTAGATCAGTCTGTCAATAAAATTAGAGCTGAGGTAGATCCTGAAGCTGAATTAATTTTTGGCGCAATTAAAGATGAAAATATGACTGGTAAAATTAGAGTGTCAATAGTTGCAACAGCACTTGACGGGCATAAAACAGAAAATAAAACGGTTTTAAATATGTTTTCTCGAGTAAATAATAGAAATACAGGTTACTCTGAAAATTTATTTTCACAAAATTCAAGAGTTGAAAATAATACATTAGCTTCTATTGATGGTGCAAATGCTTTAAAACTTGATGAGAGTTACCAATTAGAGGAGGATGATTTAAATACCCCAGTAGATAGTGTTGAAAGTCAGCCTGACAAGCAAGTTTTTAACCAAACATTAATTAAGTCGGAACAGGCTAATGATAATTTACCTACAGGGTTATCTATTGAGAGTGCTGCTTACATGGAAAATAGTAACTTAGTCGATAACGTAGACACTTCTTCATCATTTGAAAAAGGTAACATCGATGATGAATATACCCCAAAACTATTTTCTGATGAACAAAATTATCAAACTGAAGAAACAGAGCTAGAGGCCAACAATCAGAAAAATAACGAACCAGATGAATTATTTGATCAAGACATAAATGAGGAAGACGACTTTGAAATTCCAGCATTTTTAAGAAAACAAAAGTTTTAATGAGCAAACCTTGTAATCATGAACAATCAAACAACATCACTGGAATTCTCCCATTTTCCAGTGATGTTGAATGAAGTATTAAAAATAGCATCATTATCATCTAATAAAAAATTTATTGATTGTACTTTTGGAGGAGGAGGTTATTCAAGAGAAATACTTAAATTTTCTAACACTTATGTAAAGGCAATTGATAGAGATAAAAAAGCATTAATTATCGGTAAAGATCTTGAAAAAAAATTTCCCACAAGATTTAAATTTTATCGAACGAAATTTAGCCAACTGGATATAATTTCAAAAGAAAGCGTGGATGCAATCATCTTTGATTTGGGCTTATCATCTATTCAATTAGATGATCTTGAAAGAGGATTCTCATTTAAGTCTGACAAAAAACTAAATATGACGATGGGTCTAAATGAAATTTCAGCTCTAGACGTAATCAACAAATTAAGTGAAAAGAGTCTAAGATTAGTGATTAAAATTCTAGGTGACGAAAAAGATGCATCTAAAATTGCTAAAAATATCGTTAAATATAGAAATATAAAACAAATAACCAATACAAATGATCTTGTAAAAATTATTGAAAATAGCAAAAGGAAAAATTATTCGAATAAAATAAATCCTTGCACTAAAACTTTTCAGGCAATTAGAATTTTTGTAAATAAAGAAATAACAGAACTTATAAATGGAGTTATAAATGCAACAAAAAAATTAAAACCAGGAGGAAAAATCTTAGTTGTAAGTTTCCACTCTATAGAAGATAGAATTGTAAAATATTTTTTTGCCAACTTCTCTGAAAATCAATCTAAACCTTCAAGATACTTTCCAGAAGATAAAGATAAAAAATTATCTTTGTTTAGTGAATATAAGAATAAAGTAATTAGACCATCTACAAAAGAATTAGAAAAAAATATTAGGTCTAGGTCAGCTAAATTAAGATTTGCAACTAGAAGTAAAAATAAATTTGAATACCCGAATGATTTTAAAAAAAAATTTAAAAAATACTTGGATTTGGAAGCAATTAATGTTCAAAATTAAATTCTTAACATCTATAACTATATTTGTTATTTTTTTACTTACAACCTCAACAATCAAGAATAAAACACGTATAATAGAAAAAAAAATTGAAAGCATAAATAAATTTATTTTAATTAACGAAAAAAATCTAAATGAGTCAGAACTAGATTTTTATTATTTATCATCTCCCGTCGTACTAGAAAAAAAATTAAATCTAATTGGATTTAATAGATATCAACCAATTAAATACTCGAATATTTATTTTAGCATTTCTGACTTTACGACGATCGAAAATAAATATTCAAATCTTAATAATTTAAATGAAAAAGAAATCAAAAAAAAATAAAAATTTTAATCAAAGAAGTTTTTACTTTGAGGATTATTTAGAGACTAATAAAAAAAAAAAGATATTAAAAAAAACAAATAATATACAGGACAGAATATATATATTATTTTTTTTCTTTTTTTCCTTGATATTAATTTTTTCAATAAAAATTACTCATATATCTTTAAATAATAAAAATATTTTTCATTCAGAAAAACAAACAGCTAATTTTTCTTTAATAAGAAGAGATATAGTTGATACTAACGGAATAATAATATCAAGAAATGTTAAAACTTATCACGCGGCAATAGATCCAAAACTAATAAAGGACAAAAAAAAATTTTTAATTAATTTAAGACTTAATTTTCCAGATCTTCCAATTGAAGACATTAGAAAAAAATTAAATGAGAAAAAATACTTCCGATTAAAAAAAAGGATCAATCAAGAAGAAAAAAATAAGCTTTGGTCCTTAGGAGAAAAGGCAATTAAATTTGAACCTTTTGAAGCTAGAATGTACACTCATGGAGATTTATTTAGTCATATAGTTGGTCAGGTTGATTACGATAATTTCGGGATATCTGGAATTGAAAAGTTTTTTGATAGAGAGCTAAAAAATAAAAAGCTATTGAACAATCCTTTAAAACTAACTTTAGATAGTAATATTCAGCACATAATTAATAACGAATTAAGCAAAGCGATTAAGACTTTCGACGCTAGTGGAGGTGGTGCAGTTTTAATGAATGTAAATAACGGGGATATTATATCTTTAGTTTCATTACCTAATTTTAATATTAATCAAAGAACTACTATCAAAGATAAGAAATTTATAAATAAAATAACAAAAGGCGTGTACGAACTAGGCTCAATTTTTAAAACTTTTACAGTTGCTCTTGCACTTGAACATAAATTAGTTGATGCAAACACAATAATTGAAAATATACCAAAAAAAGTTAGATGTTCAATTTATGAAATTACAGATATGAAAGATCATCCAAAAAATTTGACTGTAGAAGAAATTTTAGTCAGATCATCTAATGTAGGATCTGTTCTTTTGGCTAAAAAAGTAGGTGAGAAAAATTTTAAGAAATTTATTCAAGATACTGAACTAACAAAAAACCCAGAAATAGAACTTGAAGAAGTAGGTTTACCTCATCCACTTAAATGGAATAGATGCAAATTAGAGACAGTGTCATATGGTCATGGTATTACCACTACACCTCTACAAGCAACAGCTTTATACGCAGCCTTAAGTAATGGTGGTAAATTAATTAAACCCAGTCTTGTTAAAGATAGGAAAAAAGAAATACCCAAAAATATTATTTCAAAAGATACCAGCATTAAATTAAGCACCATATTGAGGAAAGTTGTTACCAGTGAAAATGGAACAGCAAGTTTAGCTGATAAAAACGGATATCAAGTTGGCGGAAAAACTGGTACTGCAGAAAGTTATGGTGATAAAAAAAATAGAATTAATACATTTATTTCCATTTTTCCTACTAATAAACCAAAATATACTCTATTCGTGATGCTAGAAAATCCTAAAATTAATAAAGATTTAATTTACAATTATCGAGGCGTTAAAATTAAAGCACTTTATAACACATCTGGTTGGAATTCTGTTTATGTAGCAGGCAAAATAATAGAAAAAATTGGACCAATTTTAGCCATAAATAACAAAGAGTTTACAGATCTGCATGTTGTTAAAAAATTTAATTAAAGATACACCAAAAGATAAAAAAAATATTTTCATTACTGGTATTTCAAAAAACAGTAAAGAAATTAAAAGAAACTTTATTTTCTTTGCAATTAGAGGAAATAAGTTAAATGGTGAAAAATATATAAAAGAAGCAATAAAAAAAGGTGCTTCAGTAATTGTCTGTTCTAAAAAATGCAAATTTAAAGATAAAAAAACCTTAATTATTTATACAAATGACGTAAGGTATCTTTTAAGCGAGATATCCTCAAAATTCTATAACCTAAAACCTAAAAATATAATCGCAGTAACAGGCACAAATGGGAAAACATCAGTTGCTGATATGTTTTATCAAATACTAAGGATTAATAAGATACCTAGCGCAACAATAGGAACATTGGGCATCAAATATAACGGCAAAATTATAAAAACTGATCTTACATCTCCAGATACTGTTATGCTTCATAAATATTTATATTTTTTTAAAAAAAAAAAAATTGATAATGTAATTATTGAGGCCTCAAGTCATGGCTTAGATCAAAAAAGATTACATCATATTAACTTTAAAGGAGCAATCTTCACAAATTTTAGTCAAGATCATTTAGATTATCATAAAAATATGAAATCTTATTTTGAAGCTAAAATGATATTATTTAAAAAGATATTAAATAAAAATTCTTCAGTAATTACTGATAAAAAAATAGAACAATTTTCTATTATAAAAAAAATATCAAAAAATAAAAAACTAAAATTGGTAGATATAAGCAAAGAATTTAAAAAAATTAAGAGTGAAGAATTAAAACACTTTAGCAATTTTAAAATCAATAATTTAGCTATGGCTGTTAAAGCTACTAGACTATGCGGATTGAGAGAAGAACAAATATATAAATCGATAAGAAAAATAAAAGATGTAAATGGAAGGCTTGAATTAGTAAAAAAATATTCAAATGGTGTCAAAGTTTTTGTAGATTATGCACACACACCTGATGCTTTATCAAAAACATTAAAGTCTTTAGAGCTCTATAGTAAAAATAATATTTCTGTAGTTTTCGGTTGTGGTGGTGAGCGAGATAAAAAAAAAAGGCCTTTAATGGCAAAAATAGCTGATACTTATTGTCATAAAATCTACATTACTGATGATAACCCAAGAAATGAAAATCCATATAAAATTAGGAAAGTACTATTAAAAAATATAAAAAAAAACAAAGTTTTTAATATTGGTAATAGAGCATTAGCTATTAAAAAAGCGATTCAAAATGCTGGCGCAAATGAGTCAGTGCTTATCGCAGGTAAAGGACATGAAGAACATCAAGTATATAAAAATAAAATAATCAACATTTCAGATAAAAAAATTGTTAAAAAAATAAAAATAAATCCTAAAATTTTAAATATTAAAAAACAAAACTTTTTTCAAAATAGCTTAGTTTTAAAGAATACATTAGGAAAAAAGAATTTTCAAAATTTTCATGGGGTGTCAATAGATTCAAGAACTATAAAAAGATATAACTTATTTTTAGCTTTAAGAGGAAAAAAATATGATGGAAGCAAATTTATTTCGCACGCATTAAAAAAAGGTGCAGGGTGTGTGGTTTCTCCCTCAAATCATAAAATTAATAATAAAAAAATAATAAAAATTAAAGATACAATTTCTTTTTTAAATAAATTTGCTAAAAACAAAAGAGAAATTACATCAGCTAAAATAGTTGCAATTACTGGCAGTGCTGGGAAAACATCCCTTAAAAATTTGATTAAAAATTTATTGCAAAATTTTGGAAAAACCTATTTTTCACCAAGGTCTTTCAACAATCATCTAGGTGTTCCAATTAGTTTATCTAACTTAAGTTATGAGGATAAATTTGGAATATTTGAGGTAGGTATGAGTAAAACTGGCGAAATAAATAAACTTTCAAAATTAATTAGACCTCATATAGGTGTTATTACAAACATTGGTGAAGCCCATATTGAAAATTTCAAAAATATTTACGGAATAGCTAAAGCAAAGTCAGAAATAATTCAAAATATAAAACACGGTGGCTCAATTGTTTTAAATAGAGACGATAAATTTTTTAATTATTTACATAAAAAGGCAAGAAAATATGGATTAAAAATTTTGACTTTTGGTTTTCATAAAAAGTCAGACGTCCGTGTAAATAAGATTATTAAAAAAGGCAATCTGTCAAAATTAGTTGTGAATATTGATAATGAAACTCTTAATTTTGAAATAGGTGATATTAATGTTTATAATATATTATCCTCTATAGCAGTTTTAAAAGAATTAAAGATTGATATTCATAAATTTAAAAATAATTTTAAAGATCTCGATTCCTCTGATGGCAGAGGAAAAAAATATCTGATTTCAAGATATAAGAAAAAATTTAAGTTAATTGACGAAAGTTATAATGCCAACCCCTTATCTACAAAAATTGCTATTAAAAAACTTAATTCAATTAAAAAAAATAAATTTAAAAAATACCTTGTGCTAGGAGATATGCTTGAATTAGGTTCTAAATCTAAAAAATATCATGAAGAGCTATTCAAAGTTATTAACAATTCCGATATCGACAAAGTATTCATTAAAGGCAAAGAAACAATTTTCACATATAAACATTTAAATAAAGAAAAAAGAGGAAATATTTTACAAAATAATGAAGATATAGATTTAAGTTTAAGTAAAATGATATCTGATAATGATTATCTAATGATTAAGGGTTCAAACGCAACTGGGTTAAACGATTTTAGCAAAAAAATGATTAAAGGAATATAAATGCTATTTAATTTATTAACATCTTTGATAGATCAATTTTCATTTCTAAACGTTTTTAAATATTTAACGTTTAGAACAGGTTTATCTGTAGTAACTTCGTTAATAGTTGTCTTTATAATTGGTGGCCCATTGATTAAATTATTTTCAGAGAGAATGATAACAGGCCCAATAAGACAAGATGGTCCTATTGATCATATTATAAAAAAATCTGGAACACCTACGATGGGTGGTGTCATAATAATAATTGGAATAGTCTCTAGCACATTATTATGGGCTGATTTAAAAAATATTTATGTTTGGACTTTAATTTTTGTTTCACTTGCCCTAGGAGGCTTAGGACTTCTAGACGATGTATTAAAAATAAAGTATAAAAATTCTCAAGGACTCAAATCAAGATACAAATTTCTCGGTCAAATAATTATTGGAATAATAACTTTGATAATACTGATCAAGTATTCTAATCATGAATTTTTAAATAACCTTTATTTTCCCTTTTTTAAAAATTTAATATTAAATATGGGTTTGTTCTTCATTCCATTCGGTTTGTTTGTAATCATTGGTGCATCAAACGCGGTTAACTTAACTGATGGTTTGGACGGTTTAGCAACTGTTCCAGTCATGTTAGTAGCTTTATCATTTACATTAATATCGTATGTAGTTGGAAACACAATTTTTTCTGAATATCTAAAAATTCAATATATTCCAGATGTTGGCGAGCTATCAATTTTTTGTGGTTCAATCGTTGGTGCTTGTTTGGGATTTCTCTGGTATAACGCTCCACCAGCAAAAATTTTTATGGGTGATACAGGCTCTCTTTCTTTAGGAGGTTCACTGGCCGCTGTAGCAATTATTGTCAAACACGAAATTGTATTAGCTATTGTAGGAGGATTATTTGTTTTAGAAACAGTTTCTGTTATTATTCAAGTAGCTTCATTTAAATTAACAGGCAAAAGAATTTTCAAAATGGCACCAATTCATCATCATTTTGAAAAAAAAGGTTGGGCAGAGTCTACAATAGTAATTCGATTTTGGATTATTGCAATTATTTTAGCATTGGTCGGACTAGCAACGTTAAAATTAAGGTAGAATATGGTCCAGATATCAAGACTTAAAGAACAATCGTTTCTTGTTTATGGTCTTAGTTCAACTGGACAGTCCGTAGTTAAATTTTTTAAGAAAAATAATTTTAAAAATTTTAAAGTATGGGATGATAATCAAAAAAAAGTATTTACAAAATATAGATCAAAAAATATAAAAAAAACACTCAAACAAGTTAAATATATTGTACTCTCTCCTGGCATAAGCTTGATTCGAAATAAAGTTTTAAGACAATTTAAAAAGAAAATAATAACAGATATTGATCTATTTTTTTTAACAAGAAATAAGTTCAAAAGCATTGTGGTTACGGGAACAAATGGTAAATCTACAACTTGTAAATTATTAGCACACTTTTTTAAAAAAAATAAAATTAAGTGTTCGCTTGGAGGAAATATTGGTACACCAATTTTAAGTTTAAAAAATTCAAAAAAAAACTTTATAATCATTGAAGTATCTTCGTTTCAACTTTCACATTCTCGATTTATTCGTCCAGATTACGCTTTTTTTCTTAATTTAACTAATGACCATTTAGACTGGCACGGAAGTAGAAAGAATTATTTAAATGCTAAACTTAAAATTTTTCAATATCAAAAAAGAGATGACTATGCTTTTGTTAATAGTAAATTTAAAAAATTTTTTATAGAAAAAAAATTTTCAAGCAAACTCATCATACCTAAATTAAAAGAGTACAAGAAAATTAAAAATAAAATTAAAAATGATTATTTGAAATCAAAAATTAATGATGAAAATATGTGTTTTGTTTACACCTTTGCAAGACAACTTAAAATTAAAGAAAATTCATTTATTAATTCAATGCAAACTTTTAAAGGTTTACCTCATCGCTTTGAATTTTTTCTTAAAAAAAGAAATGTTAATTTTATAAATGACTCAAAAGCGACCTCGTTTACTTCTAGTCAATTAGCTTTATCAGGTCTTAAAAATATATATTGGATATTAGGAGGTTTACCAAAAAAAGGTGACCAATTAAAACTATCTAAAATAAAAAAAAATATTATTAAATGTTATTTAATTGGAAATCATATCAATTTTTTTAAAAAACAAATTAAAGGCAAAATACCTTTTTCTATTACAAAAAATTTAAAAAATTCGCTTATTCAAATTTGTAAAGATATAAGTCACGGATATCATGACAATAAATCAATTTTATTGAGCCCTGCGGCAGCCTCATTTGATCAATTTAATAATTTTGAAGAGCGAGGAAATGAATTCAAGAAATTAAGTAAAAAATATGCAAACAGAATCATTTAAGTTTTTTTTTGTTAATTACTGGAGAAATATTGATAAAAAAATTTTAATTTGTTTTTTAATTTTATTCTTTTTAGGCTTATTTTTTTCTTTTTCTTCCACCTCATCATTGGCTGGTGAAAGATTAAACAAAGACTATTATTTTTTTTTCACAAAGCACCTATTATTTACCTTTTTAGCATTAATAATTATGATTTTAATTTCAGCCATTAATACTGATTTTGTTGTAAAATTTACAACTCATTTTTTTATAATCTCTTTTATCCTTTTAGCCTTAGTTCCAATTGTCGGTATTGAAGTAAAAGGGGCTAAACGATGGTTAGATTTTTATTTTTTTAGACTTCAACCAATTGAAATTTTAAAGCCTTTATTTATTTTGATGACAGTTAAAATTTTAACTTTTGAAGGATTTAAAGAAGCCCAAATAAAATACATCTTAAGTTTTATTCTACTTATTTCTGTTATAATTTTGCTAGTAGATCAACCAGATTTAGGACAATCAATATTATTAATAGGCAGTTGGATTGCCACTGTATTTATTTCAGGAATAAGCTTAGCATATATTTTTATATTTTTTTTGGTCTTCTTAGTGTTTTTAGGTTCAATATTATTTTTTTTACCAGAAAAATTTGCTTATGTTATTAATCGATTAATTACATTTTTTGATCCAAATCAAGGAGATAAATTTCAGTCATCATCTGCTTTGGACGCAATTAAACTTGGTGGTCTGACCGGCCAAGGTATGGGTGAAGGAATACTTAAAGAAAGTGTACCAGAAGCTCATACAGATTATATAATTGCTGTCATATCAGAAGAATATGGATCCATAGTTTCTATAACAATATTGATTATTTTTTTGTATATATCTTTTAGAATCATAAAAAATTGTTTTAATCAGGAAAATCAAATTCTAAAAATTTCTTTAACTGGATTGGCTACGTTATTAATATTTCAGACATTTATTCATGCTGGTGTTAATACAAATTTATTACCAACCACTGGTATGACTTTACCTTTTTTAAGTTATGGAGGATCTTCTTTAATAGGTAGTTCAATACTAGCTGGATTGATTTTAAATTATACTAAAAATAGGGTTTATTTATATGATTAAAAAAAAAATTTTAATTGCGACAGGCGGAACAGGCGGACATATATTTCCAGCATACAGTTTAGCAAAATATTTAACCGGAAAAGATTATAATATTGAATTAACGTCAGATAAAAGAGGGTTAAAATTTTTTACAGAAAGAAATAAATTTAGATTAATTGAAATACCCTCATCACCTCTACTTAACAAAAATATTTTTAAATTATTTTATTCAATTCTTATTAATTTTTATGCAACAATAAAATCCTTAGTATTTTTAGTTTCAAATAGGCCAGCCATTGTTTTTGGCATGGGGGGTTACTCATCTTTCCCGGTTTGCATAGCAGCCTATTTTTTAAAAATAAAATTTGTTATCTATGAAAATAATTTGATTATTGGAAAAGCTAATAAGTATTTGTTACCATTTGCAAAAAAAATATTTGTTTCATACAAAGATCTTGAGGGTATATCTAACAAATATAAAGATAAGCTTATTACTGTTGGTAATATAGTTAGAGAAGAAATTTTAAAAACAAATATCCCTTTAAATGAAAAAGATGAATCAAATAGCCTTAAAATTTTAGTTTTAGGTGGTAGCCAGGCCGCAAAGATTTTTGCTGAGATATTACCTCCAATTTTTGAACAAATTAAAAAATCGAAAATTTCAATTAAAATTTACCAACAATGTCAAAAAAATCAGAGCAATGAATTAGCTGGATTTTATCAGAAAGTTAACATTGACTATGAAATATTTAATTTTAAGGATAATATTATTGATTATTATCTTAAAACAAATTTAGTTATCACACGTTCCGGAGCTTCAGTGTTGGGAGAGTTATTGAACGTTAAAATACCATTCATATCAATACCTTTGCCCTCATCAGCAGACAATCATCAATATAAAAACGCTGAGTTTTATTTAAAAAAAGGCTATGGGTATTTATTGGAAGAAAAAGATATAAAAAATAAATTATATGACTTAATAATCTCTATTTTTGAGGATAAATCCTCAATTAAAAATGTTTTATCTAATCAAAAACAATATTCTGACAAAAATATTTTTAGAAATTTAAAAGATCAGATAGAAAAAATAATTGATGAAAAAAATTAATCTAGGCCAAAAAGATATAATTCACTTTGTGGGCATCGGAGGTATCGGTATGAGTGGCTTAGCCCAAATTATGAGGAATATGGGGTTTAGGATACAAGGAAGCGACCAAAATAAAAATAAAAATACTCTTAGTTGCTCAAAACTTGGAATTAAAATATTTATTGGGCATTCATCCAAAAATGTTAAAAAAGCATCAATATTAGTAAAATCCACTGCTATAAAAAGTAATAACGTTGAACTTAAGTTTGCGAAAAAAAATAAAATACCAATTTATTCTCGAGCAGAGGTTTTAGCCGATGTAGTTTCTTTAAAAAAAAATATTATCATTACTGGCTCACATGGAAAAACTACTACAACTTCCTTAGTTTCAAAAATTTTGTCTGATCAAAAATTGGATCCAACTATTATAAATGGTGGTGTAATAAACTCTTTTAAAAGTAATGCAAAACTAGGGCAGGGAGATTGGGCAATACTAGAAGCGGATGAGTCTGATGGAAGTTTTTTAAAATTGCCAATTAACTATTCTATAGTTACGAATATCGATTATGAGCATCTTGATTATTATAAAAATTATCAAAATTTAGAAAAATCATTTATTGAGTTTATTAACAAAACACCTCCAACAGGAAAGGCAATTATATGCACTGATAGTTTAAATGTAAAAAAAATTCTTAAAAAAATAAAGAATAAAAATATTCTTTCATACGGAGAAAATGTTAATGCTCATTATCAAGTTAAAAAAATAAGATACAATTTTGACAGCACAACATTTGATTTAAGTTTTAAAAATAAAGAAAAAAAAAATACAAATATCAAAAATATTACAGTTAAATTACTAGGTAAGCATAACGCACTAAATGCAGCTGCTGCATTCATTGTATGCCTTAACTTGGGAGCAAATATAAACTTAATTAAAAGGTCACTTAATCATTTTTCAGGTGTTCAAAGAAGAATGACAAAAGTCTTTTCAAAAAATAAAAATGATTTTTATGATGATTACGCTCATCATCCAACTGAAATTAGATCAATTTTAGAAGGTGTCCATAATGTAAATACTAAAAGAAAAATTATAAGTATTTTTGAACCGCACAGATATTCAAGAGCATTAACTCTTAAAAAAGAATTTTCAAAAGCTTTTATTAAATCTGATTTAGTTATTATGTGTCCTTTGTATGCAGCTGGCGAAAGAAAAAATTCTAAGTTTAACTTGATAAAATTTGCTAGTTCTATTGCAAAAAACTCTAATACCCAGGTAATTCTCGTAAGGAACGAAATTGAACTTAGCAAGTATTTAAAAAAAAATTTAATAAACGATGAAATAATAATAGGTATGGGCGCAGGGGCAATTTCAAGATGGATGGCAGGACTTAAATATTCTTTATGACTTTTCAAAATGATCTAATAAAAAAATTTGGTTTGAATTTAAGTAAAAATGTTAAATTATCAAATTACAGTTGGTTTAATTTAGGAGGAAATGCAGATTACTTTTTTAAGGCTAAAGATAAAGATCATTTGAAATCTTTCCTAACTGAGGCAAACAAAAAAAAATTAGAAATTGTAATTTTAGGAGCTGGTTCAAACACTTTGTTTAGAGATAATGGCGTTAGAGGAGCTGTTATTAAACTAGGGAAAGAATTTTCTTTTATTAAAAAAATTAAAGAAGATATTTTAGAAGTAGGTGCGGCTACGCTAGATCGTAAAGTAGCGGATTTTGCAAAAAATAACAATTTGAAGGATTTAGAATTTTTATCATGTATACCTGGATCTATTGGAGGCGCAATTATTATGAACAGTGGTTGTTATGATAGTGATATATCAAAAGTTTTAATTTCCGTAAAAGTCCTAGATAAAGAGAAAATGATAGAAACTGAAATAAGAAAAGAAAATATAAATTTTTTTTACAGAGGAACAAGTCTTTCTGAAAATACTATAATTTTATCTGCAAAATTTAAATGTTCAATTGGCAAAAAAATTGATATCGAAAAAAAACAAAATGATTTTATTGCAAGAAAAAAACTTTCTCAACCAAGTCAAATAAAAACATGCGGTAGTACTTTCAAAAATATAGATAAAGAAAAAAAAGCATGGATGTTAATTAAAGAATCAGGTTGTTTAGATTTTCAAGAGGGTGACGCAACGATATCTAAAAAGCATTGTAATTTTTTTATTAATAACGGGAGCGCCAAATCAAAAGACATAGAAAACTTAATGAAAAAAGTAAAACAAAGAGTGTATGAAAAAACAGGAGTAAATCTAGAGTTAGAGATTAAAATCATAGGTGAATAAAAAAAAATTTACAAATGTATTAGTTGTTTTAGGTGGCACCTCAGGAGAAAGGGCTGTCAGTTTAGAGAGTGGAAAAGCTTGCATTAAAGCATTAAAAAAAAAAGGTTATAAAGTTTCATTATTTGATCCCCAAAAAAAAAATTTAAACTTAATTGACAAGGAAAAAATTGATGTAATTTTTAACGCTTTACATGGGCGGGATGGAGAAGATGGAATAGCGCAGAGTTATTTCGAATATTTGAAAATTCCATATACACATTCAGGAGTTATTTCTTCATATAATTCTATGAATAAAATAATTTCAAAAGAAATTTTTATAAAAAATAGAATTAAGACACCAAAATTTATTTACTTAAATAAAAAAGATTTAGATAAAGATTATATTTTTAAAAAAATTTTTTCAAAAAAAATAAAATTTCCTATAGTTTTGAAACCCATTAACGAAGGATCTAGCTTAGGAGTGAAAATTTGTAAAAAAAAAGAAAAATTATTTCCATCAATAAAGCGCCTAATTTACAAGTACTACGAAATAATTCTAGAGGAATATATATCAGGACAAGAAGTACAGGTTGCTGTGATAAATGGAAAATCAATGGGAGCTATTGAGCTAATTCCTAAGAGATTATTTTATGACTACAAAGCCAAATATACAAAGAAAGCTAAAACAAAACATATTATGCCAGCAAGACTATCTAAAAAAAAATATGGAGAAGTTCTTAAAATTGCAAAAAAAGCTCATGAAATATTGAGATGCAGGGGCGTCACAAGATCGGATTTTAAATTTTATAATAACAATTTTTACTTGCTAGAAATAAATACACAACCTGGTATGACCAGCCTCTCTTTGGTACCTGAAATAGCTAGTTATGCGGGTTTAAATTTTGAAAATTTAGTTGAGAAAATTTTATTAGATGCAAGTATTAATAAATGAAAAAAAGAGCTGTAATTGCAATCGCGTTACTTATATTATTTTCAACAATTTCTTCACAAAAAAAAATACAAATCTCAAAATTTAATTTAAAAGAAATAAAAGTAGAAAATAATATTATTTTAGAAAATAAAGATTTAAAAAAATTGCTAATTCCTATTTATGATAAAAATCTTATTTTTTTAAGATATTCAGAAGTAGAGAAATTGTTAATGCAAAATAGTTTTATTGAAAGCTTCAAAATTAAAAAAAAATACCCTCAAAGTTTAAAAATAGAAATCTTTGAAAAAAAACCAATCGCAATTCTTTTTTACAAGAAAAAAAAATATTACTTGAGTGATAAAATTGATTTAATAGAATTTAGTGACAATCAAAACTTCCAGGATCTTCCATATATTTTTGGCGATCATAAAAAATTTAAAAAATTGTATATTAATTTAAAAAAAATAAATTTTCCTCTTCACACAATAAAAAAATATATTTTTTTTGACTCAGGTAGATGGGATTTAGAAACTGTAAATAAAAAGACAATTAGACTTCCATCTACAAACTATGAAAAAAATCTTGAAGAATATCTAAAGATGAAGAATAATAAAAACTTTGAAAAATATAATATTTTTGATTTTAGAGTTAATAATCAACTTATTATAAAGTAATTAATGAAAAAAAATTACTTAACACTATTTATTGAAATTAACAGTTCTCATATTTCCTTTTTGGTGGGTGAAAATAATAATTTTGAAAATATTAATTTAAAATTAAATATAGATGTTCCTATTGAAGGATTTGATGAAAATAAATTTTTTGATTTCAAGAAAGTATTTAATATACTTCAAGAAAATATTTTTTTGATCGAGCAAAAAGTTAATTTTACTTTTAGAGAAATTATTTTAATTTTAGATAATTGTAATCCTTTATTTATAAATATATCAGGATTCAAAAAATTAAATGGATCTAAAATATTAAAAGAAAATATAACTTACATATTAAATTCGCTTAAATCTTATGTAAATGAGGTAGAGGCTAAAAAAACTATACTACATATTTTCAATTCTAAATTTTCGCTTGATAATAAGAAAGTATATAATCTACCTATTGGATTGTTTGGCGATTTCTATAGTCACGAACTATCTTTCGCACTGATAAATACTGCTGATTTTAAAAATCTAAAGAATATTTTTTTGAAATGTAATTTAAAAATTTCAAAAATTTTATTAAAAAGTTTTGTTCATGGTGTAAATATAAGTGAAAATAATAAAGATTTAGAAAATTTTTTCCATATAAAGATCAATAACAATTTAACGAAGATTTTTTATTTTAAAGATAATTCTTTAAATTTTGAGCAAGAATTTCAATTTGGATCTGATATTATAGTTAGAGATATATCAAAGATTACTTCAATTAAAAAAGACACTGTAACAAAAATTTTAGAAAATATAGAATTTAATGAAAAAATATCTGATGAAGAATTAGTTGAAAAAATTTATTTTAAACAAGATTTGTATAAAAAAATTAAGAAAAAATTATTTTATGATATAGCCCTTGCAAGAATAAAAGAGATTTCAGAAATTTTATTATTTAAAAATATTAATTTTAAATATCACAATAAAGTTTCGAAAAATATTCTTCTAGAAATTAATAATTCAATACAACTTAAAAGTTTAAAAGAAATATATGTGCGCGCATTTTCATTAAATGGCAATTCGCAGGTTAATTTTTTAAACAATATTAGCAGAGAAAATATGCTAAAAACTGCTAATAAACTTGTTCATTTTGGTTGGAGTAAAGAGGCAATTCCAATTTCTAGCTTAAAAAAATCAATAATTGCTAGGTTTTTTGAGAGTATATTCGGGTGAATTGTTATTTTTAGAAACATTAGTTGTTTTAAGATTAAGTGTCATATTCTTTATAAACTTCTTGATGAAAAATGTATTTCAAAAGACTTTAGCCAAACCAATTAAATTTAATGGTATAGGCTTACATTCTGGACAAGAATCTGAGATAACAATCTTTCCAGCAGAGTCAAATAAAGGCATTGTTTTTAAAAGAGTTGACCTTAAAAAAAATAATATTATTGAGGCTAATTATAAAAATGTTTCATCGGCAAAACTATGTACTACCTTAGAGAATTCCTTTGGAACAAAGGTTTCTACAGTAGAACACCTTTTAGCTGCATTTTATATCTCAGGAATTGACAATGCTTTAGTAGAAATTAATTGTGAAGAAGTTCCAATTATGGATGGTTCAGCAAAAAATTTTTTAGAAGTTTTAGATAATAGTAAAATTGTTTCACTACGCAGTAAAAGAAAATATCTTAAAATAATGAGTAAAGTTGAATTAAAAGATAAGATGAAGACTATCTCAATTAAACCAAATGACGAGAACTTTGAGGTTGATTTTCAATTGAATTACAAAAATAAAATAATTGGCAATCAGAGAAATAAAATAAATTTTCAAAAAGATGAATTAAAAGACGTGTCGGAAGCAAGAACTTTCTGTCTATATGATGATATTGAAAATATAAAAAAAATCGGTTTGGCTAAAGGAGGGTCTTTAGATAACGCTGTTGTTGTGAATGAAGAAAAAGTGATAAATAACGGCGGATTAAGAAATCAAAAAGAATTTGTTAATCATAAAATTTTAGACTTAATTGGTGACTTCTTATTGTCTGGTTATAGAATTTTTGGAAGCGTAAGTTGCAGTCAAGGAGGTCATGAATTAACAAATTTATTCCTTAGAGAGATGCTAGAAAATAATAAACAAAATTTCTCAATTATTGAGCTAAATAACAATCAAGCTGTTAAAATTTCTAAAGATCAATTCACTCAAATAGCAGTAAACGCATAACAATTAATAGATTTTACCAATTTAAATAAATTTGTTAATAATCTTTTAATGCCATTCAAAAAAATATGTCTTATATTTTTTACATCACTAGTTCTTTTAGCTGCTTGCTCAAAAAAAGAACCAGCATATGTACCCACTGAAAAGATCGATCCATATTCCGTTTATAAAACAGCTTATGATGCATTTGAAAAAGGAGATTATTTCTTTGCATCAAAAAAATTTTTTGAAGCTGAATTAAGTTTCAAAGTTTTAGAGTATTCCTCTAAATCCGCAATAATGGGATGTTACAGCCTTTACGGACTAAATTTTTTTGATGATGCATTAGTAAATTTAGAAAGATTTTTGAGACAATATCCAGCTGATAAAAATATAATATACGCTCATTATTTAATTGCGATAATTTATTACGAGCAGATTACAGATGAAAAAAAAGATATGGAGCCATTGTTAAAAACTAAAAATAAAATTGATTTTTTTTTAAAGAAATATCCAGATAATGAATATGCAATAGATTTACAATTCAAAAAAGATTTAATAATAAATCAAATGGCAGCAAAAGAATTATATATAGCCAAATATTATATTTCTGTTCAAAAATGGATACCAGCTATTAATCGATTAAAAAGTATAATTGAAAACTATGATCAAACAATATTTATAGAAGAAGCTTTGCATAGATTAGTTGAGATATATTATTTACTTGGGCTAGAGGAAAAAGCAGAAAATTATGCAAAAATTTTAGGTTATAACTATAATTCTAGTCAATGGTTTGAACAATCATACAAAATTTTAAATAAAGACTATAAAATTATAAGAAATAAAAACTTAAAAGCAAAGAAAGATAATTTTATTCAAAAAATTATAAAAAAAATAAAATAATAAATTAAATTATTAAAAATGAATTTTAACTCAGACATTACTAAAGAATTTAAAGATAAAATCAAAAAACTTAAAAATCATAACGATCTGTATTATAATCAAGATAAACCATCTATTTCTGATGCAGAGTATGATCATTTAAAAAAAGAGCTTTTTAAACTAGAGAATAAATACGAATTTTTAAAGAGTCTTAAATTACTCGATGAAATTGTAGGCTCACCACCCACAAATAAATTTAAAAAAATAAAACATTTAAGCCCAATGCTATCTCTAGCTAATGCTTTTGATAAAAAAGATATGTATGACTTTGATAAAAAAATAAGAAATTTTTTAAATTTTTCATCCAAAAACATAGAGTATTTTTCAGAACCAAAAATAGATGGAATATCAGCTACGTTAATTTATAAAAATGGAATTTTGATTAAAGGTTTGTCCAGAGGAGATGGTACAACCGGTGAGGATATACTTAAAAATCTTTACACCATAGATAGTATACCTAAAAAAATAATTGATAATCGTTTACCAGAGATATTAGAGGTTAGATGTGAAATTTATATAAGCAAAAAAAATTTTAAAAAAATCAAAGGTAATTTTGCAAATCCTAGAAATGCTGCAGGAGGGTCTTTAAGACAAAAAGATCCAAAAGAAACTGCTAAAATTCCTCTTCAATATTTTGCCTACGGTTTTGGTTTGATTAAACCAATGATATTTAAAAAACAATCTGAATTTTTAAAAAAAATAAGTGCATGGGGTTTTCAAATTAACCCATTAGCTAAAATTGTAGGTGATATCGATGAAATAGAAGATCATCACAATAAAATTGATCAACTTAGATCTTCATTAGATTACGATATAGACGGAATAGTTAATAAAGTGAATGATTTGTCATTACAAAAAAGGTTAGGAAGTACATCAAACTCACCTAGATGGGCAATAGCGTATAAATTTTCTGCAGAAAAAGCTATCACTAAAATAAAACAAATAATTATTCAAGTTGGAAGAACAGGCGCTATCACGCCGGTGGCTAAAGTAGACCCAGTAACAGTTGGAGGAGTTGTAGTATCAAACGCTACTTTACATAATGAGGATGAAATTATTAGGAAAGATATAAGAATAGGAGACACAATCAAAATCCAAAGAGCTGGTGATGTAATTCCTCAGGTAGTATCAGTTGATTTCTCAAAAAGAGAAAAAGAATCAAAAAAATATCTTTTTCCAAAAAAATGTCTTTGTGGAGCTGAAACAAAAAAAGAACTTAGTAAAAATACCAAAAAACAAGATGCAGTAAGACGATGTGTCAAAGGCTATGACTGTAAATTTATAGCTAAGGAAAAACTCAAACATATTGTATCAAAAGAAGCTTTTAATATTGAGGGCTTAGGAAAAAAAGTTATTGAGCAATTTTGGGATTTAAATTTGATAAAAAAACCAGCAGATATTTTTCAATTGAATTACAGTAAAATTGAATTGTTAGAAGGTTGGGGAAAACTTTCAATAAAAAATTTAAAAAAAGCTATTTTAAAATCGAAGCTGATTTCTCTAGAAAAATTTATCTTTTCTATTGGTATTAGACATATTGGACAAGAGAATGCTAAAATTTTAGCAAGTTTTTTTGTTACAATAAAAGAATTTGCAAAATTATTTGAATTTAAAAGCAGAGAAAAATTATTAGACAATTTAAAAGATTTAGACGGGATCGGAGAAACTCAAATTATTTCTATAAACAATTTTTTTACTAATATTACTAACACTAAAATAACAAAAGAATTAATAAAAGAATTAGATATTAAAAATTATACAACACCAAAATTAGATGGAAAGTTTTCAAATAAAAAATTAATGTTTACAGGAGGATTTCAAAATATTAGTAGATCAGAGGCAAAAGCTATCGCAGAAAATAATGGAGGTAAAGTACTAGGATCAATTTCTAAAAAACTTGATTTTCTGGTTGTAGGCAGTTCTAAACCGACTAAGAAAAAAATCGATTTAGCAAAAAAACTTGATATTCAAATTATATTGGAAAAAGATTGGAATAAAATTCTAAATAGCTGAACATGCCTTCTTTAGCTCTAAAGTCTCTATTTTGTTCATAGAATTTTTTAAATTTCTAAAAACTTTTTTGTGATAATCGTTCAGCCATTTTTTCTCTTTACTATTAAGATTGTTATTTATAATTAAATCTTTATCTATCGGTGCCATAGTTAAATTTTCGAAACATTTTTTATCTTTATTTTTTTTTACAAAAATTAAATTTTCAATTCTTATTCCAAATTTATTTTTTTCGTAATAACCTGGTTCATTTGATACAATCATTCCTTCTTGTAAAGAAATCTTATTATTCTTTGATATTGCTTGAGGACCCTCATGAACATTTAAGAAATATCCAACCCCATGGCCAGTGCCATGAGCATAATTTAGACCAATTTGTTTTAAATATTTTCTTGCATAATTATCAATAATTGAACCTGATGTATTTTTCTTTAATTTAAAATCAGCAACAGCAATATGTCCTTTAAGAACTCTAGTAAAAATTTCTTTTATTCTTTTACTTTTATTTTTTAAAGAAATTGTACGTGTGACGTCAGTTGTTCCAAATTTATATTGTCCACCGGAGTCAACTAAATAAATATCACCCTTTTTTAATTTTCTATTAGTTTTTTTAGTTGCCCTATAATGAATTATTGCACCATTTGGTCCCGATCCAGAAATAGTTGGAAAACTTGAAAACATAAAATTTTTATTTTTATTTCTGTATTTAAATAGCTTTTGCGAAGCACTTATTTCAGTTACATTTTTTTTACTAAAATTTTTTTTTAACCATAATAAATATTTTGTTAAAGCTACCCCATCTGAGACATGAGCTTTTTTTATGTTTTCAATTTCCTTTTTACCTTTAATTGCTTTAAAAAAATAAATAGGATCATTTAAGTTTAATATTTCATTATTTTTTGAAATTAAATTTTCAAAAAAATAAGAACAAGAATTTTTATCAATAATAAATTTTTTATTTTTTATTTTTGAGAGAATTTTTGGGGTAGATTTAATATCTTTAAACTCTACTCTCTTGTACAATTTTCTTAGTGATGCTGAGATTTTTTTTAATTCACAAAAAAATTGTACTTTTTTATTTTTGTTTACTAAGGTGTAACTAAAAGGGATAGGAGTGTATTTTGTATCTCGACCTCGTATATTAAGCATCCAAGCATTATTTTCACTTGCAGTTATAAATAAGAATTCAGCTTTCTTTTTTTTTAAGTAAGAAGAGATTCTTCTTAGCTTTACATCATATTTTTCACTGCCAGAACTGTTGGGTAATTTAAAAAACTTTTTTTTATTTACAAAGGATTTTCTTTTCCAAATTTCATCAATAAGATTTTTATCTAGAGATTTAAATTTACAACTTGTTTTATTAAAAAAAGAGATAAGAAATTTTTTTGTAAATAATTTTGGATCAAAACCTATTATTAATTTGTGGTCTTTTATAACATCATAAGGTTTTTTGTGTGGAATTGTTATTATCTTAAAATACTCTCCGCTTTGAGTTTCTGCTTGCAAAGTATACCTTCCATCAACAAATAAATAATTTTTCTTTTTTAATATCAAAGCAAAGCCAAATGAACCTGTAAAATTTGAGATAAATTTAAGTCTGTCATTGTGATCTGCAACATTCTCCTCAAAAAACTCGTCATTTTTTGGTATAATGTATCCATCAATTTTTTCTTTGTATAAAATTTTCTTAATCTTGTTTATTTTTTCCATTTAAGTATTTTATTTTTTTTATATCTATCCCACCCAGGACTTCTATATTCTTCATCAAAGTCTATAGAGCTATCTTGATTAAATTCAAAATCTTCTTTTTTATTTATTCCTATCTCATTTTTTTCAACACTTTCATCAGGTATTTCATTAATAAATCTTGAAGGTAAAGCATCCATCCAGTCGCCATGATAAGCCCTTTTCATTGCAAAAGATAAGTAGGCTTCTTTTTTTGCTCGTGTGATACCTACATAAGCTAACCTTCTTTCCTCTTCTAGAGCAAAGTCACCTTTTTCCTCTAAAGATTTTTGATGTGGAAACAAACCCTCTTCCCACCCTGGAAGAAAAACCACATCAAATTCTAAACCCTTTGCGGCGTGCATTGTCATTAAATTAATTTTTGCTCCCTCCCACTCTTGATCAATTGAGGTAGCAAGTGCAACATGTTCTAAAAAACTTTGCAAGTTATCATAATCTTGCATAGCTCTAAGCAATTCTTTTAAATTTTCTAATCTATTTTCATTCTCTAAATCTTTTTTATTCTTTAACATAGAAGAATATCCTGACTCATCTAACACTAATTTCAATAGATCAAAATGTTTCATTTTTAAAGAGTCTTTACGCCACTTTTGAATTAAATTGATTAATTGAGCGAGTGTTATTTTAATCTTTGGTTTGAAGTCTCCTTTTTCTAATATTTTAAGTATTGAGTCTTCGATGCATGTTTTATTTTTTTTACCAAATGAGTGAATTTGACTCAAAGTGCTTTCTCCTATTCCTTTTTTGGGCACCCCAATTACTCTTTCTAAGGCTAAATCGTCAAATTTTTGATTAATAATTCTTAGATATGAAACTGCATCTTTAATTTCAGCTCTCTCATAAAATTTTATACCACCCAGCACGCGGTAACCTATACCAAGTTGAAGAAACCTCTCTTCAAATTCTCTAGTTTGATAAATAGCTCTTACTAATATTGATACATCGTTCAAAGAATATTTTTTTCTTAGCTTTTTTTCTATTATATCGCTAATACCTTGCGCTTCCTCTTTTCCAGATTTATAGCAGTTCAATTTAACTAATTCTCCTTGATTAGCAGAAGACCATAATTTTTTTCCAACTCTGTTAGAATTGTTTGAAATTAATTTTGATGCTGTTTCTAAAATGTTTTTTGTAGATCTATAATTCTGTTCTAGTTTGAACACCTTACAATTTTTATAAATTTTATCAAATGTAAGAAAATTTTTTATTTCTGCACCTCTCCAACTATAAATAGATTGATCATCATCACCAACACAACAAATATTTTCATTTTCATTCACTAATAAATTTAACCATTTATTTTGAATAAAATTCGTATCTTGAAACTCATCAACCAATATATATTTAAAATTTTTTTGATATATTTCTCTTATATCTTTATGATCCTCAAAAAGCTTTACACAAAATAATATTAAATCACCAAAATCAAAAGCATTAAGATCTTTAGCCTTGCTTTGATAAATTTCGTAAACTTTTAAAACCGATTTAACTATCGAACCTGTTTTATCTAATTTAACATCTTTTGGTAATAACCCTTTATTTTTCCATTGATCAATATGATACATTATTAATTGGGGAGAAAATTTTTTAGCATCTAATTCCTCTCCCTTAACAATATTTCTAATTAATTTTTTTTGGTCATCGGTGTCTAAAATTGTAAAATTACTTTTATAGCCTAAAGCTTCAGCATGTCTTCTTAAAAACTTGACACTTATAGAATGGAATGTACCTAACCAAGGCACAGCATTAGAACTACCCTTAACAAATTCAATCACTCTATTTTGCATTTCTTTTGCGGCTTTATTTGTAAAAGTTACGCATAAAATCTGATTAGGCCATGCTTTCTTTTTATTAATAATATGTATTAGTCTTGTAGTTAAGACCCTTGTTTTACCTGAACCTGCTCCTGCCACTATTAAATTTGGTCCTTCAGTATTGAGAACTGCTTCCTTTTGTTCTTTGTTAAGGTTTTCAATTAAATTATCTATGTTATTCATAAGAAAGAATTTTCATTTATATACTAGTTATAAAAATAAAAAAAATGATAAATAATTTTTTTAAAACAATTCACAATAAGTATAATAGTTTTTTTAGGTTTATTTTTTTCCTAAGATATTTATTAGCAATATTTTTTATTTCAATTGCTATATTTTTAATAATACCAAATTTTTTTAATTATGAAAAACGAAGTAATATTATAAAAAGCTATTTGTTAAAAAATTATAATTTTACTGTAATTAGTAACAAAAATATTAGATTTAAATCTTTTCCGATACCTACAATAGAAATGAATAACGTAGTAATAAATACCCAAACTTCGTCTATAAAATTATATGTAGAAAATTTAAAATTAAGACCCAAAATTATTAGTATTTATGATTATAATAACTTTAAAACAAATAAGATTATTTTAAAAAATTCTAATTTAAATTTAGATATTTCAGAGCTCAAAACTTTTAAAAAAAATTTTTTAAGTCAGAGTAAAAAATTATTTATAGATAATTTTAATTTAAAGATAAGCAATAGCGGTAAAAAAATAATTGAATTTAAAAAAATTCAATTTTCTAATTATGGTTACAACAAAAATTTAATACAGGGTAAAGTTTTTAACAAAAAATTTAAGACAAAAATAACTAAAAATTTCAATAAAATAAATTTTGACTTAGAGGACACTGGCTTTTCATCTGAATTAAGTTTTGATGCAAATAATCAAAACGACTCAGTAAGCGGTATCTTTAAAACAAAAATACTTAATACAAATATTAAATTTAATTTTTTTTATGATGGCCAAAAATTAGAAATTTTAAATTCTTATTTTAGAAACAAAAATATATCATTTAATAATGATAGTTTAATTTTTTTAAAGCCGTTTCTTAATGTAAACTCGAATTTCGTAATTGACGAGGTAAATTTTGATTTCTTTAAAAAGTTAGATCTAGAAAAAATACTTAATGAAAAAGAAATAATTAAAAAAATAAACAGTAAAAATAATATCAAGTTTTTTAAAAAAAAATTAAAAGGTAACTTAATAGATGAAATAAATACATCAGTTGATTTAGCTTATGGAAGACTTAATTATAAAAAAAAAATTTTAATATCAAAAAATGTTTTAAATTGTGAAGGAAATGTAAATCTCTTAGATGAATACCCACTGTTATTTTTTGATTGTTTAATTTTTTCTGAAAATACTAAAAAATTTTTAAAAGAATTTTCAATCAATAAAAAATACAAAACAAAAAATTTAAATCTTAATATTCAAGGAAATTTAAACATTCTTAATAGAAAAATTAATTTCTCTAAAATTTTGTCAAATAATGATTATGAAGCAACTGATGAAGATTTAAAATATTTCAAAGAACAATTTGAAAGTATTCTATTTAATAAAAGTTTTTTAGAGATATTTGATTATAAAAAAATTAAAAAATTTATTTTTGAAATCAGCTAAGTTATTTAGGCTTAGTCATCTTGAGCGGGTTCATAACTTTCTCATATTCTTTTTCTTCTATCAAACCTGCTTTAATAACCTCTTCTTTTAAAGTGGTCCCATTTTTATGTGCAGTTTTAGCTATCTGAGCAGCATTGTCGTAGCCAATTTTTGGAGCTAAAGCTGTAACTAGCATTAAAGAATTATCAAGCAAGTGTTTTATTCTTTTTTTATCTGGTTTAATTCCTTTAACACAATACATTGCAAAAGTTTTTGATGAGTCGCTCATAATTTCAATTGATTGTAAAATATTATGTATTATTAGTGGTTTGAAAACATTTAATTCAAAGTGGCCATGTGAACCAGCCATAGTAATACCATTATGATTTCCGATAACTTTTACACACACCATTGTTACTGCCTCTGATTGAGTTGGATTTA
>CACBTF010000008.1 GCA_902542165.1 uncultured Pelagibacteraceae bacterium
TTTTTTAACTTTGTCCGAGAATAGAAAAAGAATTAAAAAAAATAAATCTCCAAAGATATTTGATAAGACTAATTCTAATTTAATAATCAATGATTTACCATTTAAATTAACCCTCAGTCAAAAAAAAGTCTTAGATGAGATTAATATAGATTTAATGAGTGATAGAAGAATGTTTAGAATTGTTCAAGGAGATGTTGGTTCTGGTAAAACAATTGTGTCATTATTATCAATAATAAACGTTATAAAAAGTGGCTATCAATGTGCATTAATGAGTCCTACTGAGATATTAGCAAAACAGCATTACAAACTTTCAAAAGATATTTTTAAAAAAATTAATATAAATATAGAATTTTTGACAGGTAAAACAGAGTATAAAGATAGGAAAAAAATATTGAATGATTTATCAGCTGGAAAAATAAATTTATTGATTGGTACGCATTCGTTATTTCAAAAAAAAATAAATTTTAAAAAACTTGGACTAGTTGTAATTGATGAACAGCACAAATTTGGTGTTAAACAAAGAAGTGATTTTGCAAAAAAAGGTGGAAATAATTGTGATGTTTTACTTATGTCTGCAACTCCCATACCAAGAACAATGATGATGTCTCTTTACGGTGATATGGATATTTCAAAAATTTCAGAAAAGCCTTCTAAAAGAAAAAAAATAATTACATTAAGTAAACCTGAAAAAAAAATTGATGAACTTTGGCCTTTTATTAAGAAACAAATAGAGGTCGGTAATCAAGTTTTTTGGGTTTGTCCATTAATTGAGGAGTCTTCTTTTTTAGATTATTCTTCAGCCAAAAAAAAATTTGAATTGATAAGTAAAAAATTTATAAATAAAGTGGGTCTTATTCATGGTGCTTTAGATAAAAATGAAAAACAAAATATTTTAAATGAATTCCTAAAAAAAAAAATTTCAATACTTGTTTCAACCACTGTTATTGAAGTTGGAGTTGATTTTCCAAATGCAAATTTAATAGTTATTGAAAATGCTAATAAATTTGGACTAGCTCAATTACACCAATTAAGGGGAAGAGTCGGAAGAGGGATTGAGCAAGGAACTTGTATATTATTATACAAAGATGGTTTAAGCAAAAATGCTATTAAAAGAATAAGAATTTTAAAAAACTCAGATGATGGTTTTTATATTGCTGATGAGGATTTAAAATTAAGAGGATATGGTGATATAACTGGATTTCAACAAAGCGGTATTAAAAATTTTAGATTTGCGGATCCAGTTAATCATAAAGATTTATTTAAATTAGCTGAAAATTATGTAAAGAAAATTCAAAATTATGATAATTTTGAAAAATACTCATTCCTTTTGAAGCTTTTTGATAGAGCTGAAATAATAAATATAAAAGAAATTTAATCAATATTTGTTGTGCCAGCTGAAACAATAAATTTTGAAGCTTGCTCAAATGTAACATCCAAATATATCAAATCATTTTTTGGCACCATTAAAAGAAAACCACTTGTAGGATTTGGGGTCGTTGGTACAAAAACATTAACAACATCTTTTTTAACTTTATTTTTAATAATTCCGTCATTTTCTTTTGTGACAAATCCTACTGCCCAGACTCCTTGTCTAGGATACTCTAAAAGTACAACACTTTTTTGCTTATTATCAGTTTTGGTGAAACTTTCAGTCATTTGCCCTATTGCTGAATAAATTGTTCTAAGTATAGGTATTTTTTTTAAAACATTATTTAAAAGTTCAAAAAATTTTTTTCCTAGAAAAGAAAGTGACAACCACCCAATCAAAGTAATTATAAAAAGTGCAATTAATATTTCTACGCCAGGTATATTAAATGGTAAATAATTATTGGGATTTATCTCTTTAGGAATAATTTTTCCTGAGACTCTTATTAAAAAAAGCGTTAGATACAATGTGATACCAATTGGTATCAAAACAACAATACCTGCTATAAAATTATTTCTTAATTTAGCAAAAATCGACTTTTTAATATTTTTTTCAGACATTTGTTAAGAATAACTAGAGTATATAATAAAAATCATAATTAAGATAAAAATTGCAATTAATAATTTATTATTTAAGATCATGATTCAAAATGTATAACATAAATAGAAGAAAATTTCTTGGCTATTTTGGTTGTGGTTGTTGTTCATTATTTCTACCATCATGCACTACTGTTCCAATTACAGAGAGAAAACAACTTAGTATGATTTCTGACGTAAAGATAAATAGACAAGCAGCTGCTGCGTACGAAGATTTTAGAAGAAAATCAAAATTAATAACTTCTGGAAAACAATTAACAGAAATTAAAGAAATTGGAAAAAGAATGGAGAAAGCTGTAAGTTTATTTTTTGAAAAAGAAAAAAAAGATGACCCTACACAGAATTTTGGTTGGGATTATATTTTGGTTGATAATGATAAGATTGTAAATGCGTGGTGTATGCCAGGTGGGAAAATTGCTGTATACACCGGTCTTTTAAAAATAACAAAAAATATAGATGCACTCTCAATTGTGATGGGTCATGAAATAGCTCATGCCGTTGCTAGACACTCTATTGAAAGAATGAGTCATGCGATGACATTAAATTTAGGTACAACTATAGCAGATATATTTTTAGGAGGAGCTATCAATAGAACAAGAAATACTGTTGGACAAAATACTGGTTTCGACATATTTCAATTGGGTATTATGAATCCATTTGGACGAAAGCAAGAAACCGAAGCGGATTATTTAGGATTAATTTTTTCTTCTTTGTCTGGATATGACATAAGAGAGTCTGTAAAATTATGGCAAAGAATGTCGAATAAAAATAAAGGAAAAGAACCACCACAATTTTTAAGTACACATCCAAGTAGTAAAAAAAGAATTGAAAATTTAAATAACTGGATTTCAGAGGTTATTATAAAGTATCCACCGATTAAAATGTAGTTATTGGTGAGCCCTGATGGACTCGAACCATCGACACCCTCCTTAAAAGGGAGGTGCTCTACCAACTGAGCTAAGGGCCCTTAGAGAATGTCCTTTTATATACTAATCAAATAAATTTCAAATAATTAATCAAACATATTTATGTATTTTTTATAAAAAGATGAAAATGTCCCATTCTTAATATTTTTTCGGATTTCGCGCATAAATTGTTGGTAAAAATATATATTATGTAATGAAATAAGCATTGAAGCCATCATTTCATTAGATTTAATTAAATGATTTAGATAACTTTTAGAATATTTGTTTAAATCTCTAATGTCGCAGCTATCATCTAAGGGTGATTTATCGTTTTGAAACTTTGAATTTTTTAAATTGATCTTTCCGGTCCATGTAAAAGCCAAACCAGTCCTTCCAGATCTTGTCGGTAGAACACAATCAAACATATCTATACCTTCTTTAACAGCACCTAATATATCTGCTGGTGTTCCAACTCCCATCAAATACCTAGGCTTATATTTTGGAAGATAACCTGTAGTTTCACTTAAAATTTTGAACATATCATTTTGTTTTTCACCAACTGCAAGACCACCCATTGCGTATCCATTAAAATCTATTTCAATAAGTTTTTCTATACTCTCAATTCTTAAATCTTTATATAGACCTCCTTGTGCTATTCCAAAAAGGCCCTTTGATTTATTATTACCAAACTCAGTTTTGCATCTTTTTGCCCAGTTTGTTGAAACGTTGATAGCACGCGCTAAAGTTTTTTTATTTTTAGTTAATTTTGGACATTCATCTAAAACCATTATTATATCTGAGTTTATTGATTTCTGAACTTGTATACTTTTTTCAGGACTTAATATTATTTTTTTTCCGTCTATATGTGAGGTAAAAATTGCACCAATTTTTAAATCGATTTTATTGAATTTTGATAATGACATAATTTGGTATCCTCCAGAGTCAGTTAAAATTGGTTTTTTCCAATTCATATAATTGTGTAGACCATTAAATTTATCTAATGTTTGTATACCTGGTCTTAATAGTAGATGATAAGTGTTTCCTAAAATTATTTGAGTTTTAGTCTTTAAAATATCATCAGTAAAAATACCTTTAATAGTACCTTGAGTACCAACAGGCATGAATGCTGGTGTATCAATAACACCTCTTGATGTTTTTATTTTTCCTAATCTAGCTTTCTCATCTTGAGTAATTAACTCAAATGAAAATTCATTACTCAACATTAAAAAATTATTTGGATTTAAGTGAAATTATTTTATCAGGATTAGGAACCAAACCACTATTAGGGTCACCTTTTTTGATCATATCAATAAATTCCATTCCTTTAATAACTTTTCCAAAAGCAGAGTATTGTCTGTCAAGATGTGGAGCTGAGTCAAAACAAATAAAAAATTGACTATTGGCACTATCAGGATCTGCAGATCTTGCTGCAGATAAAATTCCTCTAGTATGCGCTATATCTGTAAACTCAGCTTTAAGATTTGGCAAATCTGATCCACCTGTACCAGCTAAAGATAAATTAAAGTCTGCGCTATTAGTGTTTCCAAATTTTACATCACCGGATTGAGCCATAAAACCATCAATAACTCTGTGAAAAACTACCCCATCATATTTTCCACTATCTGCTAATTCTTTAAATCTTTTTACATGATTTGGAGCTTTCTCAGGATAAAGTTCTATTTCAACATCGCCATAGGATAGTTTTAAAATCATAAGATTATTTTGAGCAATCAATTTGGTATTTAGTAAACTAAAAATTATAATAAATAAATAGATAATTTTATTCATTAATATTTGCTTTTAAGCATTTTTACGGTTGATTTGGTAACGAACCTATTAATATTTCCTCCTAAACTTGCAATTTCTTTCACAAATTTTGAGGAAATAATTTGATTTTCTACATCTGACATCATAAATATTGTTTCAATTTTTGTATCTAACTTCTTATTCATTCCTGCTAATTGAAATTCATACTCAAAGTCAGAAACTGCCCTTAAACCCCTAATAATCGTAAAGGCATTATACTTTTTACATAAATCAATAGTTAAATTATCAAAAGATACTACTTTAATTTTTTTTTTATTTAATCTCAAATCTTTAAATAAAGAATTATTTATTATACTTAATCTTTCGTCTATAGTGAAATGGTAGGTCTTATTTATATTATCCGTAGTAGCCACGATCACTTTATCAAATACGTTTAATGATTTTTTAATAACATCGATATGACCATATGTTATTGGATCGAACGTTCCTGGGTAAATGGCAGTGTTCATTTATTGTATATTATCCTCAATCTTTATCACAGAAACAACTTTTTCACTGCCAGATAACTTTTTTATTCGCACTCCTTGAGTATTCCTACCTGCCACTCTTATTTCTTTTACCGCGCAACGCATTATGCTTCCTTTATCTGTTGATAAAATAATCTCATCGTTTTCACTTACTACTAAAGAAGAGGAAATATTACCATTTCTTGGAGAGTTTATTATTCCAATTATTCCTTTACCACCTCTATTTGTAACTCTGTAGTCTAGATAAGATGATCTTTTACCATAACCATTTTCAGAAACTGATAAAATGAATTTATCAACTCCATTTTTAATTTTTTTATCTTTTTTTATAGTTTTTGAATCTATGTTGCTGTTGTTTAAAATTGACAAAGAAATAACTTTGTCATTTTCCTTAAGTTGTATACCTTTAATTCCTTTTGATGATCTACCTTTAAACAACCTTAGTTTTTTTGATTTAAATCTAATGCACTTACCAAATTGGGTGCTTAATAAAATATCTTGATCATCTCTACAGATTTTAACTCCTATAATTCTATCGTCTTGATCAAGTTTCATTGCAATTTTACCGCTATTATTTACATTTACAAAGTCTTCAAGCGTATTTTTTTCTAATATTGCCTTTTGAAGTAGCAAAAATAACCATTAAATTTTTCCATTCTGACTCATCTTCAGGTAAAGGCATTATTGAACTAATAGAGTGATGGCTCTTAAGAGGCAAAATATTAAATATAGATTTCCCTTTAGATGTTGCGGACCCTTCAGGTATTTTATGAGCTTTAATTTTATAAACAAGACCCTGTGTTGAGAAAAAAAGTACTGGAGTGTGCGTATTAGCAGTAAATATTTGAACGACAAAATCTTCTTCTCTTGTTGATATGCCCGTTTTTCCTTTTCCTCCTCTTTTTTGTGCTTTTAGTGAACTTAAAGGACTTCTTTTAATATAGCCTTGGTTAGTTATACTAATTACAACAGACTCTTTTTGAATTGTTTCCTCTATATTGTAATTAAGGACTGCATCTATAATTTTTGTTTTTCTTGGTGTTGAAAATTTGTCTTTAATGATTTCAAGTTCTCTAATTATTAAATTATAAAGTTCTTTTTTAGAATTTATAATTTTATTATAATCAATTATAAGTTTTGCAAGATTATTGATTTCGCTTTCAATTTCTCCGATTCCAAATGCTGTCAATTTTTGCAATCTCAATTCTAATATAGCATTAACTTGTTCAACTGTAAGAGTATAACTAGAAATATTTTTTTTCTTTTCAATTAAAGCTACCAATTTCACACTTTTTTTAATCTTCCATTTTTTTGACAATAAATTTTTCTTGGCTATTTGTGTATCTTTTGAATTTTTAATTATCTTAATTACCTCATCTATATTTTCAACCGCAGTAGCTAAACCAATTAAAATATGTGCCCTTTCCTCAGCTTTTTTTAAATCAAATTTTACTCTTTTAATTACAGTATCTTCTCTAAATTTTAAAAATTCTGAGATAAATTCTTTTAAGTTTAAAATTTTTGGTTTGTTATTTACAATCGCTAATGTATTAAAACCAAAAGAACTTTCTATATTTGTCAATTTATATAATTGTCTTCTAATAGTTTCAGGTTCAACGCTTTTTCTGAGTTCAATAACCACTCTTATCCCTTCCCTATTAGACTCATCCCTTATATCTCTAATGCCTTCAATTTTTTTATCTCGAACTAGTTGGGCTATTTTTTCAATTAGAATAGATTTATTAACTTGATAAGGAATAGATTTAATTATTAATGTCTCCCTGCCACCTTTTTTTTCTTCTAGATCTATCTCACCTCTGATTTTAAAAGAGCCTCTACCCTTGTTATAACCTTGTTTGATAATATCTTTACCTATAATAATTCCACCTGTTGGAAAGTCTGGTCCTGGAATATGTTTCATTAATTGACCAATTGTAATATCTTTATTTTTTATAAATGCTACAGTTCCGTCGATAATTTCACCAAGATTATGTGGTGGAATACTTGTTGCCATACCAACTGCTATTCCTCCGGCTCCATTAACTAATATATTTGGATACTGAGAAGGCAAAACTTCAGGCTCTTTTTCTGTTTCATCATAATTACTTCGATAATTAACTGTATTTTTTTCTAAACCCTCTGTTAAAAATTGAGCAATTCTTCCAAGTTTTGTTTCGGTGTACCTCATAGCTGCAGGTGGATCTCCATCAATTGATCCAAAATTTCCTTGGCCAGATATCAAAGGTAAGCTCATTGAAAAATCTTGTACTAATCTAACTAAAGCGTCGTAAACAGACTGGTCTCCATGTGGATGGTATTTACCAATAACATCTCCTACAATTCTTGCAGATTTTCTGAACGGTTTCGACCAATCATATCCACCCTTATACATTGCATAAATAATTCTTCTGTGTACAGGTTTTAATCCATCTCTTACATCAGGCAATGCTCTACTGACTATTACGCTCATTGCGTAAGATAAGTACGATGAACTCATTTCATCTTGAACAAATATAGGCTTAAATGATTTATTTCTCTCTACAGTGTTTTTTTCCATGAAATTTTAAAATGGAATTTCATCATCTAAATCAGAACTATCTTGATTTAGGTTTTCATTAGGTAAAGAGCTTTTACTTTCAGAAACTAAATTTGGATTACCGTTATTTCCCCTACTATCTAGCATTGTTAAACTAGAGTTATATCCTTGAAGAACAATTTCTGTAGAATATTTGTCTTGACCAGTTGCTTCATCTTTCCATTTTCTAGTACTTAATTGACCCTCTATGTAAACATTAGCTCCTTTTTTTACGTACTGTTGGACAACATTTACTAATCCCTCGTTAAATATTACAACCCGATGCCACTCTGTTTTTTCTTTTCTTTCTCCACTAGACTTATCTTTCCAGCTTTGACTAGTTGCTACACTAAGTCTAGCAACGCTTTTTCCATTGACCATTTGCTTTATTTCAGGATCTGCGCCTAAACGACCTATTAATTGTACTTTATTTAAACTTCCAGCCATAATAATTTTGAATATATTTTGAATAATTATTTAAATTAAACGTTATTTATATCATAATTGCAAAATAATTATAAGCTGTATGTTATTTTGAGGAAAAAATATGTTGAAAAAAATCGTTGTAAAAGGCGCCAAAGAACACAACTTAAAAAATGTTTCTCTTGAAATCCCAAAAGAGAAATTAGTTGTCATAACTGGGCTCTCTGGATCAGGAAAATCATCATTAGCATTTGATACAATATATGCAGAGGGACAAAGAAGATATGTGGAAAGCCTATCTTCTTATGCAAGACAATTTTTAGATAAAATGAAAAAACCTAAAGTGGATCTAATAGAGGGTTTGAGCCCAGCCATATCAATTGAACAAAAGAATACATCGAAAAATCCAAGATCAACAGTTGCAACAGTGACAGAGATATATGATTATATGAGGGTCCTTTTTGCTCGTGTTGGAATCCCTTATTCTCCGTTTACAGGAAAACCAATTGTATCTCAGCCAATAAGTGAAATGGTTGATAAAATTAAGAAACTGCCAAACGATAGTACAATACATCTCCTGGCTCCGATTGTAAGAGGAAGAAAGGGAGAATATAAAAAAGAAATATTAAATTATAAAAAAAGAGGTTTTACAAAAATTAAAGTTGATGGAAAATACTTAAATATAGATGAATTTCCAGATTTAAACAAAAAACTAAAACACGAAATTTCAATTATTGTAGACAGAGTGATACTTAATTCTAACCTTGGTAATAGGCTGGCCGATAGTGTTGAGACAGCTGTAAATCTCTCTAATGGGTTACTTGTAGTTGAGTATGAAAATGAAACATTGCCTAAAAAGTTTAGAAAACGAGAAACTTTAACTTTTTCATCAAAATTTTCATGTCCTGAAAGTGGATTTACAATTGAAGAAATTGAGCCACGACTTTTTTCATTTAATTCTCCGTATGGAGCATGTGAAGAATGTGAAGGAATTGGACATAACTTAAATGTGGATCCAAATTTAGTTGTTTCAGATACAAAAAAAAGTCTACAAGATGGCGCTATCGAACCTTGGGCAAAATCAACTTCCTTATATTATGCACAAACATTAGCTTCTATCGCCAAACACTATAGGATTTCAATGACAGATTCTTGGAGGAAAATCCCAAAAAAAATACAAGATATAATTTTATATGGTTCAGACGAGGAAGAGATAAAATTTTCATACGACGATGGTTATGAATCTTATACTACTAAAAAGACATTTGAGGGAGTAGTTAATAATCTTGAAAGACGTTATCTAGAAACTGATAGTGAGTGGAAACGAGAAGAAATATCACAATATCAAAGTGAGACAGCTTGCGAAAAATGTAAAGGAATGAGACTCAAAGATGAAGCTCTTTGCGTGAAAATTAATTCATTAAATATTAGTGAAGTGACAGGTAAATCAATTGATGAAGCTCAAAAATGGTTCGAAAATTTAAAAGACGTTCTAACTGAACGTGAAAACAAAATTGCACAACATATTTTGAAAGAAATAAATGAAAGATTAAATTTTCTTTTGAATGTTGGTTTAAATTATTTAACTTTATCTAGAGAGTCTGGAACATTGTCTGGTGGTGAATCTCAAAGAATTAGACTAGCATCCCAAATCGGATCGGGTCTTACAGGTGTTTTGTATGTATTAGATGAACCTTCGATTGGTTTACATCAAAGAGATAATAAAAAATTAATAAAAGCTTTAAAAAAATTAAGGGATCTAGGTAATACAGTAATTGTTGTAGAACACGATATTGAAACAATGCAAAATTCAGATCATATAATCGATATAGGTCCTGAGGCAGGTTTAAATGGTGGGCAAATTGTTGCTGATGGTACTGTTAAAGAAATTATTTCTAATTCAAAAAGCATTACTGGAGATTATTTATCAGGAAAAAAATTTATACCAATTCCAAAAAAAAGAAGATCGGCAAAAAATGGTAGATATATAGAAATAAGCGGTGCAAGTGGAAACAATTTAAAAAAGGTAAATTTAAAAATACCAGTGGGAACATTTACTTGTGTTACAGGAGTTTCAGGTAGTGGGAAGTCAACATTGATTTTGCATACTTTGTACAATGCATTTAATTTAATGTTAAATAAAAATAAAAGTCGTAAAGTCCCGAAAGCTTTCACTGGGTTTAAAGGAACTGAATTAATAGATAAAATAATAGATATTGATCAATCTCCTATTGGAAGAACTCCTAGATCTAACCCTGCTACTTACACAGGTGCTTTTGGACCTATTAGAGAGTGGTTTGCGGGATTACCTGAGTCAAAAGCCAGAGGATATAAAGTTGGAAGATATTCTTTTAATGTTAAAGGTGGGAGATGCGAAACGTGTGAAGGTGATGGAGTTATCACTTATGAAATGCATTTTTTACCAGATGTATTTATTCCTTGTGATACCTGCAAAGGAGCAAGATATAATAGAGAAACATTAGAAATTAGATTTAAAAATAAGAACATTGCAGATGTTTTAGACATGACAGTTGATGAAGGTTGTGAATTTTTTGAAAACATACAATCTATTAGATCAAAATTAATAACTCTAAAACATGTCGGACTAGGCTACATGAAAATAGGTCAGCAAGCTACTACTTTATCTGGTGGTGAAGCCCAAAGGATAAAATTAGCAAAAGAGCTATCAAAAAGACCAACAGGAAGAACTTTGTATATATTAGATGAGCCAACAACAGGATTACATTCACACGATATAAAAAAACTATTAGAAATTCTCCAAGCATTCGCAAATACTGGAAATACGGTAGTTGTAATTGAGCATAATCTAGATGTCATAAAGACAGCTGACCATATTATTGATATGGGCCCTGAGGGTGGCATAAATGGAGGAAAAATTATCGCAGAAGGTACACCTGAAAAAGTCTCTACAGTCAAAGAAAGTTATACAGGCAAGTTTATTAAAGAAATAATGGTTGAAAATCCAATGAAAAAAACTGCCTGAAATGGAAAATTATGTTATAAAAGAATCATGACTAGTATATTACAATCACTCTCCAAAACTATTCACCTATCCTTAGGAATAGCAATCTTATTGTTTTTAGGCTTACATTTTTTTGGTGATGGTTTTGCTTTTGATACATTATTTTGGAGTTGGTTATTTAGATTTATTCACGTTGTTGTTGCAATAATGTGGATAGGGTTACTGTGGTATTTTAATTTTGTTCAAATTCCAAATATGGCTAAAATTCCTGACGAACAAAAACCAGCAATAGGTAAAGTAATAGCTCCAGCGGCGCTTTTTTATTTTAGATGGGCAGCTGCTATAACGGTTATATCTGGGTTAATTTTAGCATGGATAAATGGATATGTTCATAGTGCAATGATTTTGGGCCTAGATGGATCCGGAGGTAAAAATACTGCAATAGGTATAGGTATGTGGTTAGGTTTGATAATGGCATATAATGTTTGGTTTGTAATCTGGCCTAATCAAAAGAAAGCGCTTGGAATGGTTGAAGTCGCTCCAGAAGTTAAGGCTGCATCTGCTAAAACTGCAATGTTATTTTCAAGAACTAATACGCTTCTATCTTTACCAATGTTGTTATCAATGGTAGCTGCACAGAACCTTTATTAATATTTTTAGGGAACTATTTTTTCTTCTTCTTTTTCTATTGTTTTATAACTTACCTTGAAATATTTTAGAATTGGTGAGGCTACAAATATAGAAGAATACGTACCTATCAGGACACCTAAAATCATAGCAAAAGAAAACCCTCTCAAAATTTCACCACCTAAAATAAATATTGAAAGTAATGCTAATAAAGTTGTAATAGATGTGATTATTGTGCGAGCTAAAGTTTCATTAATTGATAAATTTGCAATATCACTAATATCTAATTTATGAAATTTTCCTAGATTTTCTCTTATCCTGTCATAAATAACGACTGTATCATTCATTGAATAACCAACAATAGTTAAAACTGCAGCAATAATTGAGAGATTTATTTCTAGAGATAAAAGTGAAAAAATACCAAGTGTTATCATTACGTCGTGAAACAATGCAATGATTGAACCTATACTAAATTGCCATTCGAATCTTACCCAAATATAAAAAAGCATTGCTGCTAATGACAATGAGATCGCAATAATACCAGACTGTAATAGTTCTGCACTTACCTTTGGACCTACATTTTCTACCCGCCTAAAATTTACATCAGAATTTAACTTGTCTGATAGATTTTTTTTTATTTCAGGAATTAATTTATTGTTATCTCCTTTTTGTTCAACTTTTATTAAAAAATCTCCCTCTTTACCAAATTTTTTAACATTAACATCTCCTAAATCCATATTTTTTAGAATATCTCTTATTAAAGAAGATTCAGTATTATTTGATCTCAATTCAATAAGTGTGCCACCCTTAAAGTCAATTCCATAATTCAATCCTTTAAATCCAATTAAAATAATACTTATTAAAAATAAAGTTATTGAAATAATATTAGCATGTTTAAATTTCGATGAAAAATTAATATTTATCATTAAATCTTAATCTCTTTATTTTTAGTATTCAAAACTACTAATGAAGTAAGATGTCTCGCTAAAAAGTATGCTGTAAAAAGTGTTGTTATAATTCCAATTCCTAAAGTAATAGCAAAGCCTTTAACCGGGCCTGAACCAAATGCAAATAAAATAATTGCAGCAATTAAAGTAGTTATATTGGCGTCTAAAACCGTTATTTTTGCTCTGGTGTAGCCTGTATCAAATGCATGAATAATTGATTTTTCAGTTTTCAGTTCTTCTCTAATTCTTTCAAAAATTAGAACATTAGCATCTACAGCCATTCCAACAGTTAAAATAATGCCAGCAATACCAGGTAGAGTTAGTGTTGCCTCTAAAATTGTAAGCACACCAATTAACATTAATAAATTTGCTATGAGAGCTGTATTAGCAATTAGTCCAAAAAGTTTATATTTATACAACATAAATAAAATAACTAAAATAAAACCAACTATCAAAGATGTAATTCCAGATTTAATTGAGTCTTCTCCTAAATCTGGCCCCACTGTTCTTTCTTCCACTACAGTTAACGGAGTAGGAAGAGCCCCAGATCTAAGTAATAAGGCTAAATCTGTAGCTTCTTGAAAAGTAAAATTTCCTGAAATCATTCCATTACCGGAAGTAATTGGCTCATTAATATTTGGTGCACTGACAATTTCACCATCTAAAACTATTGCCAATCTTTTTCCAACATTGTCAGTGGTTGCTCTTCCAAATTTTTGAGCTCCTAACCTGTCTAAAGTAAATGATACTGTTGGCTCATTATTTTGGTTTTGAATACTGGGTTGTGCATCAATAAGGTTTTCTCCACTCATGATTATTCTTTTACTGATATTTAGTTTTTCCCCATTTTCTGAAATTAACTCGTCTGTTCCAAATTCATTATTATCTGTAACAAGTCTAAAATTTAGTTGAGCCGTTTTACCCAATAGGGCTTTAATTCTCTCGGGATCTTTTAATCCTGGTAATTCCACAAGTATTCTTTTTTCTCCTCTTTGAAGAATTGTAGGCTCTTTCGTACCCACATCGTCAATTCTACGTCTAACTATTTCTATAGATTGTTTCAGAGCCGAGTTATTTATAGTTAGTAATCCAAATTTTGAAAAAGATATTACAATTTTTTTATTATCTGTTTTTTTATATTCTAGTTCATGAGATCTATAGTTATCTATATAAGGATTAATAAGATTATCCTTTCTAGAATTAAATAATAGATCAAACTTTTCAATGTTATCTATCGATAAAGATAAACTGTTGTCATTAATTTTGAAATTATCATAATTTATGTCGTTATTTTTAAGTAATTTTTTTAAAGGTATAACTTTAGATTGAATTTTTTCTCTAACCAAGCTATCTGAGTTTATTTCTAATAATAAATAAGACCCGCCTTGCAGATCTAAACCTAAATTAATTTTTTTATTCATTAATTTATTATTCTCATCTTGAAAGTTTAAGAAAGCGAATGCAGCAATGAATGTAAATAAAAAGTAAATTATTAAAACGTTTATTTTAGAAAAATTTAACACGAAAAAGAATTATTTTTTAACTTCTTCTTTTTTAAGCAAACTTGTTATTGTAGATCGAATTATTTGAACTTTTGTATTTTCACCAATAGTAACTTCTATACGGTCGTCTTCCATCACTCTATCGACAATACCTATAATACCGCCTGATGTAATAACTTCATCACCTCTTTTCAAAGACTCTACCATAGCCTTATGATCTTTAACTCTTTTTTGCTGAGGTCTAATTAAAAAAAAATAAAAAATTATAAAAATTAAAATTAGTGGTATAAACTGCGCTATTCCTTGTCCGCTCATGAAAGAACAATTATATGAAAAACTTTAGATAAACAAGTAAATTATATTTAAATTTTTTCAAGGTTATTCATGTATTTTTTTAATACCTCTGGGATATTAATTGATCCATCCTCATTTTGATTGCTCTCTATTAAAGCAATCATTAGTCTACCTACAGCTAAACCGGACCCATTGAGCGTTCCAACGAATTCATTACCGTTTTCAGATTTATATTTTGCACCCATTCTTCTTGCTTGAAAGGTTCCACAAGATGAACAACTAGATATTTCCCTATACTTATTTTCTGAAGGAATCCATGCCTCAATATCATAAGTTTTTTCAGCACTAAATCCCATATCACCAGTAGAAAGCAAAACCACTTGATATGGTATCTCTAATTTTTTAAGAATACTTTCAGCACACCCAAGCATTCGTTCTAATTCTTCTAAACATTTATTTGGTTCAACTATGCTTACAAGTTCAACTTTATAAAATTGGTGCTGCCTTATCATGCCTTTCGTATCTTTTCCGTAACTTCCTGCCTCTTTTCTGAAACATGGTGTTGAAGCTACAAACCTTTTTGGTAAAAATTTTTTTTCTATTATCGATTTTCTTACAAGATTAGTTAGAACTACTTCAGCTGTAGGTATTAAAAATTTTTTTTGATCAGAATTATCAAATTTTATTTCAAACTGATCTTCTTCAAATTTTGGAAGCTGACCTGTCCCAAACATTATATCCTCATTAACAATTAGCGGCGGCGAAATCTCTATATAATTAAACTCATTTATATGTGTATCCAACATAAAATTAATAAGGGCTCTTTCTAGCATTGCATATTTATCTTTTAAGACTACAAATCTTGATCCAGATAACTTTACTGACGTTTCAAAGTCTATATTTAGATCCTTTTTTCCTAGCTCGATATGAGATTTCACTCTAAAAGAGAATTTTTTAATATTTCCTCTTTTTTTAACAATTTTGTTTAATTTTTCATCTTTACCTACTGGAACATCATCTAGTGCTAAATTAGGAAGTGAGTGAAGAATCTTATCTAACTCATTTTGGCTTAGAATTTGTTTTTTTATTAAATCTGAAATTTCTTTTGATATTTTCTTAGATTTTTCGAAATTAGATTTATCATTTGATTTTGATAATAGTTTTTTTTCCTGTTCAAGATTTTCTTTTTTACTAATTAATTCTCTATTAAAAGCATCTTTTTTCTGAAAGTCTTTTTCATCAAAATTCACATTGCGGTTTTCAAATTTTTTTTTTAGATCGTTTAAATTTTTTCTTATATCTTTTAAATTATGCATTTCTTAAATTTCTTTATTATTTTTTTTTTCAGTGAATCGAACTGTTATTATAGATAATTCATAAAGTAATAGAAGGGGTAATGCTAGACCAACTTGAGTGATGGGGTCTGGCGGAGTTAAAATTGCTGCTATCGTAAAAATAATTACAATTACATATCGTCTACTATTCTTTAAATAATCTGAGTTGACTACACCTATCCTTGCTAATAAATTTAGTAAAATTGGAAGCTGAAAACTTATTCCAAAAGCAAAAATTAATCTCATAATTAAAGATAAGTATTCATTAACTTTAGCCTCTAGTTGAATAGGTAAATTTGTATTAGTGCCCATCGACTCAAATGATAAAAAAAATTTAATAGCTAATGGCATCACTAAGTAATAAACAAGTAATCCTCCGAACAAAAAAAGGATTGGTGTAGAAATTAAGTAGGGCAACAAAGCTTTTTTTTCATTTTTATATAATCCTGGAGCAATAAATTTATATATTTGAATTAATAGAAATGGACTCCCTAAAAATACAGCAGTAAAAAATGCTACTTTTAAATAGGTGATGAAAGTTTCGTGCAAAGCCGTAAAAATCAAACGTCTTGATACTGAATCATCTTTTACTGCATCTGCATATGGGTTAACTAAAAAAGAATAGATATGATCGGCAAATGTGTAAGAAACGACAAAAACTACTAATATGAATACTAATGACTTAATTAATCTTGAACGTAATTCTACAAAGTGACTTGTGAACGAATTATTATCACTCATTATCTTTATCTTTATTTTCTTTTTTAACGTTATCTTTTTGTTTAATTATATCTTTTTCAATATCAATATTTTCATTAACTGAATTTAACTCTCTTTGAAAATTGCTTAAGGTATTTTTAAATTTTTGAAAGTAAGATCCAATTTTTTTTAAGGCAACAGGAAATTCTTTAGGGCCGAGAACTAATATTGCAATTATTACAATTGCTAAAATCTCTAACCAACCTATTTGAGGCATATAGGGTTACTTATTTTCAGAATTTGAGTTATCTGAATTATTTTTAGGATCGTCAGTTCCTGAAGGATTATCATCAGACATACCTTTTTTGAAACTTTTAATACCTTTGGCAAGATCACCCATAATGCTGGAAATTTTACCTTTGCCAAAAAGTATAACTATTAAGATTGCAATTATAATAATGCCTGTCCAACCAATGTTTCCCATATGTATTTTATATACAATAAATCAAATTAAATAAACCCTGTTTATTTCTCATCCTCAGGAGCTTTTTTTATAGCTTCATCTATATCTTCATACATATCATTTTGTTTTACATTAAGAGATTGTTCTTTAAAAAATTTACCGGTACCAAATATGGATTTATCTACGCTAGCGGTGTCTATAAGACCAGCTGATCCTAATTCGTCAATAGTAGGCAAATCAGACAATTTTTGAACATTAAAATGATTTAAAAAGTTTTCTGTAGTTGCATATTGAATTGGTTTACCAGGAACATCTTTTCTACCTGCTGGCCTGACCCAATTAAGTTCTAGTAATATTTCTAATGTGTTAGTTGCAAATGAAACTCCTCTTATTTCTTCAATTTCTGATCTTGTAACAGGTTGGTGATAAACAATTATAGCTAAAGTTTCTACAGTTGCTTTTGATAATTTTTTTTGAGTGGATTTTTGAAGTGACATCAATTTAGATAAATCTTCTGCAGTTCTAAATGACCACTTATTTTTAATACAAACTAAATTTATTCCTCTATTTTTATAAATTTCTCTTATATTTTCTAAAATCTTTTTAACATTAGTATTTGTTTGTACTCTCTTTTCAATAGTTTCTATATCAAGCGGTTCAGATGCTGCAAATAAAATTGCTTCAACTTGTCTTTCTAATTTTGAGGGATGTGAAGGAAATTTTATTACATTATTTTTTTTATTGGGCATTTCAATTCTTTTTAATCATTAATTTACCGAACGTCTTGTTTTGAGAAACTCTTACTATACCTTCTTTGGTAAGTTCTAGACTAGCTGCAAATAGACCGGCAACACCAGTTTTATTCATCTTATTTTTTAAATAAAAATTTGGAATTAATTCAATTATATTTCTCCAATTAATAATTTTGTTTAAATTTCTTTTTATTAATTTAATTCCATCTTCTGTTGATAAAACTGGTAATTTTGGGATAGTAATGTTGTGAAAAGTTTTTTGCATCTGGACATTGGAATAGCTTTTTAATAATTCATATAAAGAAATATCGTATACCGGTGTATTGATTGATCTTATTCCGCCTTTCATGCCACGTGTGAATATATGCACACCAAGCCTTTTTTTTTGAAGCATTTGGTCCGATAAAATTCTTATAAGTTCAAGTTTTTTAAGCTGAAGTTTCAATCTCTCTGCAACTTCTAAAGCTTTAAAATCATCTTCCTCGTTATCAGGAAGAAGTAATTTTGACTTTAAATAAGCTAACCATGTTGCCATTAATAAGTATTCTGATGCTGTTTCCAAATTAAAATTTTTTTTATTTTTAATAAAGTCTAAAAATTGATCTGCAAGTTGAGTAATGGAAATTTCGGCTAAGTCTACTTTTTGAGATTTAGCTAATCCAAGTAAAACATCGAGTGGACCACTATAATTTGGTATATCAATTGCTATCTGATTAATGTTATTTGATTCCATTCATAATTTTACCTCAAAATTTTATAAATTTCTGATGTTTTTTTTGAAGTAAATTTATCAATGTAGGGAACAGTTTTAATCAATTTAAAGTTGTCTCTTATATTTCCTGCGCAATATAATACCAAATTACATCCAGAGGCTATTGATTTTTTGGCATTTGTAATTAGATCATAATTAAGAGCTTTCATGGAAATATCATCAGACATAAGGATACCTTTAAAACCAATTTTTTCTCTTATAATTTTCTTAATAATCTTGTTTGAGAAAGTAGATACATTTTTAGGATCAATCTTCGAGTAAAGTATGTGAGCTGTCATAGCTAATTTTGCTGTAGATGATTTAAATGGATAAAAATCTTTCTTATTTAACTCCTTCTCACTTAGATTTACCTTCGGCATACTTAAATGGCTATCAGTCGAAGAACAACCATGCCCAGGAATATGCTTAATAACTGTAGCTATATTATAAGAATGACATTTTTTAATTGTTGTTTCACCAAATTTTTTTACTATTTTTTCGTTATCAGAAAAACTTCTTCTTCCTATTATTTTGTTAGTATTTTTTCTTAATACATCAAGAACTGGAATTGTATTAATATTTACTCCAATTTTTTTTAAATTTTTACATAAAGATTCTAAATAAATTTCATATAATTTTTGAGCTATTTTTGGATTAATTTTATATAAACTTCCAAAATAGTTTGCGTTAATATTATGATTGAAAATTTTTCCTAATCTTGTGACACATATACCTTCTTCATCAATCATAACTGGAAATTTTTTATCTTTTGTAAGTTTTTTAATATTCGAAATAAGTTTTTTAACTTGATAAAATGATTTTATATTTCTTTTAAATAATATCAGACCCCAAGGTTTTTCTCTTGAAAGAAGAAATTTTTCTTTACTGCTTAATCTATAACTTTTAATGCTTATAATTATTGCTTTTTTTTTCATTCTGATTTTAACAAATTCCAAAAACTCCTTGGCTTATCATCTTTAATTTTATTTGAAAAACCATCGTTAAAATCAATCACATTATTTGTATCATTATTTAAAATTGGTAGGTTAGATATTTTTGTATTTATAATTTCATTGATATTTTTTCTATTTAAATCTTTTGCTTCAATATTTTTCTTAGATGAATAATATTTATATGTTGTAAAAAAAAATGATAACACTAATAAGAAAAATAATATGTTAATCGCTTTAGTCATTACATTTTTTTTGGAAGAGATACACCCAGGATACTCATACCATTTTGTATTACTAAAGCCACAAGATTAATTACTAATAAAATCTCTTTTCTCTTGATTTGTTCTTTTTCGATAAATTTATAATTCCGGTCATCATTACCCTTGCTCCAGTAAGCGTGGAATAATGTCGATAATTCATACAAATAAAAAGGAATTTTATGCAGATCAAATTTTCTAGAAGCCGATTCTATTATTTTTGGCCACTCAAATACTTTTCTGACGATTCTTTCTTCAAGTGCATTAAAATTAATATATTTTTCACTTATACTTATTTCCTTTAACAAACTTAAATTTAATGTTCTTAAAAGAGAATTAATTCTAGCATAAGCATACTGTACGTAAAAAACAGGATTATCTTTAGTCTTTTCTTTTACTTTATCAAAATCAAAATCTAACTCAACATCGTTACTTCTATTTAGCATCATAAATCTTATTTGATCTTTTTCCACTTCATTTAAAAGATCTTGAGCTGAGATAAATTCTCCGGCTCTTTTTGACATTTTAAAAGGTGCTCCGTCTTTATAAAGTTTTACTAATTGACATACTTTACAATTAAGTTTGATTTTATTTTCTGATAATGCCGAAACTGCAGCTGTAATTCTTTTTACATAACCTGTATGATCTGCACCAAGAATGTTAATTAGATTTTTATAGTTTCTGTTTACTTTATCCATGTGATAGGCAACATCATTTGCAAAGTATGTCCAAGATCCATCATTTTTTTGAAGTGCTCTATCAGTATCGTCTCCAAATAAAGTAGATTTAAAAATTAATCTCTTAATTTTTTTCCAATTTGCACTTGATTCTCCTTTTGGTGGCTGCAAAAAACCCTCCTCTACAAAACTTCGCTCTTTAAGTATCTTTACTGCTTTATTAACTAAATCTTTATTAACTATATCTGTTTCTGAAAAAAAATTATCATGAGTAATACCTAATAGTTTCAGATCCTTTTTAATTAATTCCATCGAAAATTTTAAAGACTCTCTCTTTAAAAATTCAAAATTTTTCTCTAAATCATCAAAATTTATTTTTGTATTTTCTTTTATAATTTTTTCAGCAATGTCTTTAATATAAAGACCGGGGTATAAATTTTCATTTTTTGGAAATTTTTTTTTATATTTAATTTCTAAAATTCTTAAATGAACAGATTTAATAAAATTTCTAATTTGACTGCCGTAATCATTTATATAATATTCTTTTGTAACTTTGTTTCCATTAAATCTTAACAAATTAGATAAAACATCCCCATAAATTGCTCCTCTACAATGACCCACGTGCATTGGACCAGTTGGATTTGCAGAGACAAACTCAATATTATAGGTTTCATTACTTTTAGTAGATCCGTAGGTTTTATCTTTTAAAATTGAATGTATATTATTAATCAAAGCAGATTTTGATAGTTTTATATTTAAAAAACCAGGACCAGCAATATCAATTTCAGAAAAATTTTCAATTTTATTCAAAAAAATATCTTTTAATCTTATTGCTAAATTTTTTGGATCTATCTTATTTTTTTTTGCTAAAACCATTGAAATATTGCATGATAAATCAAAATTAAATTGCTCAGGTGGTACTTCTAAATTCACCCCTCGAAAATCATTAACATAGTTCAATTTAAGAGATTTTTTTTCAGAAATTATTAGCTTCTTAATCTCAGATAAATGGTTTTCAAAAATATTCATTTTATTTGATTATATAGATTTATTGCATATCTATCAGTCATTCCAGCAATATAATCACAAATAATACGTTCAATATTTGAATTATTATATTTTTCAATATTTATATATTTTTTGGGATTTTTTTTAATTTGGAAAAATAGTTTTGTTAACACTTTTTTTCCGTAATTAGTATTATTGTTTATACTTTTATGGAAATACATTTTTTGTTTCAAAAAAGCTTTAATTTCTTTATCAAATTTTTCCATTCTTTTAGAAAA
>CACBTF010000009.1 GCA_902542165.1 uncultured Pelagibacteraceae bacterium
AAAAAGCTAAGGAAAAACAAAAATGGAGTCTCAAAATTATAGATATTAGAGACTATGCTTTTGATGATAATCGGACAGTTGATGATACACCTTTTGGTGGTGGAAGTGGCATGTTGTTAAAACCAGATGTTGTAGCATCTGCTTTAGATAAAAACATAAAAGGTAAAGAAAAGATTATTTATCTATCTCCTAAAGGCAAAAGACTAGATCAAAAAGAAGTGAAATCCTTAAGTAAGCTAAATAAAATAAATATTTTATGTGGTCATTTTGAAGGCATTGATCAAAGACTTTTAGAGACGCGAAATATAGAAGAATACAGTATTGGAGATTTTATTTTATCTGGGGGTGAAAGCGCATCATTTGTATTCGTCGATGCATTAGTTAGACTTCTACCAGGTGTCTTAGGCAACGCAAATTCTGCTAAAGATGAAAGTTTTGAGAATAATCTTTTGGAGTATCCTCAATACACTAAACCAAGAGATTGGGAGGGTAAAAAAGTGCCAGAAGTCTTATTTTCTGGTGATCATGCTAAAATAAAGGGGTGGCGTTTATCTCAATCTGAGGCTATAACACAACGCCAAAGACCTGATCTTTGGAAAAAATACTTAGAGAAAAAAAAATGAAAAATATTGAAGACATAAATAAAGCGGCAATTCAAAAGATATCAGCTAAAAAGAAAATTACTGAATTTTCTCCTGGTGATACCATTAAAGTCGGTGTTAAAATTGTTGAAGGTAAAAGAGAACGAATTCAGTATTTTGAGGGAGTTTGTATTGCAAAAAAGAACAGAGACTTAAACTCCTCTTTCACAGTAAGAAAAATTTCTTTTGGTGAAGGAGTTGAAAGAACATTTGCTTTGTATAGCCCAAATGTAGATTCTATTAAAGTAATTCGATCAGGAAAAGTAAGACGAGCCAAACTATATTATTTAAGAGATAGAAAAGGAAAATCTGCTAGAATTGCAGAAAAAATTAAAAAGAAAATTGGTGTTGATCTATCTGTTAAACCAGAGGAACCAAAAGTTGTTTCAGTTGAGCCAGTAAAAGAAGTATCTAAAACTGAAGAACTTAAAAAAGAAGACAAAAAAGTCGAAGCTAAGGCTGAAAAGCAAACCAGCGAAAAAAAATAAAATTAAATGTCAAAAACTCTATACGATAAGATATGGGAAAACCATCTTGTTCATAAACAGAATGATGGCACTTCATTAATTTATGTAGATCGTCATTTAGTTCACGAAGTTACAAGCCCCCAAGCTTTTGAGGGATTAAGATTGCAAAAAAGAAAAGTTAGGAGACCAGAATTAACTCTTGCTGTTCCCGATCACAATGTTCCAACTACCGATAGAACAAAAGGGATAGATGATGAAGAGTCAAGAATTCAGGTAGAAACTTTAAGAAGTAATTGTAAGGAGTTCGGTGTAAAGCTTTTTGATGTTAACGACAAACGTCAAGGGATTGTTCACATTATAGGTCCTGAGCAAGGATTCACTCAACCCGGGACCGTTATAGTTTGTGGAGATAGTCATACTGCTACCCACGGTGCATTCGGTGCTTTAGCATTTGGTATTGGAACTTCAGAGGTTGAGCATGTACTTGCTACACAAACTTTAATTCAAAAAAAATCAAAAAATTTTAGAATTAATGTAAACGGAGAATTGCCTAAGGGTGTTACAGCCAAAGATGTAATTCTTAAAATCATAGGAACAATAGGCACAGCTGGTGGCACTGGATATGTTGTAGAATTTGCTGGTGCAGTTATACGTAAATTAAGCATGGAAGAGAGAATGACAATTTGTAATATGACAATAGAAGCTGGAGCGAGGGCTGGATTAATAGCACCAGATGAAAAAAACATTTGACTACTTAAAGAACAAATCTATGTCACCTAAAGGAGAAAACTGGTTAAAAGCAGTTAAATTTTGGGAAACACTTCACTCAGATAAAGAATGTAAATTCGATAAAGAAATAAACATTGATGGTCAAGATATCGAGCCATTAGTAACTTGGGGTACTTCTCCTCAAGATGTATCGCCTGTGACTGGTATTGTACCAGATCCTGAAAAAGAAAAAAATGAAGATAGAAAAATGGCTATGAAAAGATCCCTCGAGTACATGGGTCTTAAAGCTAATACTAAAATTTCAGATATTAAAATAGATAAAATATTTATAGGTAGTTGCACAAATGGGAGAATCGAAGATCTAAGATTAGCAGCAGAACTTTTGAAAGGCAAAAAAATTGCAAATAATGTAAGTGCCATGGTTGTTCCTGGATCTGGATTAGTTAAGGAGCAAGCTGAAAAAGAGGGATTAGATAAAATTTTTAAAGAAGCCGGATTTGAATGGAGAGAGCCTGGCTGTTCTATGTGCTTAGGAATGAACCCAGATCAATTAAAGCCAAAAGAGAGATGCGCTTCGACATCTAATAGAAATTTTGAGGGTAGACAGGGACGAGGAGGGAGAACTCATTTAGTTAGTCCTGGTATGGCTATTGCTGCTGCAATTAATGGTCATTTAACAGATGTGAGAGACATATAAATGGAAAAATTTTCTAACTTAAAATCGACACCATCTTATTTATCACTTCAAAACATCGATACAGATATGATAATTCCAAAGCAATTCTTAAAAACTATTAAAAGAACAGGATTAGGTAAAAGCTTGTTCTATGAAATGAGATATGATGAAAATGGAAAAATTAACAATGATTTTATTTTAAACAAAGAACCTTATAATAAATCAAGGATATTGTTAGCGGGAAAAAATTTTGGATGTGGATCATCACGAGAACATGCTCCTTGGGCCTTGTTAGATTTTGGGATCAAGTGTGTGATTAGCTCTAGCTTTGCAGATATTTTTTATAACAATTGTTTTAAAAATGGAATTTTACCAATTAAAATTGATGATAAAATAGTTCTAGAGCTTGCTGAATACTCAAAAAGAAAAGAAGAAATCGAAATAAATTTAGAAAAGCAAGAAATTAAATACGGTAACAAAGTTGCAAAGTTTGATGTAGATGCTTTTAAAAAAAAATGTTTAATGGAAGGGTTAGACGATATTGCTCTCTCAATGGAAAAAATATCCCAAATCGATAATTTTGAAAAAAAAATTACTCAAGAAAAGCCCTGGCTAATAAAAAATGATTAAAGTAAAAGATAGAAAACTTTTACTTCTTCCGGGTGATGGCATTGGCATTATTTGAAGTTCACCTAAAAGTCTAGAAACTCTGAGAGTCGGCTGAGCACCTTTACTCATCCAATATTTTACTCTTTCGGCCTCTATTTTTATTCTTTCCTTTTTATCTTTTGGAAGTAATGGATTGTAAGAACCAATTTTTTCAATAAATTTACCGTCTCGAGGGTATCTACCATCAGCGATAACTATTTTATATATCGGTCTTTTTCTTACTCCTCCCATTGATAGTCTTATTCTTAACATGTTTTACCTTTCATTTTAGTTTATTGAACATTTCATCTGGGATCATTCCAGATGGAATTTTTTTTCCTTGTGACATCTTTTTCATCATATCTGACATCATTTTAAATTGTTTAAGCAGCTTATTTATTTTGGAAACATCTACTCCAGCTCCTTGGGAAATTCTTTTTCTTCTAGAGCCGCTAATTATTTTTGGATTTTCTTTTTCATTTTTTGTCATAGATAAAATTATAGCCTCGTTTTCAATGAGCATTTTTTCATCTATGTTAGCTTGATCCATTTTAGCTTTCATTTTATTTATACCAGGCAACATAGACATAACTCCTTCCATGCCTCCCATTTTTTTCATTTGTCTCAATTGAGATAGGTAAGAGTCCATTGTAAAAATACCTTGTTTAAGCTCTTCCTCAGTTTCTTTAATTTTTTCCTCGCTTAAATCTTGTGCTGCTTTCTCTACAAGTGTAACCACATCACCCATTCCAAGAATTCTGTTAGCTAACCTGTCAGGGTGAAACATTTCGAAGTCAGAAACTTTTTCTCCGACTCCAATATATTTAATAGGCTTGCCAGTTACATGTTTCATGCTCAATGCGGCTCCACCTCGCGCATCACCATCAACTCTTGTTAAGATAATTGATGAAAGATTAACTGCGGTATCAAATTCTTTTGCAACATTTACAGCTATTTGGCCGGTTAAAGAATCAGCAACAAGAATAGTTTCGACTGGTTTTGTTAATTCTTTAATTTGTTTAATCTCAGACATCATTGGTAAATCTATTTGTGTTCGACCAGCTGTATCAAAAATTATAACATCTGAACCACTTAGATTTGCAGCGTTAAGCGCTCTATTAGTAATATCAATCGGCTGTTGGTTTTCAATAATCGGCAAATTTTGTATATTATTTTTTTCTGCTAATAATTTTAATTGTTCTTGTGCAGCAGGTCTGTAAACGTCTAAGCTCACAAGCATAACTTTTTTTTTATGATTTTTTTCAATTAACTTTGCTAATTTAGCAGCTGAAGTTGTTTTTCCTGACCCTTGTAAACCAACTAATAATATAGAGACTGGTGGAACTGCTTTTAAATTAATCTCCTCATTCTTTAAACCAAGTATGTTTACTAATTCATCGTAAACAATCTTTACTATCATTTGACCAGGTGAGGTTGATCTAATGATTTCCTGGCCAATAGCTTTTGGTTTTACATTTTTAATAAAATCTTTCACAACTGGCAACGCTACGTCGGCTTCTAACAAAGCTAAGCGTATTTCTTTAAGGCCAGAGTCCACTTGTTCTTCCGTTAAGGAAGGAGCACTTTTTAATTTAGAAAAAATATTTTCTAATTTATTTGTTAAGTTTTCAAACATTTTTATAACGTCCAACACCTATCGCACTAGTGGGCGAACCTTCGCTGACTAGTGTCGACACTCTTGTTTTTAAGAGCACCGCAAAAACTTAAGTATTTGCGGAAAGTTTGTGGAAACTACAATTTGGGGTTTTAAAAGTCAATGAATAATTATACTAATCTACTTATATGCCTTTGATTAATGCTTTTAGAATGGATGGTTTAGGTAATAAATTTATTATCATAGATAGAAGAGAAAAATCCATAGATATACCTAAAGAAAAAATAATTCATTTGGGAAATCTAAAGTCTTTTCATCGTAATATTGAATTTGATCAAATTATATTTATTGAAAAAGAAATTAATAATACTTTTCCAATAACCATTTTTAATTCAGATGGAGGCGAGGTGAGTGCGTGTGGAAATGGAAGTAGATGTGTAGCTTACTTGTTAAGCAAAGATTTAAACAATAAAGAAATAAAATTAAGAACAAATAATAGATTGCTTAATGCAAAAGTTATTGGAGCGTCAGATGTTCAACTGGAAATGGGGAAACCTATATTTGAGTGGAATAAAATTCCATTAAAAGAAAAGATAGATCACAAAAATATAGCTCTAGATGTTGATGGTAAAAAATTCGCCGATGGATTTAGCCTTAACGTGGGGAATCCTCATATAGTTTTTTTTGTTAAAGATTGTTTTGAATATAATCTGAAAATATTAGGACCAAAAATAGAGACTCACGAATTATTTCCTGAAAGAACCAATGTTACTTTTGCTCAAATAGATGATGAAAATAATATAACAGTCAATGTTTGGGAACGAGGCGCAGGATTAACAAAAGCATGTGGAACAGCTGCTTGTGCTACCGCTGTTGTAGCATTTATCAAAAAATTAACTAAAAATAATATCAATATTAAATTTGAAGAAGGAAGTTTAAATATTAAAATTGACTCAGATCTTAATATATTTATGAGAGGTCCAGTTTCAGAAATAAAACATACTAGCCTTGAAATCTAAATGGATTTATTTAATAAATTTAAGATAGGATTAGGTAAAAGTTCAGAGGGGCTCTCTACTGGCTTTAAAAATATATTTTCCAAAAAAAAAATTGATGAAAATGTCCTTACAGAATTTGAAGAATTAATTATTACATCTGATGCGGGAGTAGAAGTCGCAAAAGAATTAAGAAAAGATTTTGAGAACTTCAAAGTTGATAAGAAATTAGAAGATCATAAAGAAATTTTAAAACTGATAGCCGATAAATTAGCAATTAATCTTCAAAAGTACGAAAAAGATCTAAGCCTCATGGGAAATGCAAAGTCTGCTGTGATAGTTGTATCCGGGGTAAATGGGGTTGGAAAAACAACTTGTATCGGAAAACTTGGGAAGTATTTTAAAGACAATAATAGATCTGTTGTTTTTGGAGCAGCAGATACTTTTAGAGCGGCTGCCATAGATCAATTGCAAGTTTGGGCCGCGAAAGTCAAAGTTGATATTATTAAATCCGAAATCAATAGTGATCCGGCTTCTGTGGCCTTTAAGACTGCTGAATTTGCAAAAAAAAATGAAATTGATGTAGCTTTGATTGATACAGCAGGAAGACTTCAAAACAAAAAGAATTTAATGGAGGAGTACAAAAAAATAATTGGTGTACTTAAAAAAATTGACCCTTCATATCCTAACGAAGTAATTCTTGTCTTAGATGCAACTACAGGACAAAATGCACTTAATCAAGTTGAAGAATTTAGTAAAATACATGATTTGACAGGTTTAATTATTACTAAACTTGATAGTACAGCAAAAGGTGGTGTGGTATTAGCTATTTGTAAAAAATATAATTTACCTATAGTTGCAATAGGGATAGGAGAAAAAGAAGATGACTTACAACCCTTTAATGCTGAATATTATTCAAAAGCCTTGTTAGGTATTGAAACCTAAAAACTGTTTTAAAGAATTTATAAGTTGATCATTAAACTCCATCATATGATCATCGATATCAGAAAAATAGCTAAACTTAGGTTCATTGGCATTGTCAAATAATTTTACCCCCATTTTAAAGGGGACAACATTATCTTTCTTACCGTGCATCACCAAGATAGGAACATTTATATTTTTGATTTTTTTTAAAGAGTCGTATCTGTCTTTAATTAATAAATCGATTGGCAAATAAGGATAATAAATTTTTGCCGCATCAGCAATCGAGGTAAAAGGTGACTCTAAAACAATTCCTGCAAAAGAATTATTCTGACCCAATTCTGTAGCTACGCCTGTGCCTAGTGACTCGCCATATAAAATTATGTTTTTATTTATAACGCCAGCCTTGTTAAGCCATTCGACTGACTTTCTAGCATCATTATATAAATTTTTTTCTGTGGGCTTGCCTGGATTACCACTAAATCCTCTCCATGAAATAATAAGAATATTTACAGCTAGTTTATTTAGTTCATTAAGCTTTTGAACCCTATTAGTTAAATCACCTGCATTACCATGAAAGTATAAAATAGTTTTATTTTTTTTTAGGTCTTTTTCCAAAAACCATGATTTAAGTTTTATATTTTTATCAACCTCAATAAAAACTTCTTTATAATCAAATTGAATTCCATCTCCCGTGTAGTTATTTTCACTTGGGTGATAAAGTAATTTTCTTTGGTACAGGTATGTGAATAGTGCAATTATGATGTACGCTAAAATAATTGATGATAAAGCTAAATAAAGATACTTCATACTTTTTTCCTAGCGAAGTAAACTCCAGTAAAGACCAGTAAACCACCTAAATAATGAAAACTGAGAAGGGGTTCTTCAAAAATTATAATTCCAAATATAGATCCGTAGACTGCGAATAAATATAAAGTAAATCCGGCAAAGGAAGCGCCTACATATTTTTGTAATCGTGTGTACAAGGAAAAAGCTATAATGCTAGGTGAGATAGCAGCAAATACAATCCAGAATAAGAATGTCTGATTATAGTTTGTCTTTGCAAAGTAAATATTTTCTAAAATAAAAAACGGGAAAAGCGATATAAATCCAAACATGGCGATTAAAGTAAATCGAGCCATTAAACTAAATTTTGATTTCCAATTTAACAAATAAATTGAGTAAAGAGCCCAACCTAAAGCTGCACCCAAAACCCATAGATCGCCTATTGTAAAATTTAGTTTAATTAAAAAATCTAAATTACCTTTAGATATAATTGTAAAAACACCTGTAATACAAATTAATAAGCCTAATATCCTTAAAAAATTAATTTTTTCTTTAAAGAATAGAATTGATAAAAAAATTATTATTACTGGTGAAGATGTATATATTATACCAATATTAGCCATTGTTGTTGTCATACCTGCAAGATTTGGGAAAGCTCCACATATACCACAGCCCATTGAGCCTAAAAAAAACAGCTTAAAAAACTCTTTATTAAATTCTTTTTTATATTTTAAAATTTCATTAAAAAAAAAAGGAAACAATATAATGAATACTGTAAACCATCGCCAAAACGCTAAAGAAATAGGAGGCACGGACTCTACACCTCCTCTTGCAACAATAGTATTTGTAGCCATAAAAATTGGCTGAATTAACAAAATTAAATAAGGAGTGTAAGAGTTATTTTTTGTCAATGAAGGCTTCATAGAACATCATTACAATTACCATACCCATTAAAATATAAACAGGAAGCACATCAAAAAAACCTATCATCATTGATCTAGTCAATGTTGTTGCTAAACCAATTAAAAAAAAGGTACAGAGTGCAACTCCTATAATTATTGTAACTTTATCCTTCATCTCTACAGTTTTTCTCAAGCCAGTTAGCTGTTCCTAAAAATCTTAAATCATCAAGTTTATCGCCAACTAATTGAACACCTAATGGTAAGTCATTTTCTCCTGTAAGTAAAGGTAATGAAATTGTAGGTAAACCAAGATAAGTCCAAATCTTTTGAAAGTCTGCACTTCCAGTAGATTTTAATCCTTTGTCAGCAACACCGCTTGATGATGGGGTTATAATTCCATGGTAGTCTTCAAAAACTTCTTTGTATGATTCATAACTTTGCTTCATAAAATCTGCAGCGTCTCCATATTCTTTTGCCGAATATTTTAATCCTCTGGCGATAGCTTCTCTTATTTCTTTGGAAAGTTTTGTTTTATCTTTTTTATAATAAACTTGAAAATTGTTTGCCATATCAACTTCATGTATTATTTGATGGTATTTTGGAATATCATTAAAATATGATGGTGTGTCAAAGACTTCTATATTTTTTTTAAAATTTTTTATTAAAAATTCAAAAGCCTGCTGTGATTTTTTGTTAATATTTTTCCAATTTTTTGTTTTATAAAAAATAAACTTAGGATCAAAAACAGGACCTTTCTCACATTCCTCTACCATCTTTTCTGCAGCAAAGTAGACAGTTGAAGGATCATGTAAATCTTTTCTAATTAATGACTTAGCAAGCAAGGCAACATCTTTAACAGTTTTACCAAATACACCCATTGTATCCAATTTATCTGAAACTTTTAGAACACCATTTCTTGAGATTAGTCCATAAGAAGGTTTATAACCAACAACTCCACAATATGATGCTGGCCTAATTACTGAACCTCCAGTTTGAGAACCAACAGATAAAGGCGCCATATGAGCTGCAACTGCTGCTGCTGATCCACTTGATGATCCTCCGGGTGTTCTTGAGTAATCGTGTGGATTTTTAGTTTTAGAAGGATGTATGTATGCAAGTTCGCAAGTGACAGTCTTGCCCATTATAATTGCTCCCGAATTTTTTAGTAAATTTACAATTTCAGAGTCTTGTGAGTTAGACATTTTTTTTCTAAAAGCTGTCCCACATTCAGTTGGCATGTCATAAGTTCCGATAATATCTTTTATTGCGACTGGCATCCCATGTAGTGGCCCTAGAGGTTTTCCTGATTTTCTGTACGTATCAGCCTCTTCAGCTTTTTCTATTAAAAGTTTTTTATCTATAAATTGCCAAGCTTGAACATCCTTTTCAAATTTTTTTACTCTATCTAGATATGCTGTACAGAGATCGACAGATGATATTTCACCAGAATGGAGTTTTTGAGATAATTTGTAAGCACTTAAAGATGTAACGTCTATCATTTAAATTCGTTAATTAGCAAATAAAGTGTCTGGCAACCAAAGAGCTATTCCCGGGAAGAGATACATTAAAAACATAGCTAATATAACTATACCTAGAAAAGGCATAATACCTTTAAAAATTTCCATCAGCTCCACATTTTTAGTTTGCACACCTTTTAAATAGTATGCGGACATGGCCATGGGTGGAGTTAAAAATGAGGTTTGTAAATTTAGCGCTATTAACATTGCAAAGAAGTAAGGATTAACACCAAAAAATTCCACTAAAGGTAAAAATATTGGTACAAAAATAATTAATATCTCTGTCCACTCTAATGGCCAACCGAGTAAGAAAATTATTATTTGTGTAATTACTAAGAACTGCCAAGGCTGTAGGTTCATTGATTTAAAGAAATGCTCAAATACTTCGTGTCCGCCTAAATACGAAAAGACTGATGCAAAAGTCCATGAACCAATAAACAACCACATAATCATGGCTGTCGTTTTTGCAGTTAAAAATACCGACTCTTTAAAATTTTTCCACTTAAGTGTTTTATAAAAATATGAAAGTACTAATGCACCAAATGCTCCAACAGCCGCCGCCTCTGCTGGGGTTGCTAGTCCTCCTAAAATAGTTCCTAATACTAAAATTATTAAAGAGAAAAGCGGTAAGAAAGAAACCATTACCTCTTTTAGAATTACTGATCTTGGTGGAATATCTTCCTTAGGTGGTTTAGGTGCGATCGAAGGATTAAAATAAGCTAAAGTTACCGCATAACCTATATATAATCCTGCTAATAATAATCCTGGAAAAATTGCTGCAGCAAATAATCTTAAAGGAGAGAGTTGAGCAATTACAGAATAAACGATTAACATAATGCTAGGCGGGATTAGAATACCCAAACAACCCCCAGAGCAAATTACTCCTGATGCAAACTTTTTATCATATCCTGCTCTTATCATAGCAGGCCAAGCAAGAAGCCCCATTAAAGTTACCACGGCTCCGATAATTCCAGTCGCTGTAGAAAATAAAGCACAAGTAACTAATGCAGCCACTGCCATTGAAGCTGGCAACCTGTGAGAAGCTAGTCTAATTGCAAAAAATAATCTTGAAACTATCCCAGCTCTTTCAACTAAATACCCCATAAATAAAAAGAGCGGGACCGCAGTCAAAACTGTATTATCCATAACGGTGTAAGTATTTTGAACGAATAATTGGAAGATTCTATTATCAAAAAGATGTTCCATTCTTGTCGGATCAAAGTAAGCGTAATAACCAAATCCAACTCCCATTGCCATTAATGTAAATGCTATTGGGAATCCAAGTAGCACTGCAAATAGGAATATTCCCATCATTAGAATTGCAATTTCGGGATTTGTTAAACTAAATAACATCTTTTTGATCCTCGTCTTGCGAAGTTCTCATTAACATTTTTTCTGTCTCTTCTGCTACAACCATTCGAGCAGGCCAATGACCAGTTTGAATACAAATAATTGATCTACAAACTTCGCTGATACCTTGAATAACTAATAAAATTCCTGCAGCAGGAATTAAAGATTTAGCCATGTAAATTTGAATTTGTGCAGGACTATTCCAACTTGTTTCTTTAATCTTCCAAGCTAATGACGCATATTCATAACCATAAAATGCGAGAGCAAGCACACCTGGAAAGAAAAATATAAAGTATAAAACTAAATCGATATAACCCTGAGTTCTTGGTTTAAAAAGTCTATAAATTACATCACCTCTCACATGAGCTTCTGTAGAAAGAGTGTACGCACCGGCCATCATAAAAATAGCACCGTACATTTGTAAACTGAAATCAAAATTCCACAAAGTAGGAGCGTTAAAAGCGTATGCCATGACAACTTCGTAACAAGTTCCGCCCATTAAAATTACAATACACCAAGAAAATGCCTTACCCACGGAAGTGCTTAAAGTATCTGCAAAATGAATAAATCCCCTCATGAATTTTTAAACTATGCTAATTTTTTTGTTATTTCCATAAAAAAAGGGGGTGAAAAATCACCCCCTTTTACGTTTAAAATATAATTAAATTTTAACTTTAGCTATAGAGCCGAATTCATTCTCGTAAGCCAACTTATAATTAGGTTGGTTCATGAGTAAGTATTTCATAACTCTTTTCGCGTAAGCTTTTTGTGAATCTACAATCTTTTTAAAGAATGGATCTTTCTTATTGAAATCTCCGATTACTTTATCCCAACCTTTTAACTGTTGAGCTAAGATCGCATCAGATGTTTGATACACATTTACTTTGTGCTGGTTCATCAATTTAGATAAGTCAGCAGAGTATCTTACTAATGCTTTAAAGTAGTTATCACTGTTCGCAGCATAAGCAGCATTTTTTAGAATAGCCTGATGTTTAGGCGATAATCCATTGAATGTCTTCTTATTAACTGGGATTTCAAACATCTCTTGAGATTGGTGGAAGCTTCCTAAGTGATAATGCTTAGAAACGTCTTGCATACCAAACTGAGAGTCTGAAGTTGGGTTATTAAACTCAGCAGCTTCAATCAAACCTGTCTTCATTGCAGGCTGAATTTCACCACCTGGTAATTGTCTTACAACCATTCCCATTGCTGTTAATACGTTAGTAGCTAAACCTACTGTTCTGTACTTCATACCTTTTACATCAGATACTTTTGTAACGTTCTTTTTGAACCATCCAAAAGGCTGTGCAGGCATTGGCATATGGAAGAAACCAATATAGTCGAAACCAACTTTCGCAAGTGTTTCGTCATAGAGTTTTCTACCTCCACCATACTCTATCCATCCCATAATTTCTTGAGATGACATTCCGTATGACGGACCAGTACCGAACAGAGAAGCTGCTGGATTTTTTCCATACCAGTAAGCTGTTACCCAGTGTCCCATATCAAGTACACCTGAACTTACTGCTTGTCCAATCTCCGAAGTCTTAACTACAGCTCCAACTGGCTGAAGATCAATTTTTAATTCACCTCCAGACATGTCGCCTACCATTTTTGCGTAGTCGCCAGCCATTTCAAAGAAAATGTTAGCGCCCGACGGCCAAGCCGCTTGCATCTTTAAAGTTTGAGGAGCACCTAAAGCAATGTTTGGCATTGCAACAGTTGCTGCCGCTGCAGCACCCGTAGCTGCCGCTGCTTTAAAGAACTTACGTCTTGATGGAGTTTTTACTCCTTTTATTTTTTTTGACATATGTCCTCCATTAGTTAATTAACTTGAAGATTTAAGCATAAACTCAAATTAGAGTCTCGCTATATTTTTAGAATTATTTTAAAGTAAATCCTGTTGATTCAATCTAAAGGTGTATTAATTTACCTGATCTTGAGGTTTTTTTCCTGAAAAAAAATCTTCCAAATTTTTTGTAGCTCTATATGCCATATCCCACCTTGTCCTTTTTGTAGCGCTTCCCAAATGAGGAAGTAAAAAAATATTTTTTAACTTTAAATATTCAGGATGAATTTTTGGTTCACCATTGTAAACGTCTAGACCGTAAGCAAAAACTTTTCCGCTTTTCAGTGCTTCAATCATATCATCATCATCTACAATATCGCCCCTGGCTGCGTTCCCAACCACAGTATTTTCCTCTAGATAGCTTAGAGTTTCTTTATTCACAAGTTTTGTTGTTTCTGGAGTTGCAGGACAATTGATTGATAAAAATTCACTTTGTTTAAAAAGGCTTTTTAAATCTTTGTGATAAATTGCGCCATCTTCTAACTCTGGCGAAAGTTGAGATCTATTGTGATAATGAATTTCCATATTAAAAGCCTTAGCTCTTTTAGCAACTGCTCTGCCTATTCTACCCATTCCTAATATCCCTAGTTTTTTATTAGACATTTGCTTTCCTAATAAGAAATCCCAGGACCATTTCCAACTTTGGGTTTCAGCTGCTAAGCGTCCTTCATAAGCTTTTCTAGAAGCACCTAATAAAAGTAAAATCTGGATATCTGCTGTAGCATCTGTAAGTACATCAGGTGTATTCGTTACAGTAATTCCTTTTTCTTTTGCAGCTTTTATATCTATATTTCCAAAACCAACTGCACCGTTAGCAATAATTTTTACGGAACTCGAAAGTTTAGAGATGGTTTCAGCGCTAATAGGATCAGAAACAGAACTTAATATCCCGTCAAAATTTTTTGAGCCTTCTATTATTTCTTGAGATTTATAAATCTTATCGTCTTTATTTAAAGTAACTTCAAATAATTCTTTAAGTTTCTCCTCATTTTCTTTGAGAAGTCTTCTTGTAACAAAAATTTTTTTTTTCATTTTAAAAATTATTTAGTTTATATGGCTTGGGACCTCCGGTAAACCAATCAAGTAACTCCACTGTATGGATAATTGGTATTCGAGTACCAGCTGAAATTTGTGTCATGCAACCAATATTACCTGTTGAAATAAAATCAGGTGAAATTTTTTCTATATTATTTACTTTATTTTTCAATAGTGATTTAGCCATCTTCTGATGTAAAATATTATAAGTACCCGCGGAGCCACAACACAAATGTCCATCTGGAATATCTAGTGCTTCGTTACCGGTTTTTGAAATTAAATCTTTTGGTTGATTGTGAACTTTTTGACCATGTTGCATCGAACATGCTGAATGATACGCTATTCTATATTTTTTTTCAGAGTTTAAATTAATATTTAATTTTAAATTTTCGTCGAGGTACTCGGTAATTTCTTTAGTTAATTCTGAAATTTTTTTTGCTTTTTTTTTCAGGTCTTTATCGTTTTTAAAAATATGACCATAGTCTTTTAATGTTGTCCCACATCCAGATGTATTACTTATTATCGCATCCAATCCATTTTTAAGATACTCTTTATGCCAGCTCTCAATATTATTTTTAAATGACTCGTGTGCTAGTTTTTGTTTTCCCAAATGATGATTTAAAGAACCACAACAATTAATATCTGGCATCACTACAACTTCGACATTGTGTCTATTTAAAAGTCTTATAGTAGCCTCGTTTATTTCAGGAGAAATAACTCTTTGAACACATCCAGTTAATAATGCAACTCTTGAAACCTTCTTGCCATTATTAACCTCGTAAACTTTTTGTTCTTTTAATTTTTTTCCTGGGATTTTGTCTGGCATTAAATTTAATGCGTTTCTAATAAATTTTGGAAATAAAAAACTAAATGGTTTTATTATTTTAGATGATAAAGCCATTAACAAAAATACTTTTGGTCTCGGTAATACAAAAGAAAGTATATTTCTAAATACTCTATCTAAAAAAGGCCTTTTGTAAGTTTCTTCAACATAATTCCTACCATGGTCAATTAAATGCATATAGTTTACTCCTGAAGGACAAGTCGTCATACATGAGTAACAGGATAAGCAACTATCTATGTGTTTTGCTATTTCTTTCGTGGCTGGTTTTTTATTCTCTAACATATCTTTTATAAGATATATTCTTCCTCTTGGTCCCTCTAATTCCTCTCCATTTACTTGATAAGTAGGACAAGTAGCATTGCACATTCCGCAGTGAACACATTTCCTTATAATTGTTTCACTCGTTTTATTATCTTTGTCTTGAAGTTGTTTGTCTGTAAATGATGTTTGCATTTAAATTCCTGTGTACATTTTTCCTGGATTAAAAATTCTTTTTGGATCAAAACTCCTTTTAATTTTTTCACTTATTTTATACTTAATTGGATCTATTGTAAAAATATCAGCGGAGGCCTTAAGATCATCCTCAATTTTTATTAAGGTGATATATCCTTGGTGTTTTTTTACGATATCCTTGATATCATTAAGTATTTTAATGCTTAATGTCTCAAATACTACCCAGATTAGACTCCCTCCCCAATCAATAAAATATTTTATATCATAACTTTTAAGCTTTTGAATAACCTGTAAAGTTTCGCTAACTGGGAGTACCATCCTTAATAAATTACTCTTTAAACTTTTGAAAACCTCCAAATTTTTTGTTCTATTCCAAAAAATATTACTTTGTTCATTATCCAAAATAGATACCTCTTGATCTAAAAGACCTAATTCTTTAGATAGTCTCTCTAATCTTTGATCGACAGAATTAATTGGGCCTTCAATTCTAATAGCAGTTAACCCTCCGTCGTGAGTAAGATCATTCAAAACAAAATTTTTTCCAAAATAATCTGGGTAAAATACTCCACCTGATGGATCTGTTGAAGATGATAGCGCTTTTCCTAAATAGCCCAAAGATTTTTTAAGATGGGGATTCTTTATTATTAATGTTTTATTTGTTTCAGGTTTTGGTAATACTTTTATTGAAAGCTCAGTTAATATCGTGAGTGTTCCAAAAGATCCTGATACTAATTTACTTAAATCATAACCAGTAACATTCTTTACTACCGTTCCCCCAGATTTAATAGTTTCACCTTTTCCGTTAATTCCTTGGAAGCCAAGTATATGATCTCGTACGCTGCCAGCTTTAAACCTTCGTGACCCAGCAAAATTACATGAAACAACTCCACCAATTGAACCGCTGTTACTTTCACCAGAAAAAAGGTAGCCAAAATCATTTGGTTCAAAAGCTAACTGTTGATTGTTTTTATCCAGTTCCTCTACTATTTCTCTTAGAGGTGTACCCGCTTTTACTTTAATATAAAGCTCTTCCGGTTTGTATTCGATTAAACCTCTATAATCAGATAAATCTAAGGTCTTTTCAGACTGAAAATTTCTTCCGATTTTGTTTTTTGACTTTAAGCCATTTATTTCTAAAGGAATATTTTTGTTATAACAATGTTTAACAATCTCAACTATTTCTTCTCTTGAAGATGGTTTGAATATATTTTGATTAAAATCTAGGGATGTCTGGGAACTTCGTTTTTCCTCCATGGACATGAACTCTTCCTTCCTCAGCACATTTTCTAAGTATTGGATAAACTTTGCCAGGATTTAATAATGAATTTGGATCTAAAGCAACTTTAATTGTTAATTGTTGTTGTATATCTTTATCATTGAATGCTTCACACATTAACTCTCTTTTCTCGATACCAACTCCATGTTCACCTGTGAGAGCTCCACCAACTTTAACACAATACTTTAAGATGTCAGCGCCAAACTCCTCACATTTTCTTAAAGATTCTTTATCATTTGCATCAAACATAATTAAGGGGTGAAGGTTTCCATCTCCTGCATGAAATGCGTTAGCAACTGGCAAATTATATTTTTTAGAAAGTCTTGAGATTTCATTTAAAACCTCAGCAAGTTTTCCTCTAGGAATTGAACCATCCATGCACATGTAATCAGGCGCTAAAACTCCACAAGCCGGGAAAGCTGCTTTTCTACCAGCCCAAAATTTTAATCTCTCTTCATTTGATTTATTGATTTTTAAACTTGACGAATTATTTTTTTCAGCAATTTCTTTTGTCTTTTGAATGTAAGCTTCAACTTCATGTTCTGTTCCATCAAATTCTACAATCATCATTGCTTCTGCATCAGTTGGATAACCTGCTTTGGAATAATCGTTGGTCGCTTTCGTTAAAGCTTTATCCATAATTTCCATCCCAGCTGGTATACACCCCTCCGCAATTATTTCAGCAACACAGTTTCCTGCATCTTCGATTGAAGGAAAACCCACTAAAGCTGCTTTAACGATTTCAGGTGACTTTAAAATTTTTACAGTAACCTCTGTGATAACACCAAGTAAACCCTCAGAGCCAGTCATCAAGCCTAGGAAATCATATCCCTCGGCGTCCATAGCTTTGCCACCGAATTTAGTTACAGTTCCATCCATTAAAACTACTTGAATACCCAAAAGGTTATTTGTAGTAGCTCCATATTTGAGTGAGTGAACTCCGCCAGAATTTTCAGCTACGTTCCCACCTATGGAACATGCAATTTGACTTGATGGATCTGGAGCATAATAAAAACCTTTGTCTTGAACAGCATGAGTAATTGCCAAATTTGTTACGCAAGGTTGAGTGACTACACATCTATTTTCATAATCAATTTCAATTATTTTATTGAATTTTCCCATTGCCATTAAAACGCAATCTTCTAAAGGCATCGAACCACCAGATAAGCCTGTTCCTGCTCCTCTTGGAACTACTTTAACTTTATTCTCATTACAATATTTTAAAATTTGACTAACTTCCTCAACTGTCTCAGGCATGACTACTAAAAGAGGCATTTGCCTGTAGGCTGTTAAACCGTCGGTTTCGAAAGGTCTTAACTCATCAGGATTAGAAAGAACATTTTTAGAATTTATAATTCCACGAAGATCCGTCGCAATTTTATCTTTTTTAGACATAATTACGTTATCAACTTTAGGCATTTGTAAACTACTCATAATCTGTCCTACTTAAGCATTTTTGAGATTTTTTCTAGTGCTTTTTGAATATTATCCCTTGATGCAGCAAAGCTAAAACGAACATAATCTGTTGATGTTTTGCCGAATGCAGTCCCAGGTACAATTGCCACACCAGCTTCATGCATACATTTTTTCGAAAATTCGCCTCCACTCATTCCTGTTCCTTTTACATTTGGGAAAGCATAAAACGCTCCTCCAGGCATACTACATTCTACGCCGGGTAAATCATTCAATCCTTTATGAATTAATTTTCTTCTTTGATCAAATTTTTCCATCATGTGATGAATAGAGTCATCGGGTCCGTCTAGCGCTGCTATGCCTGCAAACTGAGATGGTGCATTTACACATGAGAAACTATTAATTGCTAATTTTGTAACATGGGGAATTAAATTTTCTGGCCATACACTCCAACCCATCCTCCAACCAGTCATAGAGTAAGCTTTACTCCATCCATCTAAAACTATTAACCTATCTTGTAAGTCAGGATAATTAAAAAAAGTTGGCATTTCTTTTCCGTCAAAAATTTGTCTACTGTAAATTTCATCGCTAAGTATAGTTACATGAGGATGTTTTTTTAAACCTTCGGCAAGAAAATCTATTGCAGGTTTTTCAACAAAACTTCCAGTTGGATTGTTTGGATTAATTAAAATAACAAGACGAGTTTTATCTGTTATCAAAGATAAAATTTTTTCCGGATCAAATTTTAAATCTTTTTCTTTTGTTAAGTCATAAGGGACTGGTTTAGCTCCTGTGTAATTAATCATAGATTCATAAATTGGAAACCCTGGAGTTGGATGAACTATCTCTGCACCGGGCTCTCCAATCATTTGTATTGCAAAATACATTGTAGGTTTTCCACCTGGCATAATCATAATTCTCTCTGGACTAATTTCTTTTTTATATAATTTTTTTATTTTTCTAGATACAGCTTGTCTACATTCAGCAATACCATTAGCTAAGACATATCCATGATGACCATCATCAATAGCTTTTTTTGCTGCTTCCATTATATGTTTAGGTGTCATAAAATCTGGTTGACCTAAACCTAAATGAATCATTTCTTTACCTTGAGCTTCAAGTTTCTTTGCTTCAGCTAAAACACTAAAAGCTGTCTCAGTTCCAAGCCTGTCCAGATTTTTTGCTAATCTCATATTTTAAACCTAATATTTATTATCACTTTTGAAAACTAGTTTTTTTGCATCATCTATATGCAATATTTGTTTTATTTAGCTCTTTTATGCTTTTGCACCCCAATAAAATCATATCTCTTCTGATTTCATCTCTCATTCTTTGAAGAATTTGCTCCACACCTTTTTGACCTCCGGCTCCAAGTGCAAACAGAAATCCCTTTCCAAAACTACAAGCAGTTGCTCCTAGAGAGAGTGCTTTTAAAATGTGTGTTCCTCTCCTAATACCACCGTCTAAGATGATTTCTAATTTTCCTCCCACTGCATCTGCAATTGCAGGAAGTTGATCAAAAGGAGATCTCGAACCATCAAGTTGTCGACCTCCATGATTTGAAAGCATAATAGCAGATGCTCCAATTTCTAATGCTCTCTTTGCGTCTTCTACTGACATAACTCCTTTTAAAGCAAATGGCCCATTCCATTTTTTTATAACGTACTCTGCATCTTTCCAACTCATTGCAGGATCGTATTGTTCATTGATATATTCCATAACACCCTTAGCAATACTTGATCCTTTTTTTGTCCAATGAGAAACATTTGCTAGTTGAAATTTTTCGTGTGTTAAATAATTAAAAGCCCATTTTGGGTGTGTTGCAAAACTTAAAAGACTTTTTAAAGTGAGTTTAGGTGGAGTAGTAAATCCCCATCTATGATCTCTTTCCCTATTGCCAGCTACAACTGTATCAACTGTAAGACACATTGCTTTAAATCCAGAACTTTTACATCTATCAATAAGATTATCAGTAAGTCCTTGATCTTTATGTATATATAGTTGAAACATTTTTGGTCCACCAGAAACATTTGCTATTTCTTCAATCGATGACGTAGCCATTGTTGACATGCTGTAAAAAGTTCCAAATTTTTCTGCTGCTCTAGCTGAGGCTTTGTCTCCATCATGATGATATAAGCGTTGCATTGCAGTTGGGGCTAAAAATAATGGCATATCTATTTTTTGTCCAAAAACTGTGGTTGAGAGATCCGGCTCACCTACACTTGCTAAAATATTTGGAATTAGATCACATTTTAAAAACGACTCTGTATTTCTTTTTAAGGTAGTTTCATCATCTGAGCCGCCATCAATGTAATGAAATATAGGAGCTGGTAAGTTTTTTTTTGCTAATCTTCTAAAATCTTCAAAGTTATAACAATCATTCAGACTCATTATAATTAAAAGTTCTTAGAAAAAGTAATATGTTGATTATCTGTACCAGGATTGATATCTCCCCAGTCGTTATTAGAAATATGGCTATAACTGTAACTCAGTTTAGAATTTTCAAAAATATCAAGTCCTATTTTAATTTCACTTTTAAATTCTAGAACGCTTCCTAAATCTTTACCATCTCCTTTTTCGTAATAACCTGGTGAAAAACTTGGTAAAATTTTTAATGGACCAATTCCGTACTGACCCTCAACTCCTGTGTAAAGGTAAATTGAGCTATCGCCTGTAATAAAAGCCCCAGTTATTGGTTTAAATTTTCCAAATAAAGTATCTCTAAATAAATTTGGATTTTTATGCTCAATCCCAAATAAAGTTGTTTGATCATCTCCTTCTTCATCAATTATATCAAAAGTTCCAGTATAAAATGAAACATCAGCGTCACCTTCATTAGCGATAGCATAATTGAAAGATAGAAA
>CACBTF010000010.1 GCA_902542165.1 uncultured Pelagibacteraceae bacterium
ACGACTCTTAGCAGTGCAAAGAAAAATGATTTAACTTTTTTTGATTCAATTAAATATAAAATTTCAGCATCAAATACTAAGGCCTCATTTTGTTTAACGACAACCAAACTTGAAAAATTTTTACCTTCCGGAGTAGAAAAAATAATCGTTCAAAATGTTTTATACGAACTAGCAATTGTTTTAAAAAAGATTTATCCCAAAGCAGATATTGACTACCCAGATTTAACTCTAAAATCACCGAAAAAAAAAGATTACCCAGGTGTAAAATTTGGTAACAATGTTTTAGTAGGAAAAGGTGTCAAAATAGGTAAGAACACTATTATAGGATCAAATTCAATTATTGAAAGTAAAGTATCAATAGGAAAAAATTGTGTAATTGGGTCTGGAATAATTATAAAAAATTCTATTGTGGGGGATTTTGTAGTCATTCAAGATAATTGCAAGATAGGTCAAAAAGGATTTGGATTTATACCTATTAAAGGAAAAAATTTAAAATTTCCTCATATAGGATATGTAATGATTGAAAATAATGTTGAAATCGCATCTGGTTGTACGATTGATAGAGGATCAGTAGATTTTACAAAAATTGGAGAAAACACCTATATTGATAATCAAGTTCACATTGCACATAATGTCCACATTGGTAGCAATTGTTTAATCGCTGGACAAGTTGGCTTTGCTGGTAGTTCTAATATAGGAAACAATGTTTCAATAGGTGGTCAAGCAGGAATTTCCGGTCACTTAAAAATTGGAAATAATGTTAAAATTGGAGGTGGAAGCGGTGTAGTGAAAGACATAGAAGATAATAAAATTGTCATGGGGTATCCAGCAGTTTCACTAAAAGATTTCTTAAAAAAAAATAATGAATAAAACTGAATTAAACAAAAAGGAAATAGAGTCTTTATTACCTCATAGGGAACCAATGCTTTTAATAGACAAGTTAACAAATATAGTACATTTAAAATCAGCTACTGCAATTATGTATGTAAAAAAAAATGGATTTTATGTCCAAGGTCACTTTCCTGGGCAACCAGTTATGCCTGGTGTTTTAATAGTTGAAGCATTTGGTCAAGCTGCTGCCGCGTTGACAGCTCACGGCATTGATCCTAAAGAATATGCTAATAAGCTAGTTTATTTGATGGGAGTAGATAAAGCGAGATTTAGAAATCCAGTTCTACCAAATTGTGAGCTTCATTTAGAAATAGAGGCAATAAGATCTCATGGAAGAGTTTGGAAATATAAAGGAATTGCAAAGGTTGATGGAAAAAGAATGGCGGACGCTGAATGGTCGGCGACCATAGTGGATAGAAAATAATGATACATAGTTCTAGTGTAATTGATAGTAAAGCAAAAGTTTCTCAAAAAGTTAAAATTGGTCCTTTCTGCTACGTTGGGCCTGATGTCGAATTAGCTGAAGACGTAGAGTTAATTTCAAATGTTCATATTGATGGAAATACAAAAATAGGTAAAGGGACAAAAATTTTCCCATTTGCATGTATTGGAACTCAACCACAAGATTTAAAATTTAATAATGAGAAAAATAGTTTGTCTATAGGTGAACAAAATATTATTAGAGAATACGTTACTATAAATCCTGGAACAAAAGGGGGTGGTTCCAAAACAGAAGTAGGGAATAATTGTCTACTTATGATTTCATCGCATATTGCTCATGATTGTAAAATTGGAAACAACGTTATTATAGCAAATAATGTGCCACTTGGAGGACATGTAACGATTGAGGACTCAGTCGTAATTGGCGGAAATTCTGCAGTTCAACAATTTACAAGAATTGGTCGTTTAGCAATGATAGGTGGAATGACTGGTGTTTTAAAAGATGTAACTCCTTTCGCCTTATCTATCGGTAACAGAAATTATCTACAAGGATTAAATCTTATTGGTTTACGTAGAAAAAAATATGACAATCAAAAAATCATGGGTTTAGATAAAGCCTATAAAGAAATTTTTTCTTCAAAAAATTTACATGAAAATTTAAGTAAAATTAATGGTGAATATAAAGATAATGAGTTAGTTTCTGAAGTCATTCGATTTATTGAGAAAGACAAAAAAAGACCTATTTGTACGCCAAAGAGTTAAATTATGATTGGTCTAATTTTTGGTGAAACAAATTTTCCGAAATATATTTATAGAAAGATTAAAGGAAAGAAAAATTATCTTATAATTGATCTAACAAAAAAAAAATTTTTTAAAAAAGATAAAAATTCACATTCGTTATCAGTAGGTCAATTTGGTAAAATTATTTCAATTTTAAAAAAATATAAATGTAGAAAAGTTTTATTTGCTGGAAAAGTTAAAAGACCTAACTTATCTAAAATAAGATTAGATTTTAAAGGAATTTACTATATCTCAAGAATAATAAAAAAAAGCAAACTTGGTGATGCAGCCTTGTTAAAAGAAATAATAAGGATTTTTAAAAAAGAAAAAATTAATACTATTAGCTCAAATTCACTAACTCCAGAATTAAGCTTAAAAAAAGGAAATTATTCTAAATATAAACCTAATAGAAAAGATAATATTGATATAAGAAATGCCTTAAATGCACTTAATAAATCAAATCAGTTAAATCATATTCAAGGAGCGGTGAGTAAAAATAATTCTGTTATTCTAGAAAAACAAGAAGGAACTCAAAGAATGTTAATGAGAGTTAAAAAAATCAAAAATATTTCTAATGGAGTTTTAGTCAAATATCCAAAAAAAAAACAGGACCCTAGAATAGATCTTCCTACAGTTGGTTTTAATACAATTAAACAGTGTAAATTGTCAGGTCTTAAAGGAATTGTTCTTAAGCACAAAAAAAATATTTTTTTAGATAAAGATAAAACGATTAAATTTGCTAATAAAAATAAGATGTTTATTCTAGTCAAATGATCAAAATTCTTCAAATTATCTTTATTTTTGTAATCTCATTCACAAAATTATTATCTGAAGAAATAAATCTAGCAAAATTAGCTAGCGGATTTAATAGCCCGTGGAGTCTTTCCTTAATAGATGATGAAAATATATTAATAACAGAAAAATCAGGCAATTTAATACTCTTTAATTTAAATGAAAAAAAAAGAAAAAAATTAAATCACAATTTGAATATTTTAGAAGATGGTCAAGGAGGTTTACTTGAAGTCTTATACTTTAATGGTTACATCTATGTTTCATATTCTGAAAACAGAGGGAATGGAAATTCAAGTACTTCAGTTGCAAAAGCTGAATATAAAAAAAAAAAATTAGAATTTAAAAATATTTTCAGAGCAGAACCACCAATAAATTCTGGATATCACTTTGGCTCAAGGATGATTATAAAAGAAAAATATTTATATGTTTCTGCTGGAGAAAGAGGCCAAGGAATGATAGCGCAAGATCCTACAAAACATCCAGGAAGTATAATTAGAATTCATTTAGATGGAAAAATTCCAAAAGATAATCCAAAATTTAAAAATAAAAAGAATTGGTTGCCAGAAATATATCAAATAGGAGTCAGAAATCCACAAGGGATGGATCTATCTCCTTTTGATAGTAAAATATATATAACTAATCATGGAGCTAGGGGTGGAGACTGGTTTGGTGAGGTTAGACCCGGAGAAAATTATGGGTGGAAGATTTTAGGTTGGGGCGGAACTAATTACTCAGGAATAAAAATTGGTCCTAAATGGAAACCTGGTTTTACAAAAGCTATCAAATATTGGGTTCCATCAATAGCAGTAAGTTCAATGGTCATTTATAAAGGAGAGGAGTTTAAAGAATGGAATGGTGATGCGTTAATTACATCTCTAAAAGATGAGTCATTAAGAAAGATAAAATTTGAGAAAAATAAATTATTAAATGAAAAAATAATTTTTAAGGGAAATATTGGTAGAATAAGAGATATTGAAATCGAAAACAACTCTGGTCAAATTTTTCTTTTGACCGACCAAGGTTCACTATGGAGACTTTCAAAATGAAAAAAATATTTATTTTAACAGGTGAGACTTCTGGAGATAAATTAGCTTCGGAAGTAATTAGTAATTTAAAAAATATTAATTCAAATGTCGAATATTTATCAGTAGGAGGAGAAAATTTAAAAAAGTTAGGAATTAAATCTATTTATAATTTAAAGGAAATTACTTATTTAGGTTTTACAAATGTAATATTGAATATCTTTAAAATAAAAAAAAAAATAAATGAAACAGTAAAGGCTATAGAAAATTTTAAACCTGATATATTATTTACTGTAGATAGTCCTGATTTTACTTTGAGAGTGGCTGAAAGAATTAAGACAAGCAATCCTCAAATTAAAACTATTCATTATGTTGCTCCTCAAGTTTGGGTGTGGAGAGAAGGGAGAATAAAAAAAATTAAAAAGTTTATCGACCATATTCTTTTATTATTTAATTTTGAAAAAACTTATTTTGAAAAAGAGAATATGAGTCATGAATTTGTTGGACACCCTTTATTAGATTTAAAAGATGAAAGTGCAATTGATATCAATCAAATTTTGGGAAAAAATAAAGCTTTGATATCTGTCTTTGTGGGAAGTCGACAGTCTGAAATAGATACATTAACTCCAATACTTCTTAATTTTATCAAACTAATGAATGAAAAATATAATGATTTCTTTTACGTTTTTCATTCTACAAGTGAATATTCAGATTTGATACAGTCATACATTAAAAAAAAAAATTTCAATAATTGTGAAGTAATAAGTGATAGCAAAATTAAAAACTATATATTAAAAAAGTCAGTATTTGCCATTTCTAAATCAGGAACAGTTTCACTTGAAATATGTAATGCTAAAGTACCCTCAGTGATTTTGTACAAGATGGGTTTAATAAATTTTTTAATTATAAAAATGTTAGTAAAAACTAAATTTGCCAATATTATAAATATTGCTGCTAAGGAAGAAATTATACCAGAATTACTTCAATCCAATTGCAATTCAAAAAAAATATTTGAAATTGTTTCCAATTATTTAGACAATCCAAAAAAAATTGACGAACAAGTATCAAAAACTCAGACGATTTTAAAAAGTTTTAAAACTAATACTTTATCCTCAACTTTAGCTGCTAATGCTATAAATAAGTATTTATGATCATTTATACTCATAATGATTGCTTAAAAAAATTTAATGGTCATGCTCACCCTGAAAGGAAAGAAAGATTAGAAAGTATTTTAAGTTCAATAAAATCATCTAATTTAAAAGTAAAATTTAAAGAAGCACCTTTAGCTAATTTAGAAACTGTTTCATTAGTACATCCAAAACATCATATAGAGCAAATTTTTTCTAACATTCCTAAAGAAGGAATTATAGGTGTAGAAAAAGAACCTTATGCCGATACTATGCTTTGCCCTGACAGTAAAAATGCAATTCTAAGATCGTGTGGAGCTGGTATTGCTGCAGCTAATGATCTAATGGTTAGAAATGAGAGAGTGTTTTGTGCTGTAAGACCGCCAGGGCATCATGCTGAAACTGTGAGAGCTAATGGTTTTTGCTTTATAAATAACGTTGCAGTAGCAGCCAGATATTTACAAAAACAATACAAGATAAACAAAGTTGCAATAATTGATTTTGATGTCCACCACGGCAATGGAACTCAAGAAATTTTTTATGAAGATCAATCAGTTGCATATGGGTCTTCTCATGAATTTCCTTTATTTCCAGGAACAGGAGCAGAAAATGAAACTGGTGCAGGAAATATTTTCAATGCAACTTTAAAAGCTGGTACTACAAGTAAAGAATTTTTAGCAATATTTGATCAAAAAGTTCTTAAAGCTATAGATAAATTTAAACCAGAGGTAATTTTACTTTCAGCAGGCTTTGATGCTCATAAAAGAGACCCTTTAGCTAACATTAATTTAGAGTCTGAGGATTTTTTTAAAATCACAAAAAATATTATCGACATTGCTAACACACATTCACAAGGTAGAGTTATATCTTTTCTTGAGGGTGGATATGATTTACAAGCTTTATCCGAAGGTATAATAGAACACCTAAATGCTTTAAAATCCCATATTTGACCAATTATCTGGGTCATTAAATTTTTTTATTTCTTTGTCTGTTACTGGTCTAAATAGATAGTAAGCAATATATATTGTTAAAAAAAACAAAAAAATTGTTTTCATTTCATTGATATATTAAACTAATTTTATGAAATTCAGTAAAAGAAAATTTGTTAAAATTCTTGGTTTTTCGGCTTTAGTATCGCTATTTTCAATCAAAACTCTTTTAGCCGCTACTAAAAAAATAATTAATCCGAACCTATCTAAAGAGCAAAAAAATATCATGTTTAATGAAGGGACTGAAAGACCGTTTACTAGTGATTTATTAAAGGAAAAAAGAAAGGGTTTTTATCATTGCGCTAATTGTGGAAATAAACTATTTGCATCAACTTCTAAATTCGATAGTGGAACTGGCTGGCCTTCTTTTTCTGAAGCTTTACCAGGAGCTTTTAAAACAAAAATTGATAAAAGTTTTGGGATGGAGAGAGTAGAATATCATTGTGCAAAGTGTGGCGCGCATCATGGACATGTTTTTAACGATGGTCCAAAAGAATCAGGTAAAAGATTTTGTAATAATGGACTTTGTTTAATTTTTAAACCAGAGTAAAAGCAACTCAATATTATAAAAACCTCTTATTATTTAAGCTTTTTTGTTCACAGACAACACCCAATTCGTCCATGTTTGTAAGTGAATTTTGTAAATTTAGGTTTAAAACTTAATAATGGATGTAATTACAGTAATAATAATTGGTGTAATAGTTGCAGCCACAGGTGTAATCAATCCAAAAGCTAAAGATCCAGAGGAAGTAGCTAAAGCTCCAGAAACACAGGTAACAACTCCAGAAGTTAAGGAGCCAGAGCCAGAACCTGAGCCAGAACCTGAGCCAGAACCTCAAAAAGAAGAGCCAAAAGAAGAGGTAAATGCTGAACCAACTCAAGAGCAAGATGCAAAACCTGAGGAGGAAGAAGTCCAACCAGTTACAGAAGAAACTTCTGAGGCAACAGAGGAAAAAGGATTAAGTATGGTTAATATTCTTCTTTATATCTTAGGAGCAATAGCAGTGATTGCAGCTGGAATATACTTCTTTATGAGAAGAGAACCAGCAACAAAAAGTGCAGCGGATATAGCTAGAGCTCAGTCTCAACAAAATCCAACTCCTGAACCTCAAGAGGAACCAGCACAAGAAGAGACGTATTCAGAGCCAGAACCTCAGCCAGAACCAGAGCAACCAGTCCAAGAGGAAACTCCGACAGAAACTACTGAGGAAGAACCTCAATCAGAAATCAATGATCAATCATCTAATAACGATGATGAGAATAATAATAGATAATTAATTAAAATTTTTTTCCACCTTCTAAATAAGCACACTTCTCACAAGTTTTTTCAATTTCAGGTGGTTCATCAAGATTTAAAATATCTTTCATTTCAATTAATTTCTTTTCAATCCAAGACGTGTTTACATGGTAGGGTATTAGCGTAGTTTTAAAGTCTATTCTGTTATCAAATTTATCATTTGTTTTTTCTCCATTACAAACATAAAAAAACGTTCGGTCTGAGACATCAAAATTCATTTTTCTTAATATATGTACATATATATCCATTTGTAATTTATAACTAAGATGCCATTCTGCATCGAGATAGGAGGAAACTGTTACAGGATAAGTAGATGATTGAGCTTTATAATCTACAACAATTATTTTCTTTTCATTTAAATCAAACCAAAGATCATCAATTCCTCCGTGAATGATAAGGTTAGTTTTTTCGTCTAAATATGAAATTCCACCTTTTAAGGAGTTTCTCCAGGTATCCAAATCTTTGTGCTGATATGGAACAAACTTTAAATTATGCTTAACCATAATTGGATGAGGTTTTTGTTCTTTTCTATATTGATCAAACTCTTTTTTTAATAGCTCATCTACAGCAACGTTTAGAGCCCATCCAGGCATAGAAGGTTCTTTAAGGCCCTTTACACGATCTAGATAAAAGCACCGTTTACAACTAAGAAAATTGAAAAATTTAGACCTACTTATTTTAAAAGGAGTGTTTGATTTTTTATCGTAAATGGATGTTTTTCTTGTTCTGAAAGATACAGCGTCTTTCATTTAAACTGATTTTAGTCTTTTTATTACTTCAGCCTTGTCTAAAGATAATATTACATCGTAAAGACCTGGTCCAAATCTTGAGCCCACCAAAGCTATTCTCAAAGGCTGTCCCACACCTTTAAAATTAGTTTTATGTTTATCTATTAAAGATTTAATTACAGGCTCTAAAGTTTCTCTAGATGGAGAGGAAAGTTTTTCAAATTCATTGATAAAGTCATTTATTACTTTCTTGGATAAATCATCAATTAGTTTTTTATCATCTGCGCCAACCTCAATTTTATCATTAATAATATATTGAGCATTACTCCAAATATCCTCTAGGGTTTTTGCTTTATTTTTTAAAAAACTCATTGATTTTAAAAGGACAATCTCTTTTGCTTGATTTATAGGTTTTTTGTATTTCGAAACATATTCTTTGAAGAAATCAAAAAGAACTTTTTCATCTATTGTCTTAATGTATGTTTCATTTATCGAATAAATCCTATTCATATCAAGTTTTGAAGGAGATTTACCGACGCCACTTAAATCAAATAAATTAATACTTTCTTGCTTAGTAAAAATCTCTTTATCTTTATAAGACCATCCTAATCTTAATAAATAATTCCTTAATGCGTCTGAAATAATTCCAATTTTAACATAATCTTCAAGGGTAGATGCATTATCTCTCTTAGATAATTTTTTCCCTTGTTCACTATGTATCAATGGAATGTGAGCAAAGTTCGGAACATCCCAATCCATGGCATCGTAGATTTGTTTTTGTTTAAAAGAATTAATCATATGATCGTCACCTCTAATTACATGAGTAATTTTCATTTCATGGTCATCAACCGTAGCTGATAATTGATATGTTGGTGATTTATCTTTTCTAAGTATTACAAAATCTTCAATTGTAGAATTCGATATATTTCTTTCTCCTTGAACTAAATCTTTTATAATTGTATTCCCTGAAATTTTACTCTTAAATCTAATTACCGGTTTTACGTTCTCTGGAATTTTAAGGTCTTTAGCATCTCTCCACTTTCTATTATAAACGTACGGTATACCTTGTTTTTTACACTTCTCTTTCTGCTCATTTATCTCTTCTTCAGAACAGTAACATTCATAAGCAAAACCTTTTTTTATAAGCTCTTTGGCAACTGCAACGTGTTTATCGATATTTTTAGATTGAATATATTCTTCTCCATCGTGCACGATCCCTAGCCATGATAATGATGAAATGATTTGCTTTTTAAATTCCTCTTTCGATCTTTCTTTATCAGTATCTTCAATTCTTAAGAAATATTTACCTTTATTTTTCTTAGCTAGCAGCCAATTAAATAATGCTGTTCGGACACCACCAATGTGAAGAGGCCCAGTAGGAGAGGGCGCAAACCTACAATTAAAAGACATTTCTATTAATTAGACTATTTTAGTGAAAGTTTCTATATAAAGAAACTAATTTACCTTGAATTTTTATTCTATTTGCAGCGTAAATTTTTGTACCGTAATTCCTATTAGCAGCTTCTAGTGCAATAGTATTTCCTTTTTTTCTTACTCTTTTTAAAGTTGCTTCTTGATCATCGATTAAAACAACTGCGATCTGACCACTGTCTACGTTTGAAGTTTTCTTAACGATAACAGTATCACCATCATTAATTCCTGCTTCAATCATAGAGTCACCTCTGACTTTTAAACCATAATGTTCACCATTATTTTGTAAATCTTCAGGTAAAGCTACTCTATCAACTTCTTGTTGAATAGCTTCAATAGGTGTTCCTGCTGCAATACTTCCTAAAACAGAAACATCAGTTGATTTTGCTCCTTCTTTATCAAGACCACCTTTAATTACACTTGGTGTAAAAGTATTGAAGATATCGTTCGCGCTAGCGTTCTCAGGTAATTTTACTACTTCTAATGCTCTAGCTTTATGAGCTAATCTTTTAACAAATCCACGCTCTTCTAAAGCTGAGATTAATCTATGAATTCCTGATTTCGACTTAAGGTTGAGTGAATTTTTCATTTCCTCATAAGAAGGGGAAATTCCAGAAGACCTAATCTTCTTATTAATGAATATAAGTAAGTTTTTTTGTTTTTTTGTAAGCATAGAACAAACTTCGTACATCTATGTTCTATAAAAGTTCTATTTAAATTACAACTTGAAATAAACCCCTATTTTATTGAGTTATTTGCTTAAATTTTTTTAATAATTTTGCTGGATTGTCAGATTTTAAAAGTGATTCACCGATTAGAAAATTTTTAATTCCTGTCTTTTCATAAATATATTTAGCATCAGCTTCATCCTTAATTCCGCTTTCTGAAATAATAGGTCCTTTATGTTCTTTTAAAGTTTCAAAAATAGAAATTGTGTTGTTAATAGATATGTCTAATGTTTTTAGGTTTCTATTATTAATTCCAATTAATGCATCTTCATACTTTAAAGCAGTCTCAGCTTCTTTATTATCATGAACTTCTACTATTACTGAAAGTTTATGTTTTTTTGCTTCAGCATAAATTTCATCTGCTAATTTCTCATCAAGTGCAGCAACAATAATTAAAATACAATCACTGCCAAAACTTTTAGATAATGCAATTTGGTAAGGATCTATAAAGAAATCTTTTGCTAGAATAGGTATTTTAAACTTATTTTTAATATCTTTTATATAATCAAGTTTTCCTAAGAAATGTTTCTCCTCAGTTAAAACTGAAAGACAAGTTGCGCCGTTATCTAAGTACATTTTTGCAATATTTAAATGATTAAAATCTTTGACTAATTCTCCAGCAGATGGACTTGCTTTTTTTATCTCTGTAATAAGTGAAACACCTTTATTATTTGATACGGTATCTTTAAAATTTAAAAAGTTATTTAAAGATTTGATGGCATTCTCAAGAGAATCTAAAGAATTTATTTTTTTAATATTTTTTAAAGACTCTTTTTTGTCTTCGATAATCTTATCTAAAAAATTAGCCATTATTTTGATTGTAATTTTGTCAAATGCTCAAATACTTTACCAGAATTTAAATGCTCTAAAGTTTTCTTGTAAGCATTCTTAAAATCATTTTCTTTACCTGAAACAATTAATCCAGCAGCAGCATTTAAAGCAACAGATTGTGAAAATTCGTTAGAAATTCCTTTGTATATTTCTATAATTTTTTCAGAATTGTACTCTGCATTTTTTCCTTTTAAGTTTTCTTTATTACCTGAATTTATTCCAAGATCTTTAGGATCAATTGTAAATTCTTCAATTTTACCATCTTTCAATTCCACAACATTAGTTTTTGCAAAAGGTGAAATCTCATCCATGCCATCATCGCTGTGAACAATATAGGCATGAACAACACTGTTTTCTTTTAAAGCTTCAGCAAAAGGTTTCATCCATTTTTTATCAAAAACACCAATAACTTGTCTTTTTACTTGAGCTGGACTACTTAAAGGACCAATTAAATTAAAAATAGTTTTTTTACCCATTTTTTTTCTAGCAGGACCAACATGTTTCATTGCTGAGTGGTAATTCGGTGCAAACATAAAAGCAAAATTTAAATTTTTAATACTTTCTTCCGCCTCATTAGGCTTAAGATTAATATTTATTTTTAATGCTTCTAATACATCAGCTGAACCACAATTAGATGAAACGGCTTTATTTCCGTGTTTTGCAACTTTAACACCCATGCTTGCTAAAACTATTGCAGCTGAAGTTGAAATATTTAGGGAATTTTGACCGTCTCCTCCAGTTCCACAAGTATCAATAGTATTTGGATCTGCTGAAACTTTTGTTGCCTTATCTCTTAAAACAAAGATGCCCCCAGCTAATTCATCTTTTGTTTCACCTTTCTTTATTAAAGCTTCTAGAATTTCAATAATTTGACCTTCTTCATGTTTGCCCTCCATTAAATCTGAAAAAAGAGATTTGCTTTCCTCAAAAGATAAGTTTTGTTCTTGCTTTAATTTAGTTATTGCATCAGACATATTTTAATTATTAATAAAATTTTTAATCAATTTCATGCCCATTTTAGTACTTATGCTCTCAGGATGAAACTGAAACCCGTGAATATTATAGCTTTTATGCATTAACCCCATAACTGTTTTATTCTTTGTTTCAGCAGTAATTATCAGGTCTTTGGGGAACTTTTTACGATCAACTACCAAACTATGATACCTTGTTGCCTCAAAATTATTTTGAATATTTTTAAATAAACCCATTTTTTGATGTTTAATTATACTTGTTTTTCCGTGCATTAAATTTTTAGCTCTAATAATTTTTCCACCAAAGACTTGGCCAATAATCTGGTGACCTAAACAAACTCCAAGAATAGGTATTTTTTTATGAACTTCTTTAACTATCTTTAAACAATTTCCAGCTTGATTAGGATTACCTGGACCAGGTGAAATAACAATTTTATCATATTTTTTTCTTAATATTGTTTTTCCATCAATCTTATCATTTCTAACTACTTCAACATTTTTTTTAAAATTAGAGATGTAGTGAAATAAGTTATAAGTAAAACTATCGTAGTTATCTATTAGTAATATTTTCATTAATCTACCGCTCTCATTAATGCTTTAGCTTTATTTACTGTTTCAGCATACTCTTTTTCAGGTTTACTATCCGCCACTACACCTGCACCAGCTTGTACATAAAATTTTTTATTTTTTATTAAAGCTGTTCTTAATGCTATGCAGGTATCAAATTCACCATTTGGAGTGAAATAACCAATTCCTCCTGCATATAGTTTTCTACTATTTTTCTCCAACTGATCAATGATTTCCATAGCTCTTATTTTTGGTGCGCCACTTACTGTTCCAGCTGGAAATCCTGATAATAAAGTTTCAAATAATGAGAATTTTTTATTAAACTTACCAATTACATTTGAGACAATATGCATTACATGAGAATATCTCTCGACTTTAAACTTTTCAGTTACTTTTACAGTATTTACTTTAGAAACTTTTCCAACGTCATTTCTACCAAGATCCAATAACATTAAGTGTTCAGCTAATTCTTTTTTATCTTTTAGAAGATCTAATTCATATTTTTTATCTTCTTTGCTATTTTTTCCTCTTGGCCTAGTACCAGCGATAGGCCTTATTGTTATTTCTCCTCCTCTAAGTCTTACTAATATTTCTGGGCTGCTGCCGAGTATATTAAAATCTTTATAGTTAAAATAAAACATAAAAGGTGATGGGTTAGATTTTCTTAAATGATTATAAATTTCTATTGGTGTTTTTTTTATTTTTCTTTCAAATCTTTGACTTAAAACAACTTGAAAAATATCTCCTTTTTCAATGTATGTTTTTGCTTTTTTAACAAGTGATTTAAATTTTTCTTTAGAAGTATTTGATTTAATTAAATTTTTGTTTGGTTTAAATGAAAATTGCTCGGGTAGTTTAATATTTTCAAAATCTTCATATAAATCGAATCTCTTGTTTATCGCATGATATTCTTCTTCATAATTTTTAATTTTCGTATCCGCATAAACATTCTCAACATAAAAAATCTTTTTTTTAACATTGTCATAAATAATCAAATTTTTAGGTCTAGATAATCTTACATCAGGTATCTTAAGATCATCTTTGCAATTATTTGGAATTTTTTCTATATAACGAATAACATCATAAGAAAAATAACCTACAAGCATTGAAGACATAGAAGGTAATTGATTTGGAATTTTAATCTTAAATTCTTTTATAAGTTTATTAATATATTTTAATGGATCAGATTTAATTTTAGTTTTTTTACCTGAGCTATTAAGTGTAATCACATTTTTATTAATATCCCATATTTTATCAGGATTAAGACCAATTATAGTATAACGACCTTTGATTGAGCCTTTTTCGACTGACTCAAAGATAAAGCTATTTTTTTCAGCTAAAAGAAATCTAAATAAGTTTTCGACCTTATAATATTGATTACAAGATCTCGCTCTAAATAAAATTTGATTTTTTTTTTTAGAATGATTACTTTTAAATTCTCTAAAACTTAAATTTAACTTCATTAAAATGAATTTTTAACACGATCTATAGTTCTTTGATTTATTTCAACTTTATACTTCTGATTAGCATTTTCATCATATGATTGATAGATTTTGTTAATCAAGTTCAAACGTGCCTTTGCTTCGTATTGCTCAAATTCATTCCCTTTTCTATCTAATTTTTTATATTCGGTATTTTTTGTTGATATTAAAAAACTTTTTGTGAGTGTGCTATTAGTAATTAGATTAATATCTCCATCTTTTGTTAAAAAAATTCTTTTTACTAGACCTTCATCAAAAACATCGTTTTGTTTTATATTAGAGATTTTATAATCTTTAACTACCAATCCATTATCATCAGCAAACTTTTTAAAATTATCGCTATCAAAAGCACCTAAACTAATATCTTTTGCTAAAGATGTATTATTTTCAATCTTTTCTTTAAAACTTAATTGAGCAGTTAGGGCTTCTAAAACCTCGGGATCATTCATTGGTTTATTCTTTTTCTCTTCATCTTTAATTTCAGCTAAATAATACTGACCTTCTAAACTAATTATTTCAGGAGATTGCGGCATCTTTATATTATATATCTTTTTAAAAAGATTATCTGGTAAACTTTCTATTTTGTTCTTCGCTTCATTTTCCTTTTTTGCATTAATTTTATTAAATTCTATAATTTTTAAATTATTTGCTTTTGTTGTATCTTCAAAAGATTGTCCATCTAATATATTATTTTCAATTATATCTAATTGTTTAAAAAAATTTTCATTATATTCTTTACTACCACTAATTAATTCTGGCTTAATTTCTGCGTATCTAATTGATTTAAGTTCGCTAAAAAATACATTTTTATTTCTCTCATAAAGCTCTTTCATACTTTCTTGTGATGGTTTATTTTTAGCATGATATTTATCTAAATTAATATACTGAATCGTTTTTGTTTGATTCTCTTTTCTGAATTCTTTTTCCACTAAAATTTTAGGTATAACAATTCCCCCTGCTAGCGAACTCAAAAATTGTCTTCTTTTTTCTTGCTCAACAATATTTTCTTCAAATTGAGGGGCCGTTATTCCACTTTTGAGTAAAAATTTTTCATACTCGGTTCTAGAAAATTTATTGTCTTTAAAAAATAATTTGTCGTTTTTAATCAAATTTCTTAGAGCGTTATCACTTACTACGATATTAAGCTTTTCTATTTCTAATGACATTACTTTTTTTCCGATATAATCAGACAAAATTTGCTCTACAAGATCTGTTTTTGATAAATTTTTTATCTGATCATCATTTAAATTTAATCGATTAATATAATTTACAAACTCTTGAGTACTAATTTTATTCGAGTCTACAGTAGCAATTACGTTTTGATTTCCACCTCTAAAAACGTCTCCCATCCCCCAGAAGACAAAAGGCAGAATGATTATTCCAACCAGAAGCTTGAGAAAAAAAGATTTTGATAATTTTCCTATTGATGTTGCCATTATATTAATTTAATAAGTTCAAAATTATACACCTATAGATTAAAATTTAAATTAAGGCAAATTATGAGATATTTTATTGGTAATTGGAAAATGTTTGGTGTGCCTAAATCCATTAGTATTCTCAACAAGATTAGTTCATACTACTCCAAAGACAAAAATAGAAATAAATATAGAGTAGTTATTACTCCGCCATATACTTTAATTGAAAGCTATTCAAGATATTTTAAAAATAAGATGATTTTGATAGGTGCTCAAAATTGCTATCAGAAAGAACAATTTTCTTCAAACACTGCAGCTATTAGCCCTTATATGCTTAAAAGCGTAGGAGCTAAATACACCCTAATAGGCCATTCAGATAATAGAGGAGAGGGCGATACTAATTCAATGCTTAAAGATAAAGTGAAATATGCTCTTAAAAATAATTTAAAAGTAGTTTTTTGTATTGGAGAAAACAAATCAGAGAAAAAAAATAAAAAAACATTAAATGTTCTTAAAAAACAATTAACACAAGTTCTTGAAAAAAAATTTAATAAAAATAATATTATTGTTGCTTACGAACCTATTTGGTCTATTGGAACAGGAAAAATTCCAACTGCTAATGAATTAAAAAAAACAACCATTCATATTAAAAAAGTTTTAAAAGGAATATTTAAAAAAACCAGCCCAGCTGTGCTCTACGGCGGTTCTGTAGATGATAGTAATATTAAGATGTTTAAAGAATTAAGAGAAATAGATGGCTTTTTAATAGGAGGGGCTTCTAAAACATCTAAAAAATTTATTGATATAATAAAGAATTACTATAAATAAACATTATGGAAAGTTTACTTATCTTTGTTAATATTGTTTTGGCAATAATATTAGTAATAATTGTTTTACTTCAAAGATCTGAAGGTGGAGCTTTGGGTTTGGGTGTTTCACAAGACAATTTCACGTCAGCAAGATCAGTTGGAACTTTTTTAACAAAACTAACGTCTATAGTAGCTGCTTTATTTATAATTTGCAGTATAGCTATAGTTGCTATTTCAAGAGATGAGTTTCGTGAAACACAGTCAGTTCTTGAAAAAGAAGAAGAGGAAAATTCAAATCTTCCACAAATACCTCAATCCAAGTAATTAAGACTTTGTATTTAAGATAATATAAAGTATAACATACTTCCATGGCGCGATATATATTCGTAACTGGCGGCGTGGTCTCATCTTTAGGCAAAGGATTATCATCAGCTTCTCTAGCTTATTTACTTCAATCAAGAGGTTATAAAGTTAGAATTAGAAAATTAGATCCATACTTAAATATAGACCCAGGAACAATGAGTCCATTTCAACATGGAGAAGTTTTTGTTACTGACGATGGAGCAGAAACGGATTTAGATCTTGGACATTACGAAAGATTCTCTGGAATCTCAGCAAAAAAAACAGACAATATCACTACAGGTAGAATTTATAGCGATGTTTTAAAAAAGGAACGTCAAGGAAAGTATTTAGGTAAAACTGTTCAAGTTATTCCTCATATAACAAACAGAATAAAGGAATTTATAAAACATGATGTAGTTAAAGAGGATTTTGTTATTTGCGAAATTGGTGGAACCGTTGGAGATATTGAAAGTCTTCCTTTTTTAGAGGCCATCAGACAATTTTCAAATGAAGTAGGAAGAAAAAATACATTATTTATCCATTTAACTTTAGTTCCTTATATGAGAGCTTCAGATGAGATAAAAACTAAACCAACTCAACATTCGGTTAAAGAACTCAGAAGCATTGGTATTCAACCAAATATAATTATTTGTAGATCTGAAAGATCAATACCATTAGATCAGAGAAAGAAAATTTCATTATTTTGTAATGTTTCAATTAACGATGTTATTGAAACTGTCGATGTAAAAACAATTTATGAAGCCCCAATAAGTTTTAATAAAGAAAAATTAGATGAGAGAGTGCTAAAATATTTTAATATTAAATCTAGAAAAAAAGTAAATTTAGCGCCTTGGAAAAAAATTACTAATTCAGTTTTAAATAATAAAAGAAAAGTGAATATTGCAATTATAGGGAAATATGTAGAATTAAAAGATGCCTATAAATCTTTGGATGAAGCTTTAACTCATGGTGGAATAGCTAATAATTCAAAAATAAACCTTGTGAGAATTGAATCTGATTACTTAAAACCGAAAGATATTAAGGTGAAATTAAAAGGAGTTACAGGAATTTTAATCCCTGGCGGATTTGGAAAAAGAGGAACCGAAGGAAAAATTGCTGCAATAAATTACGCAAGGAGTTATAATATACCGTTTCTAGGTATTTGTTTTGGAATGCAGATGGCCGTCATTGAATTTGCTAGAAATAAGTTAAATATTAAAAAAGCAACTTCTAGTGAGTTTGGTCCTTCAAAAGCCTCAGTCGTTGGTTTAATGAGTGAATGGATAAAAGATGGAAAAAAAATCAAAGGAACAGATAAAGACTTAGGCGGAACGATGAGATTAGGAAGTTATGAAGCAAAACTTAAAAAAGGATCACTAATCAGTAACATCTATAATTCTACCAAAATAAATGAAAGACATAGGCATAGGTATGAAGTTAACATTAATTTTAAAGAGGAATTTGAAAAAAAAGGTATGGTATTTTCTGGTTTATCTCCAGACTTAAAACTACCCGAGATAATCGAGCTAAAAGGTCATCCTTGGTTTATTGGAGTTCAATTTCACCCAGAATTTAAATCTAGACCTTTAGCTCCACATCCTTTATTCTCATCATTTATTAAAGCCGCTAAAATCAAATCGAATAAATAATGACAAATCATAAAGTAAAATGCTCTGATTTTGAAATAGCCAATGACAAACCATTTACTTTAATTGCAGGACCATGTCAGTTAGAAAATGAAGAACACGCTTTA
>CACBTF010000011.1 GCA_902542165.1 uncultured Pelagibacteraceae bacterium
AAATTTTTTGGTTTACCAAATGTCTCCCAGCAAGAAATCATCCAAATGGCAATTATTTCAGAAAATAAATACGAGACTTTTGGTGAAGTAATAAAATCACCCGTTTTTCCAAATGGTATTTTTGAATTATAATATCCAATTTTTTTATCATAAAGCACATTTTTAAAAAAATTATCTACCGTTAGCACTTTTGATTTTTTAAAAAAAATTTTGTTATCTTCCATTTTTTCTTTTAAAACTATTTATAATAACTAAACCTGACACAATCATTATAAAGCTTAAAATAGTTCCCATGCTAAATAAATCAAACAAGTAGCCAATTTGAATATCTGGTTCTCTGAAATATTCAGATATAATTCTGAAAGCACCATAGAAAATTAAAAACATACAAGAACTAGAACCTATTTTATATTTTCTTGTAAAAATTAAAATATTCAATATCAAAAATAAAATAATGCCCTCAAGTATAGCTTCATATAACTGAGATGGATGTCTTGGCAACATATCTAAATTTGGAAAAATTACACCCCAAGATACATCGGTTGCCTTACCGACTAGTTCACCATTGATAAAATTAGCAATTCGACCTAAAAAAATTCCAATAGGAGAAACACAAGCAATAATATCTAATAAAAAAAAAACTGGAACGTTTCTTTTAAGAGAAAATAAATATGTCCCAATAATAATTCCTATCAACGCACCATGAAAAGACATTCCTCCTTCCCATATTTTAATGATATCTATTGGATTTGAAATATAATATGTTAAGTTATAAAAAATTATGTAGCCGATACGACCCCCAATAATTAATGATATAATTAAATAGGTTATTAAGTCGTCAAATTTTTTTACATCAAACTCAAAATTAAGATTTTTGATTAAATGCGCAATTATTTTTTTTCCAAACCACCAACCTATAATGATTCCAAAAATGTAAGCTAATGAGTACCATCTAATGGCTATTAACCCAAAATCTATTAAAACAGGGTCTAAATTATGGGTAAACATGATTTCTTATATCATATTTGAAATTAAGATGTTCATCAAATAAGATAACTTATGAGTAATTCTGAAAAAATTTTAAAGTCTCTCTCAAGTTTAATTGAAAATGGTATTTTAACCTCAAAAGATATAAAAAAAGAAATATCTACTGATCTTAAATTTAAAAAAGATAAAATCATTAATAAACTTGAGCTTGTATCTAGAGAGGAATTCGAAGTTCTAAAAAAAATTGTTCAAAAACAAGAAGCAACTATAAAAAAATTGACTAAAAGTAAAACTAAAAAGGTAAAGAGATCTTGACAAGCAAACCATTATATTTGCTTCGACTTAATTGAATGTTTCCACCGTGGGAGTTTATTATATCTTCCACAATTGCTAGACCTAATCCCACACCTGATTGATTTAAACTTCTACTTTTATCTAATCTAAAAAATGGTTTAAAAACATTTTTATATTGATCTTCTGGAATTCCAGGACCATCATCTTCAATTGTCACCGAAGCTCTTTTTGAGCCCTTTTGTAAATAAATATAAACTTTGTTACCATAAATCAAAGCATTTTGAATAACGTTCCCAAAAGATCTTTTTAATGCAGTTGGTCTACCTTTAAGCTCAACATCTTCACCGTCGTTTATAAAAGAAATTTTATCACTATTTAATTCATTTTTTAATTCACTCAAAAGTCTGTTCAGATTAATTGTAATAGTGTTTTCTTGGGTTTGAGTTTTTGCAAATTGCAAGTAATCATTAAGCATTTTTTCCATTTCATCAATGTCCCTGGACATATTTTTAGAAACTTCTTTTTGTTTTAACATTGCAAGTTGTAATTTAAGTCTTGTTAAAGGAGTTCTTAAATCATGGCTAATACCAGACAACATTTCAGCTCTCTGATTAAGATGACGATTAATTCTTTTTGCCATACGATCAAATTCAAAGGCAGCTTTCCTTATTTCTTGCGAACCTGAAGCACGAAAATCATTTACATAATCTCCTTTTCCAAATCTTTCTGCAGCTTTGGCCAATTTTACAAGAGGTTTTGTTTGATTTTTTAAAAATATTAGAGCAATTATGATTAATGCTATAGAGGGTAATGTTGTCCATAAAACAAATAACCTTACAGAAGAAGCTGATACTATTTCTTTAGGCACTAAAAATTCAATAACCTCGTTGCCTGAACGTATTTTTATTTCTACTGCATTTTTAAACTTTGAAGTATTAAACCAATAATTACCATTTCCAAATACTGATTTAAGTTCTCTTCTTAATGACCTGTCCATTGGACTAAATTTTCTTTCCCCAGAATATTTAGGAAACACGTCTTGATTGATCCCAATTTCAAAATTAAAATTATTCTTATAACTATCAGTAAAAAAATCTAAATTTGTATTATCATTTTGGTAAACTTCTTCAATTGTTTTTAATTGAGCTACCAGAGATCTAGTTATATTTTTATTAGCTTTAATCCATATGCTATCATAAAAAACTATTGTTATTATTATTTGAAGAATTATTGTTGGAGCGGCTACAATTATCAGAGCTCTATAAAAAAGTCTTTTAGGTAAAATGTATTTTATTAATTTATTGAATCCAGAGAACATAACCTGAGCCCCTTATAGTTTGCAAATATTTTGGATTTTTTGGGTCAATCTCCAATTTTTGTCTCAATCTAGTTATCATTACATCAATAGATCTTTCCTGACTTATTCCAGAGATTTTTCCAATTTTTTCCCTAGAAAACGTTATCCCAGGCTTAGCTAACATTTCAATTAAAATTTTTTTTTCTGAATTATTCATTTTTCTAGGTTTATTATTTAAATTTATAGTCATCTTGTTTAAATCTATTTCTGCTTCACCAACTTTATGTTTAGACTTAGTATCAATTTTAAGATTTTTTTTAATGATATTATTTATTCTTAGCAATAATTCTTTTGGTTCAAAAGGTTTTCCCAGGTAATCATCAGCACCAAGCTCAAGTCCTTTAATTCTATTTTCAACTTCGCCTTTAGCAGTTAATAATATGATCGGTACCTCCATTTGTTTTTTAATATCTTTGGTCAATTCATAACCATTTTGTCCTGGCATCATTACATCTAAAATAATTATATCAAATTTTATATATTGTAATTTTTGTTTTGCTTGATCTGCATTTTCAGCGGTAGAGACAATATAATTATTTTCAGTAAGATAATCTTTTAAAAGACCACGTATCCTGTCATCATCGTCAACAATAAGAATATGACTTTTGTTATTTTCCATCAATTATTTTTTTCAAAACACCTTTAAATTTAATCACAGAGTCTGAGCTTGAATTTTTTAAGGCATTAAATATCCTTTTCTTTTGTGTATTATAAACTGCTTCAAAAAAAGTTTTTCCTTCTTTATCTAAGTAAAGATTTTTTTTCCTCGTATCAGACTCATCTTGAACTTGTTTTATCATTTTAGATCTAATTAAATCTCTTAAAACTCTATTTAAACTCTGTTTTGTCACCTTCAACCTAAAAATTAATTCGCCCAAGTTTATACCAGGATTTCTCTCAATAAGATTTAAAGCTCTTAGGTGAGCTGGACCAAAAAATTTTTTTGATAGGATTTCTTTCGGATCTGCAAAAGTTTCTCTATAAGCATAATACAGAAGCTGTATAAATTCTTTAATTTGTTCATCTTTAAGGTAAAGTAAATCTTTCATATTGGTAAGTTATATTGACTTATCATTCATATGAATATACTTTTTTATAAAAAAAAAATCTATATATTTACAATTAATGGAAAGCATACCTTACGACAAACGCTCAGGAAAAATTTGGTTTGACGGTAAAACTGTTGATTGGGCTGATGCAAATATTCATATTCTTAATCATGGATTACACTACGCAAGCTGTGTTTTTGAGGGAGAAAGAGTTTATGATGGAGAAATATTTAAACTTGAAGATCACACAGAACGACTTTTTTATTCTGCAAAAAGAATGGGAATAACTGTTCCTTACTCTCAAGAGGAAATCAACGATGCTTCTAGAAATATAGTTAATATTCAAAAAGTTCAAAATGGATATGTAAGACCTTTAATTTGGAGGGGAAGTGAAATGATGGCTATCTCTGCTCAAAAAAATAAAATTCATGTTGCAATTGCGACATGGGAGTGGGGTTCATATTTTGATCCGAAACTAAAATTAAATGGAATAAAATTAGACATTTCAAATTGGAGAAGACCTGCTCCAAATACAATTCCTTGGGATACTAAAGCAGCAGGACTTTATATGATATGCACTTTATCTAAACATGAAGCGGAAGCAAAAGGATTTACAGACTCCTTAATGTTAGATCATGAAGGTAATATCGCTGAGGCGACTGGAGCTAATATATTTTTTAAAAATAAATCTGGAGAACTTCATACTCCAATTCCAGACTCGTTCTTAGATGGGATAACAAGAAGGGAAGTCATCAAAATTGCAAAATCTAAAGGAGTAAAAGTTATTGAGAGAAAAATTAAGCCTGAGGAAATGCAAGATTTTATAGGTTGTTTTTTAACAGGAACTGCAGCTGAGGTTACACCGGTATCTCAAATATCTAAATATAATTTCAAAGTTTGTGAATTAATTACTGATTTAAATGAATTATACCAATCAGTTGTTAGAAAAAAATCTGCAGCCTAATCTTTACTGTCTTCATTAATTGCATGATCTATACCTTTTCTTAAATAGTCATATCCTGTGTATAGTGTTAGAAAAGCTGAGAGCCATAAAAGAATAATACCAATTGTTTGAGCATTATAATCCTGAAAATTAATTATTTTATTACCGCTTTCACCAGTGAGTAGTATTGCTATAGAAACCATTTGAATAAAAGTTTTTAATTTAGATAAACTAGTTACTTGCATAGTAATTTGACCTTTAGCTAAAAATTCTCTTAGGCCAGAAATTAAAATTTCTCTTGTAAGAATAATAATCGCAGCTATCACTTCATAATTTTTTATAGTTCCGTTCATTACTAAAAGGATCAGAGCAGCTGCAACAAGAATTTTGTCAGCAATAGGGTCAAGAAGTTCGCCTAACTTTGACTCCTCCTTAAAAATTCTTGCTAATAAACCATCAAGATAGTCTGTAAAACTAGCTAAAGCGAATAGAAAGAATGGTATCAAATCTCCAAACAAACCTGGAATAAAAAAAGTCAGAACAAAAATCGGAACAATAATTATACGACCGATTGTTAAAATATTTGGTATTTTAAGTTTCATAGTTTTTATTCGTGAAAATAATTATATATTTTATTCGCTATATTGTCTTCTATTCCCTCAATAGCTTTGAGATCTTCAAGACTCGCCGACTCAACCGCTCTTGCTGAACCAAAATGGTTTAATAAAGCTCTCTTTCTTTGTTTCCCAATACCCTGGATCTGATCTAAGAGAGATTTACTCAAATTCTTCTTTCTTTTTGCTCTATGAGTGCTTATTGCAAATCTATGCGCTTCGTCTCTTAGCCTTTGAATAAAAAATAGGAGAGAGTCATTTTTGTTCAAGACATACTCTTTATTTTCGTGATAAATTTTTTCTTCTCCCGCATTTCTTTTTTTACCTTTTGCTACAGCCAAAATGGGGAGATCATGTAAGCCGAGTTCATTCAGAACTTCTCTACTTACTGAATATTGACCTTTACCTCCATCAATCAAAATTAAATCTGGAAGTGATAAAGAGCCTGATTTCTCTTTTACGGCTTTTGAAAATCTTCTAAATAAAACTTCTTTCATCATTCCATAATCATCGTTTTTTACTTTCTCATCCCTTATATTAAATTTTCTGTATCTTTTTTTGACAAAACCTTCGTTGCTAAAGCAAATTAGAGCCCCAATTGAATCGCTTCCTTGAATGTGACTGTTATCGTAAACCTCTATGAGATCTATACTGCTATTAAGTTTAAATTTAGTAGCGAGAGACTCAATTAAATTATTATTTGTATCAGACTGAATAAGTTTTTGTTTTAAAGCTTGTCTTGCATTTTTTTCAGCAAGTTTTGAAATAGACATTTCATTTCTTGCTTTAGCCTTTTTGATTATTATCTGTTTATTTTCTTTTGTAGAGAACGTTTTTTCAAGAAGCTTTTTTTCTTTTGTTTCTATATTTGTTAGGACTAAAGCAGGGATAGTTTTATTTTCATAAAATTGAGGTAAAAAAGATGATAGAATTTCCTCTACCGTATCATCAGTATCATGTTTTGGGTAATATGCTTGATTACCCCAGTTTTGTTTAGATCTAAAAAAGAAAACTTGAACACAAGTTTTTCCAGTTTCTTTATAAATGCTTATAACATCTGCTTCGTTTAAATTTGTTTGATTTATCTTTTGCGAAGTCTGTATCTGAGTTAAGGCTTTTATTCTATCTCTTGCGATAGCTGCTTTTTCATAATCAAGTTCTTTACTGGCTTCTTCCATCTCTTTAGATAAGTTTTTTTGTATTCTTCTTGATTTGCCTGAAATAAAATCTATTGCATCATTCACTGTAGATAAATAATCTTTTTCTTTAATATGCCCAACACAAGGACCAGAGCATCTTTTGATTTGATAAAGAATACATGGACGGTCTCTATTTTTGAAAACTGTATCATCACAAACTCTTAATTGAAAAATTTTTTGTAGAATCTTAATTGTCCAATTGGCTGAGCCTATTGATGCAAATGGACCAAAATAATAACCTGTTTTCGATTTTTTTCCTCTTAACTTTGTTAGTTGAGGCCATTTATCTTTATTGCCAATATAAATATATGGAAAAGATTTATCATCTCTAAGTAAAATATTGTACCGAGGTTTATGTTTTTTAATTAAGTTTGCTTCAAGCAATAAAGCCTCACTCTCATTGTTTGTAGTAGTTGTCTCTAAGTTATGAGTTAGAGATAACATTCTCTCAGTTCTAATTGGCAGATTTGAGTCCGTAACATAACTCTTAAGCCTGTTTGGAATATTTTTTGCTTTACCAATATAAAGAATTTCACCTGTAGAGCTTAACATTTTATATACCCCAGGATTTTTTGGAATTAATGGTATTTTATCTTTAATTACTTTTTTTCCTAGTTCTAAACTGTTAATCATATTTTTGTCTTTGAGACCTCTATACCAACGGATTTGGTTTTTTTAAGAATGTCTAATTTTTCTAATTTTAAATTTATCTTTTTTACAAGTTTGTGTTTAAATATTATATTGAAAATATTTTCCGCCAAATCTTCAAGTAATTCATGATGCTTTGAGTCTGACAGTTTTTCAATTTTCATTACAACATCTTCATAATTTAAAATTGAACTTAAATTTTTACTATTAGGTAAAACATAAGGATCTGTTAAAATTTCAATATTAAATTTCACTCTTTGTTTCTTTTTTTTCTCAAAGTTGTGTATTCCTATTAGAATATTCAAAACAAGATCTTTAATGATTACTTTCCTTTTGTATTTAAATTTTTCTCTTTTTTTGAATTTGATTATTTTCATTCTTTTGTATTAATTATATCGGGCGTTTGCCATGCAAGTCTTTGACCGCCATCAATATTAATTATTTCTCCAGTTATACTTTTGTTTTCAATAAGAAATTTTACTCCATTGCATATATTATCCAAATCTACTTTTTTTTTTAATATAATAGATTTCCATTGTTTTTTAAAATGTTTCTCAGATTGTCTTTTGTTTTTTAAAGTTGGGCCGGGTGAGATACCATTCACTCTAATATTAGGAGCCAGTTTCATAGCTGTGGTTTTTGTTAAAACTGCTAATGAAGTTTTACTTAAAGTATATGAAAAAAAAAAGGGAGTTAATTTCTCAACTCTTTGATCAATTATATTGACAATACATCCCTCATTATTTTTCATAATCTTACTGAAGTTTTGAGTTAAAATAGCAGGTGCTTTAAGATTAATGTTTATATGTTTTGCAAATGACTTTTCAGAGAAATTTTCAAGATTATCATTTTCAAAAACAGATGCATTATTAATTAGGCAATCTAAACCTCGCATCTTTTTATATGCAGTTTTAATTAAATTGCTAGTTTGCTTAAAATTATTTAAATCTGCTTTTAATAAATAAGTTTCAGCGCCAAGTTCCTCAAGTTCTTTCTTTAATTTTAAAGCAATAATTTTAGATTTATTGAAATGAATTACAATTTTAACATCATAACTTACTAAGCTTTTTGCAATTGCAGCACCTATCCTTGTAGCTCCACCAGTAATAATTATTTTTTTGGCTTCCATTTTTTTATTGCTTTTTTAGGTTTTGTACCAGGCATACCCATCGTAGATCGTCCTTTTGGGTAAACTTTACTTTTTAAATTATATTGAGAAATTTTTGGATTTAAAGTTATTTCAAGTTCACTTGCTTCTAATTTTCTCATTTCATCTCTCAATTTTGCGGCTTCCTCAAACTCCAAGTTTGATGCGGCCTCTTTCATTTTTCTATTTAATGCTTTTAGATGCTTTTTTAAGTTTCCACCTACGTTTGAACCTTCACTAATCTTTACGTAATCTTTTTCGTAAACAGATTCTAAAATATCGCTTATTTCTTTTTTTACAGACTCTGCAGTTATTCCATTTTTTTTATTATATTCTAATTGTTTATTTCTTCTTCTTTCAGTTTCTTTTATTGCTTTATTAATACTTTTTGTGACTTTATCAGCATATAAAATTACTTTACCATCTACATTACGAGCAGCTCTTCCAATAGTTTGAATCAAAGAGGTTTCAGATCTTAAAAAGCCCTCTTTATCTGCATCTAATATTGCCACTAAAGCGCACTCAGGAATGTCTAGTCCCTCTCTCAATAAGTTTATTCCAACGAGAATATCAAATACTCCCATTCTTAAGTCTCTAATAATTTCAATTCTTTCAAGAGTATCTATATCTGAGTGCATGTATCTTACTTTAAGACCATTTTCGTGAAGGTATTCAGTTAGATCCTCTGCCATCTTTTTTGTAAGTGTTGTAGCAAGAACTCTATAACCTTTTTTTACAATTTCTTTTGACTCATGCATAAGATCATCCACCTGAGTTTTAGCTGGTCTTATTTCTACTGGTGGATCTATTAAACCAGTTGGCCTGATGATCTGGTCAATGTATTTATCGTCAGTTTGTCTGAGTTCCCATGGTCCAGGTGTAGCAGACACGAATACAGTTTGCGTTCTCATTAAATCCCACTCCTCAAACTTTAAAGGTCTATTATCCATACAGGATGGTAGTCTAAATCCATACTCAGCTAATGTGCTCTTTCTTGTACGATCTCCTTTATACATTCCATTTAACTGAGGGACAGTAACGTGACTTTCATCCACAAATATTATTGTGTTATCTGGAAAATATTCAAATAGAGTAGGTGGAGGTTCTCCAGCTTTTCTTCCAGACAAAAACCTAGAATAATTTTCGATACCTGCACAAGTTCCAGTCGCTTCAATCATCTCTAAATCAAATTTAGTTCTTTCTCTTAGTCGCTGCTCTTCTAAAAGTTTATTACTCTCTCTATGTTTTTTCAAAGTTTCAGCTAATTCAGATTTTATTTGTCTTATAGCCTGATCAATAGTTGGTTTAGGAGTTATGTAGTGGCTATTAGCGTAAATTTTTATAATAGAATAATCATTAGTCTTATCACCAGTAAGTGGGTCAAATTCCTCAATTTTTTCTAATTTATTTAAATTAAAACTTATTCTCCAAGCTCTATCCTCCAAATGTGATGGAAAAATTTCTAAATTTTCTCCTCTTACCCTAAAAGTGCCTCTAAAAAAATTTTGATCATTTCTTTTGTATTGTAAATTTATAAAAGCTCTAATTAAATCATCACGTTCATACTCGTAATTTTTTTTTAAGGTAATAGTCATTTTTGAATATGCCTCTACAGAACCTAAACCATAAATACATGATACGCTTGCTACAATAATTACATCATCTCTTTCCAACAACGATCTAGTCGCTGAATGCCTCATACGATCTATTTGTTCATTTATTGAAGCCTCTTTTTCAATATAAGTATCTGATCTTGGCACGTAAGCTTCTGGAGTGTAGTAATCATAATACGAAACAAAATATTCAACAGCGTTGTCTGGAAAAAAACTTTTAAACTCACCGTAAAGCTGAGCCGCTAAAGTTTTATTAGGAGCTAGAATTAATGCTGGTCTATTAGCCTTCTCTATAACCTTAGCCATAGTAAAGGTTTTTCCTGAACCTGTTACACCAAGCAAAACCTGCTCTTGCTTGTTATCTTCCAAATTTTTTAATATCTTTTTTATTGCTTCAGGCTGGTCACCGCTAGGTTGAAAATCACTTTTAATTTTAAAGTTAATGCCACCCTCTAACTTTTTGTGACTTTTAGAATTATTAATTTCTAAATCAGCTAATTTTTCTTGATAAGTATTTTGCATTTTATGTTAATAGTATTTATAAATTATTATAAATTTCAATGAGCATAGTTTCCAACACATTAAAACGCATAAAACCGTCACCTACAATAGCTGTTACCTCAAAAGCTAGGGAAATGAGGGCAGCTGGAAGAGATGTTATAGGTCTTGGGGCAGGAGAGCCGGATTTTGATACTCCAGACAACATTAAAGAGGCAGCAATTGAAGCAATTAAAAAAGGGGATACCAAGTACACTGCTGTAGACGGGACCCCCGCATTAAAAAAAGCTATACAAGCAAAATTTCAGAGAGAAAATAATTTAAGTTATGATTTAGAGCAAATCAGTGTTGGAACTGGAGGCAAACAAGTTCTTTATAACGTTTTTATGGCAACGATTAATAAGAGCGACGAGGTAATTATACCAGCTCCTTACTGGGTTTCTTATCCAGATATAATTTTATTAGCTGGAGGAAAACCAAAAATTATCAAATGTGAAGAAAATGAAAATTTTAAACTTACGCCAAAAAAACTTGAAAAAGCTATTTCAAAAAAAACAAAATGGATAATATTGAATTCACCCTCTAATCCAACTGGTTCTGCTTATACAAAAAAAGAGATAGAGGATTTAGCAGAAGTCTTGAAAAAATATAAAAAAGTTTATATTTTAAGTGATGATATCTATGAACATATAACTTACGATAATTTCAAATTTTTCACAATTGCACAAATTCCTTACCTAAAAGATAGAACACTTACAATGAATGGAGTGAGCAAATCTTATTCAATGACTGGATGGAGAATTGGTTATGCCGCTGGCCCAAAAGAAATAATTAAAGCAATGGCAAAAATCCAATCACAATCAACAAGTAACCCTACTTCAATAAGCCAAGCTGCTGCAGTAGAGGCGCTTAATGGTGCACAAGGTTTTATAAAAGAAAGAGCAGATTCTTTTAAACAAAGAAGAAACTTTGTTGTTGAAAGCTTAAATAGTATTAAAGGAATAAATTGCCTTAAACCAGAGGGAGCATTTTATGTTTTTCCTAACTGCAAAAAATTAATAGGAAAAAAAACTATAATTAAAGACGATACAAATTTCGCAGAAAAACTATTAGAAAAATCAGAGGTTGCCGTTGTGCCCGGTTCTGCATTTGGTTTACAAGGTCACTTTAGAATTTCTTACGCTACATCTATGGAAAACTTAGAAAAAGCTATTTCAAGAATTAAAAAATTTTGTGAAAGTTTATAATTATTGATTTTCTTATTTTAAGTTTTTAATTTTTCCACCTTCAATCGATAGATTTTTGAAATTCGAATTTCTATTTTTTAGTAATTTTAAAACAAGTTTTGCAATTTCTTCCGGTTTAGTTGGTCTCTTAATCTTATCGCCTTTACATCTTTCTTTGAGTAGTTGTTCTATACTTTTTTTAAAAATCTTAGAGTCTGTTTTTAATAATTTTTGCAACCTGCTTGTCAAGGTCATTCCTGGATGAATTATTGAAACAGAAACTTTATCAATTCTACCTTGCATAGCTAAGGCTTTCGAAAAATTATTTAAAGCAGAGTTTACTGCTCCACCAATCATAAAAGTGTGAGAAGGATTTCTCGCTGCACCACCGCCAATGTTAATTACTTTACCTTTATTTTTTTTAAGCACTGGCCATAATGCTCTACTTAATCTCACAGCTGCTTTAAATTTTAAATTAAAACCATCGTCCCAAAAATTATCTTTTAAATTTAAAAATTTCCCCCCTTTGGTCGCACCAGCAACATTAATTAAATAATTTAGTCTTTTTATTTTTTTCCCAATCGCATTGCACGCAGATAAAGATCTTAAATCCTTTGCAATTACAAAAGAATTTTTTGGGTTTTTTAAATTATTTTGAATAGCTTTTAATTTTTTTTTTGATCTTGATACTAAAATGACTTTTATTTTGTTATTATTTAGATGGTAAGCGATTGCTGCACCTATTCCTTGACTTGCTCCAGTAATCAAAGCTGTTTTCATTATGACACCTTAATTTTAATATTCCCTAAATTTTCATAATTAACAACTATTTTATCATTCATCTTTATACCGTAAGGTTCAGTCAAAGAACCACAAAGCAAATAATCTCCTTTATTAAAGATCATATTTTTTTCTTTGAACTCATCTATAAAAGCTTTTAATGAGTCTTTAGGATCTATTCTTTTTGAACCAGTAAAAAAAGGTTCAGTGAATTGGTCATTTATTTTTAAGGTAATTTTGACATTGTTTATTTGAATATTTTTCCAATTTTTAATTTCATTACCAATTATTATTTTTCCACCATTTCCGTGATCAGAGATACCCAAATACATTTGAGTTAATTTACTAAACTTTTCTTTTGAACTTTGCACATATCGAGATGAAGTAATATCTATGGCTATAAAGAGGCTTAAATTATGAAGTTCATTATTTAAATCATCATCTATTTTATAGTCCTTATTAAATTTAAAAGCATATTCACACTCAAGATTTGAAGCAGGGATATCATCAAATTTTATTTTGCAGTCAGGTTCTAAAATTGTTTCTTCAAATATTTTTCCAGGAACCGGACCATCAAAACCCTCTTCTTTTTGCACTTCTTTAGCGACTGCTCCTATTTTCCAACCCACTGTCTTTTTATCCAATTTTTTATAAAATAAATTTAAAGCTTTGTATGCTTCCTCTCGATTTTTAGGAATTTCATTTTCACTGAACCCATTTAGATCAACTAAAGTTTTCTTCATCCACGCGTTTGCTAATTCTGTGCCTAACTTGTTCATAATAAAAATTATATTTAATTGATAAACTTCTTTAAATGATATTAATAGATTATGGAATTAACAATCGAAAAAGCCAAATTTAATCAAATTTCTTTAAAACAAGTAAGCGAAGCTATAAAAAAAGGTTTATCAAAAAACTATCTTGAAGTTGATGTTTCAATTGTCGAATGCCCTGATTTAAGAAAGTGGGATTGCCCTGCTGAAGGAATAAGTGGAAACCAAAGAATTATTGATGTTGGAGGTGAACCATACATGCATGATAAAAGGTTCATAGGTACTGAATTTGATTATGAAGAAATAGCAAAAAGAATAGGCTCAGAAAAATCATATGCTTTAGGTGCGGGATCAGGAGCAATGTCGTGTTTAGAGGGTCACTGCGGAGAGCTTATAATTAATGAAAATTTAATAACTAACGAGTCAAAATCTGTAATTGCTCAAGTTGATGAAAATAAAAAATGCAAATCAACGTCATACACTCACAGAAAACATGGCGGACTAGGAAATATATATTACTCCGAAGGAAAAAAAGGAAATGTTATAAAAATTAAAATTAAAGGAAGGTCAGGTGAGCAAGGCTCTTTACCTCAATCTATAAGAACTGCACTAATTGAAAATTTAGAAACAAACTTTAGTGTTGCGCTAGGTGGTGTGTTTAGGATCTTAAATGGTAAGATTAAATCCCATGTCCAACCAGACTATGCAGATATAAAACACGAATATTATGATCCAAAACAAATGAAATGTGTTAAGGATTTTTTACAATTTTACGAACCTATAGGGCCACATTTTCAATGCTATTCAGTTTTATGGACTAATGATCCCTCTGGAGGAAAATTAAATTTAAGGGAGTCAGGTGAACATACACATTTTCACTCTTATAAAGGAACTCAGGATGCAGGTCATTATCATTTCGATGTTACCCCTAATGAAATTGAATATGAATGCTATTTCAATATCGCCGAAGAAGTTCATAGAGTAAATAATATTTACAAGGAATTGAAAATTACTAATTAGTTTGATTAAATATAAATATGAAAAATATTTATACTTGGGCGGCTAATCCTGCAAAAAGAACTGTCACTGTAGGTGATATTATTGAAGCTAAAGGAAAAAAAATTCTTACACAAGTAACTGCAAATAATTCATTAGAGGCAAAAGCAGCTGAAGAAGCAGGTTTTGACATGATAATAGGAAGTGCTTCAAATGTTAAGAAGGTTCGGGAAGGATCCAAGTCTCTTTTTTATACGGCAGCACTCGAGCTACATAATTATCCCACAGCCGAGGATGTGTTACGTGGAGCCTTTAAAGCTTTAGAGAATGGCGCTGATGCGGTTATGACTGCCAGAAGTATGGATGTTGTTTCTATGCTTGCAAAAGAAGATGTTCCAGTTATGGGTCATTTAGGTTTGGTTCCTAGAAAATCTACATGGATTGGCGGCTTAAGAGCTGTAGGTAAAACTGCTGATGAAGCATACGAACTATTTAAAAAATTTAAACGTTTAGAGGATGCTGGGGCCTTTTCAGCCGAATGTGAAGTTATTCCTGAAAATATTATGGGTGAAATATCAAAAAGGACAAGTATTGTAACTGTATCTCTAGGATCTGGAAAAAAAGCTGATGTTATGTATCTATTCATGAATGATATCTGTGGAGAGCAAGAAAAGTCCCCTAGACATGCAAAAGCTTATACAAATTTAAAAAAGATGAAAGATGAAATTGAAAACGAAAGAGTTAAAGCCTTAAAAGCATTTATCAAAGATAGTTTAGAGGGGAAATTTCCTGGGCCTGAAAATTCAGTTAATGTTAGTGAAGAAATTCTAGAAAATTTTAAAAAGAAACTTTAATCTTTTTTAATAGGAATAGTTGGGTGTCTTGCTGTTGAAGTAACAATGTTTTTCTTTAATTTTACTTCTCTCAAAACGATATATACACCTGCTGCAATTATTATTAAGTTTCCTATATAATTATTAATTGTAGGTATCTCATTAAAAACAATGTAACCCAAAAATACACCTGCAAAAATTTGAGTATATAAAATTGATCCAAAAATTGCTCCAGGCAAGTGTCTAGCGGCATTGATGACAAATATCATGGCTGTTCCTCTAGAAATTCCAGAAATAGCGTTCAACACTAAATCATTAAAAGTCATCTCTTTGAAAACAAAGAATACAAATATACCAGAAAACAATATCATAAAAATTTTTCCGAATATTAAAAATGAGAACAAGCTCTCCTCATAACCATATTTTCTTACTATTAAATAACTTGCAGACGCAAAAATTGGACACAACAAAGCTATAAATACGTAACTATTAATTTCTGCTCCAAAAGGATTAATAGAAATAAGTGTTCCAATAAAACCAATTACTATAGCAGTAAATCTTTTCCATCTAACGACTTCACCTAAAAATAAAACCGATCCAATAGTAATTAATAATGGAATTAAAAATACAATACTGTACATAGTAACCATTGGTAATAAATAGAATCCTGTGTAGGCAAAAAAAACAGCTAATACCATCGTTAAAGTTCTAAAAAAATGAATTTTTAAATTAGCACCCTTTAATTCTTTCCAGCCATCGAGGGTTTGGGTGTACAAAATAATAGGTATAAGAGCAAACAAGGAGTTCACGAAAATTATCTGTATTATGTCGTAATCTTCAGCAATATATTTTACTATTGCGTCTTGAGTTACAAATAAAAAATATCCGAGACAAGCTAGAAAAAATTCGGGAAGATAATTCTTCTCCGATAATTTTGAACTCATTAAATAATATTAGCTAAATCTCTTTTAGTTCCTTTGAAAGTAGGAAGAGGGTATTTATAAGACCATTTTCTTGGAATGCATTTTACTTTAGCTTTTTCCCATAAAGCTATCCATTGTTTGTAATTTTGTACTTTTATATTTTTTTTGTTTTTACTTTTAACAATAAAATTAGGCAATGGATCTCTTCCTGAAGGCTGACCTGCTTTATTATATCTCAAGTCCATACTTATTCTAAAATTTTTTGATTTATTTGGTAGTGAACAATGAAGTAGATATCTATTTAATAATATTATATCGCCGACATCAGCTTCAAGAGGCACGGTTGATAATTTATCGATTATTTCTTTGCCTCTAACTTCTACTTGTCCCTTACTTCCAAAATCGTGGTTAACAAGTCCAAATTTATGACTTTCTTTTACAGCAAGCATACAACCATTTTCTATTCTTGTTTTAGTAAAAGGTATCCAACACGTTACTAATTCAGTACCCTTCTGTCCTTTTTTATTCATAACGCCGGCATCTTGATGCCAAGGAGTTCTTCCAACAAGGCCGTCATTTAAATTCTTTTTTGCAACACCTTTTTCAGGTTGTTTGATTCTTGAATTTTGACAAGGATTAGAAGCTATCTCGGGACCTAGAATTTTTTCAATCTTATCTAAAATCTTTTTATTTTTAATTAAATTCCATATTGATTGACTTGCAAAAAAATCACTATTAGCGTTTATGTTTTTTTCAGGAAGTCTTATGTTAAAATATTGATCAAGTTCAGGAATATCTAAAGAAACCAAATATGAGTATTTTTTCTTAAACTCATAATTTAGTACTTTTACTTTGTCACTTTTAGGAACAAATCTATGAATGAGCCTATCCATGATAAAAGCCATATCATTTAAAATTGGTTCTAAATCCTCTTTATAATCTAAAACACCCTTTAATCTTATGAAACCTTGTTTCTCAAAAATTTTTTTAATATTTTGGCTCATTGAATCGTAATGAATGGAAAAATACTATCAAATTCATTTTAGACTGCAAGTGCTTTTCTCATCTCTTCATCGTCCATTTTTTTACCCAAATACGCCTCGATTACAGCATTGTCATCTTTTACCTTAGCTGGAGTACCCTCTGCAATTTTCTGACCATGGTCAAAAACAGTTACTGAATTACAAGTATCCATTACGACTTTTAAAATATGCTCTATAATAATAAGAGTAAGGCCATATTTTTCTTTAAGCTGCATAATAATTTTCATTAAATTATCTACGTTGACTGGGGATAAACCCGCAGCTGGTTCGTCTAACATTAGTAATTTTGGTTTCATAGCGATTGCTCTTGCTAAAACTAATAATCTTCTCTGACCGCCAGAAAGCTCACTAGCATTTAGCTCTGCAAAGTCTGCTAATCCTACAAAAGAAAGGAGTTCCATCATTTCCTCTTTGATAGCTCTTTCTTGATCCCAGATTTTTTTTCTTCCTATAACTGCATCGAAAAACTTGTAAGGAACTCTAGTATGATATCCCGACATAACATTATCTATAACTGTCATATCTTGATAAAGTCTAAGTAATTGGAACGTTCTTGATAAACCATAACTAGCAATCTCATGTGGAGGTGTAAAAGTAATATCATGACCATCAAACTCAATATAGCTTCCAGGATCGCTATCATAGATTCCTGAAACTAAATTAAAAAATGTACTTTTACCTGAGCCATTGGGTCCAATTATTCCTCTAATTTCATTTTTTGGAAGTTCAAAATCAACTTTATTAATAGCTTTCAAACCACCAAATGATTTAGATAATTGTTTAGTTTTTAAAATCATGTTGTTTTTTCTGTTCCAGTTTTCTTTTTAAATCTCTTTTCTAAGAAATATCTGTCAATAAAACCGCCTAAACCCTTAGGCATAAATAATATAGTTAATACAATCGTTAAACCAAATATTAAAAGCTGATATTTATATAATGGTCTAGTTAAGTCATAAACAATTGTAATTACTATAGCGCCAATAATTCCACCCCAAATATGGCCGAGACCTCCTAGAACAACCATAGCTAAGAAGGTTACCATTTCTATAACTGTGTAATTATTAGGATGAATGTATCCTGGAGGCATGTGAGCATAAACTGCACCTGCCGCACCGGCAAACATAGCGCTAAGAATGAAAGCTAAGATCTTATATTTTTTTACATTAATTCCAGCGGCTGCAGCACAAATTGGATCCTCTCTGATAGACATAAACGCTCTTCCAACTCCAGATCTTAAAATACTGAATGAAAAGTATACCGCTATAATCATTATTGTCATTGAGATGAAATAATATCTATCTGGGGAGTCGAAGTTGTAGCCCATTAAAGAAGGTGTTGGAATATCAGAAATACCAAATGTAGATCTAAAAAAGTTTCCGTTTTCAATAAATAATCTTATTGCCTCACCTCCACCTAATGTCG
>CACBTF010000012.1 GCA_902542165.1 uncultured Pelagibacteraceae bacterium
CAGATACAAAAAAAAAAATAACCGAGAAATCAGTAACAGCTCCTGATAATTATCATGGTTTAATGCATTTCAACAGGGAGCAAATTTTGAAAATATGTTTTAAAGAAAAAATGTGCGCTATTAGACCAACTTTGGTTTTTGGTGCTTTTGATCCTCATAATGGTTATGGACCAAATAAATTTTGGAGGGATTTAAAAATGAATAAGAATATTAAATTATTTGGTAAAGGTGAAGAACGCAGAGATCATATTTGGGTTAAAGATGTTGCAGAGATCATGTATTACTGCATCATTTTCAACACAATTGGCGCTATTAATGCTGTGAGTGGAAAAATAACCTCTTTTTTTGATTTAGCAAAAAAATTAAAATCCACTTTAAACTCGAAATCGAAAATAATATTTACAAAAAGAAAAGGTAAAATGCCCCACGATGGTTACAGAGCTTTTGATAATAAATTAATGAAAAAATTATTCCCAAAAATAAAAATTAATAAATTAGAAATGATTTTTAAAAAATATAAAAAACATGAAAAATATTAGAAGCAGATTAGTTAAAATTAAAACTATTAAAATCAAAAAACCTCACTGGCAATGGCCTCCTATGTCTAATATGAAAGTTTCCTCTATAAAAAAATATTATGAGGGTGGTGAGTTAAAAAATAAAAGCGGTTATCCTAAGACAGTTGAAAATTTTGAAAAAAATTTTGCTAAATATCAAGGCAAAAAATTTGCCCTTACATTTAATTCAGGCACATCTTCACTTCATGCTGCATTTTTCGCTGTTGGTTTAAAAAAAGGAGATGAGATTATTTCTAGCTCTCTTACATTTCATGCAACCACAACTCCTGTAATTAGCTTAGGTTTAAAACCAGTATTCGCTGACTCTGATTTTGATACCGGCAATATAAGCCCGAAAAGTATTCTTAAAAAAATTTCTAAAAGAACTAAAGCTTTAGTAATTACTCATTTATGTGGTCACCCGTGTGAAATGGATGAGATATTAAAAATTGTTAAAAAATACAAATTAAAACTTATCGAAGACTGTTCTCACGCTCATGGATCAAAGTACAAAGGAAAAAAAGTAGGAAATTTTGGTGATATAGGTTGCTTTAGCTTAGATAATAATAAACTTCTTGCAGCTGGAGAGGGAGGAGTTTTGGTAACAGATAAAAGAGAATACTATGAAAAAGCTTTGCTTTTCAGTGATTTTGGAGCAAGAGTACAAAATCAAATAAAATTAAATAAATTTAAGAAATATTTAGATACTGGATTAGGTTTTAAACACAGAATACATCCAGTTTCAGCGGCAATCGCAAATGTAGAATTAAAGAAAATTGATTATTATATAAAAAAAAGACATAAAACTTTAAGCTACTTTTCGAAAAATTTAAAAAATATAGATGGCCTTAGCCCTCCTATTACTAGGAATAAATGTTTCAGAGGGGCATATTTTGGTTATAGACCTTTTTACGATAAAAGAAAATTTAATAAAATGAAAATTGAAGATTTTATTACTATACTTCAATCTAAAGGACTAGAGGTGAGGCTTGCTGGAAATAAACCTCTTCATATGCTTAATATTTTTAAAAATAATAATAAATCAAAAATTAAAAAACTACCAATTAGTGAAAAATTTTACTTTAGCACGCTATCTTTTCCTACGTTCACTTTTGAAAAAAAATCTTTAATCGATGAATATTTAAGAGTTATGAAAGAGGTTTCATTTGCTTTACAAAAAAAATAAAATTCAAAAAGAGTTTTTTTCTAAAGGCTATCTCGTATTTAAACTCTTTAGCAAACAAGAGATAAATTTAATCTGCTATGATCTTATAGAAAGAGTTAATTTTTTAAGTGGATTAAATAAATATAAAAAGGACATTGACCTTGCTAATTACCATAACCTTAATTTTTTTTTAGATAGACATGAAAAAATAATTAAAGGACGGACTAGATATTTGCCCTTAAGAAAAAATTTTTCTAAAAAAATTTATAAAAATAAAATAATTAAACAAATTTTATATTCAGAGTGGGGACATGAAAATTTTATCATAAAATGGATATTTGATAGAAAAACAAAAACAAAAAATGACACGACTGGATTTCGCTTAGCTAGACCAGTAAAAAAGTCCACTAAAGATGTGGGAGGTTTTCATTTAGACTTACACTACGGTGGTGAAAAAAATGAGAATATAAAAGCTTTATTTACTATTTGGTGTCCAATTATAGGAACTTCAAGTAAGTATACACTTAGAATTTCTCCTAAAAGTCATAAATTAAATCATTTACAAAAATTTGTTTCTAGACAAAAAAAATTTTTATCACCAGTTCTTATGGAAAATTATACTAGAAAATTTAAATATATTAGACCACAACTAAAAATTGGTGAAGCTATTATTTTTCACCCAAATTTAATTCATGGGGGAAGCTTAAATCTAGGAAATAAAACTAGAGTGAGTATAGATTTTAGATTATTTAATAAAAAATACTTTAAATAATAAATGAAAAAAATAAAAATTTTAGATGTAGGAGCTTCAGATACAATCGAAAAGATGCCAAAGGCTCTTTTTAATATTTCTGATCTTTATTTAATTGAAGCAAGAGACACGCAAGAAAATCAAGATGATTTTATTAAAGACAAACAATTCTCAAATGTTAAAGTTTTTAATTATTGTATTTCAGACAATAATGAAAAAACCAATTTATATGTAACAAATGTTGAAGAAGCTAGCTCTCTTTATAAACCAAATGATCAAACAAACAAATTTTGGAGAGAAGATAATGCAATAAAACTTAAAGAAAAAATACCCATTAATGCTATTACATTAGAAAAATTTATAATAGATAATCATATCAACCATATTGATTTATTAAATATATCTGCTCAAGCAAGTGAGCTGAAAATACTTAAAGGACTTCAGGATAAAATAAAAAATATTTCCTTAATAATTTGTCAAACTGAATTTATAGAGATTTATGAAAATCAGCCATTATTTAATGATTTAATGGATTTTCTTAATAAAAATAATTTTGAATTTCTTGGATTTAAAGAATTACTTAAGTTTGAAGATAAAATGATTAATGGAACAGCAATATTTATAAATAAAGGAAATTTGGATCATGAATATAAATTGCAATTAGTAAAAATACTAAGTTATTTAAATTTTAACGAAAATGCTAAATGGATAATACATAATTCACGTTTTTCAATTGATGAGAAAAAACAAATACTCAAAACACAATTAGACCAGTTAAATGTAATTCAAAGATTTTTATTTAACATTGTAAATTTTACAAATAAATTTTTAATAAATAACTTTATATTTGATAAATTAAAACCCTATTTGGTAAAAATTTTAAAACATATTCCAGGATCAAAAAAAATTTTAATAGCTTTTTCTTTCACAAAACACTAATTCAATTTTCTAAAGAGTATTAATGGTAAATATTATAAATAATTTAGTAAAAAAAATTTATAATTACTTATTAATTTATTTTAATATCTATAATCAGTTAAATTTATTAATCAGACTTCAAAATCTTAATAAAAGACTTAATAAAGTAGTTGTCAATAAAAATTACAAAAAATTACAAGCAGAATTAATTTACAAAAAAATTTGCAAATTATATGATATTGCCAAAAAACAAAATATTTGTACTCCAGAGATAAGTTACTCATTCAATAGCAGTGCGTTGCTGATGGCTGATGAAAAGAATTGGAAATTATCTAGAAAAAAAATAATTAAAGATCAAAATAATTTAAAGGATAAAGAGGAATTAGAATTACGAGATTTGAGCATTATAGAGCCCTCACACATTGTATGTACTTTGGGACATAGTTTAAATTTAGACTCTTTAATAAAGTCTATTAGATTAAATTTATCATCGAAACAAAGACTTATTTTACCAGTTTCAAAATATTTTCAGAAAAAAATTGTAAACAGATGTTTATTAAAATATTGGGAAAAATATATTGATATTATATATGATGAGAAACAATCTAATTTTTATCTTAAAAAACTAAACAGTTTAAGAGTTTGGGATAATGTAAGTATTCCTTGTGGCAAGGAAAATGCAATACAATACCATTCTGACTCAGTTTATATTCAAAAAAAATGGGAAGAAAAAAATTATTCTCCTCTTTTATCATTAACGCAAGAGCATAAAGAAAGAGGTTTTAAAAACTTAGAAAAAATAGGTATTTCAAAGAATGATTGGTTTGTAATTTTACACGTAAGATCAAATAATACAAAAAAAGATAATCTAGAAATTTTAAATCCTGATCTTCATGATTATTATCCTGCTATGAAAGAAATTACAAAAAATGGTGGATGGGTAATAAGAATTGGAGACAAAACAATGGAAAAATTAGATCCAATGGATAATGTTTATGATTATGCCCATAGTAATTTAAAATCTGATTGGATGGATATTTTTTTAATGGGATCAGCCAAGTTTATGTTAGGCACCTCTTCCGGACCTAGTGTTGTATCACATATTTTTGGAGTGCCAATTGTAATGACAAATTTCTCATCATTGACATCAATATATTTAGGAAAGAAAGATATTATTTTACTATCAAAGTTTTTTGATTTAAAAACTAATCAAAATTTACCATACAGAAAAGTTGCTAAATTACCTTATAGTTGGGCTTATAATAAAAAATGGTTAAAAAATCATTTTAATATCTCTACTAGTTTTAATTCTTCTAGTGAAATAAAAATAGCCACAAGTGAAATGATACAAAAATTAAAAAATAAAAAACCATCAAATATTAATGAAGATTATGAAATACAAAAAAAATTCAAAAAAATTTTTAAAGAATCTGAAAACTTTATTGGATTAACAGATCTTGAAATACAATGTAATATTTCTAAAAATTTTTATTTAACTAACGAAAATTTATTTACTTGATGTATTTAGTTGTCGGTGGAGATAGTTTAATAGGAAGTGAAATTGTTAAAACGCTAACTAAGAAGAAAAAATCTTTTTTTTTCACTTCTCGAAAAAAAAATAAAAAAAAACATAATCAAATTTTTTTAGACTTAATTAATCCAATTAAACTTAATATCAAACCTAAAACTATAATTTTGTGTACAGGTAACTCTAAATTGACCATTTCGAAAAAGAAATATCAAATCTTCAATAAAATTAACACAATAAATACCTTAAAATTTTTGAAACAATTTAAAAAAAATACCAGAATAATTTTTCTTTCCTCAGAATCAGTTTTTGGTTATAGTGATTATGGTCGAGAAATAAATTCAAAAAAAAATCCAATATCTTTTTATGGAAAACAAAAAAGTAATATGGAAAATAGATTAAAAAATTTAGGTTATAATTATACAATATTTAGACTTTCAAAAGTTGTTTCAAAAAGAATAGCTTTTTTTAATGAAATGATAAAGAAAATTAAAAAAGGAAAACCATTTCGAATGTATTCAAATTATTATTTTTCTCCCATCTCTCTAAAATATCTAATTAAAAATATTTTAAATGTTAGTAAAAATGGCACATTTCATCTTTCTAATAGAGACTCTTTAAGTTATTCTGATTTCTCAAAAATTATTCTTAAAAAAATGTGTAAAGATAATATTAATATTATAAAAGATAAAAAAATTTCAAAGCCAAATTTTCCCTCTCCAAAATTAAAAATGTTATTAACTTCAAATCAATTAAAGATAAAACCACAAAAAATAGACGAGACCATAAGAGATTTTTTGCATGAAAAATAGATAATTGTTAAAAAAGAAAAAAAATGTATGAGGATAAATGAGAAATAAATTTGCAGAAGTAATCTACAAAATAGGTAAGAAAAATAAAAGCATATGCGCACTTGTTGCTGATATATCTCCAGCAGGTTCTATGATAAATTTTAGAAAAGAATTTCCAGAGAGATTTATAAATTGTGGTGTAGCTGAGCAAGCAATGATCGGTATTGCAGGTGGTTTAGCTTTGAAAGGCATGAGACCTTTTTGTTACACGATATCTACCTTCTCTCTTTTTAGGCCATTTGAAATGATAAGGGTGGATCTGTGTTATCAAAATCTTCCTGTTACTGTAATAGGCATGGGTGCTGGAGTAGTTTACTCAACACTCGGTGGAACACATCATACTATGGAGGACATTTCAGTTGCTAGCTCAATCCCAAATATGACAGTTTTAGCTCCATGCGATCCAGAGGAAATGAAGCTTGCTACAACTTGGTGTGCTACGAAGAGTAAAGGACCAGTTTATATGAGACTTGGAAAAGCAGGTGAACCTGATCTTACAAGAAATGCGATAGACAAATTTAAAATTGGAAAAATACGCTATTTGCAAAAAGGAAAGGATATGGCAATTATAACTTACGGAACATTAACTAAAATGGCTCTTCAAGTCGCGAAACATTTTGAAAAAAAAGGCAAAAAGGTTTCAGTAATTTCCAATCATACAATTAAACCAATAGATAAAGAGGGGATAAAAAAAATGTTGAGCTCACATAGGAAAATAATTGTAATGGAGGAGCATGTTCCACATGGAGGATTAATTTCAAGAGTGAAAGAAATTGCGCTTGATGCTAAGATTTCTTCAAATATTTATAGTTTTTCTCTTAAAGATAAGTTTATACATTTTTATGGTAATCATTCTGAACTTTTAGCAAAACATGGCCTATCAATAAAAAATATTATTAATTCTCTAAAAAAAAAAAAATGAAGAGAAAAGAGGCAAAATTTAATAATTTAAATTATCAGTCCGTCGGCAATATAGATATTAAGGAGCTAAAGGAATTAACCGAAAAATCTAGAAGAAATAAGTTTAGATTGTGCTTGCACAAGAAAACATCTGATTTAGTCCAAGAGATGATAATTTGTACAAAAAACTTTGTTTATTCTCAACCTCACAAACACCCAAATAATAAAAGTGAGTCCTATCATATAATTGAAGGAAGTTTAGATGTGATAATTTTCAATGATAAAGGAAAGGTTATCGATAAAATTTCCCTTTCTTCCTCAAAAAATAAAAACTCTCAATTTATGTACAGATTATCTAAACCATACTTTCATACAATGATACCAAGATCAAAATGGACAATATGGCATGAGGTTTCAACTGGTCCATTTACAAAAAAGAAAAATCAATTTGCCAGATATGCAGATTTTGCCCCATCGGAAAAGTCAAAAAAAATTGAGATAAATAGTTTTATAAACAAAATTAAAAAAATAACTTTTAAAAAATTTTGAAAAATAGATTTAAAATACCTTATACAGCTTTTAAAGATAATCAAAAATCTTTTAGAAAAGAGCTTATAAATGTGTTTACAAAAACATTAGATAGTGGAAGGTATATTGCTGGACCAGAGCTAGATAAATTTGAAAAAGAATTTGCAAAGTACTGTGAGGTAAAAAAAGCTACTGGAGTAGCCAATGGAACATGTGCCCTTCATCTAACAATAAAAGATTTTAATCTAACTAGTGAAGATGAAGTTATAACTGCACCCAATTCATTTTTTTCATCAGCATCGTCAATAGAACTTGGCGGTGCTAAAATTATTTTTGCAGACGTAAATGATGACTTAAATATAAACCCTGATGAAATAGAGAAACGAATTACAAAAAGGACTAAAATGATAATGCCAGTCCACTTGACAGGAAGACCTGCCAAAATGAAAAGAATAACCGAAATAGCAAAAAAGCATAACTTGATTGTTTTGGAGGATGCAGCGCAGTCAGTCGGAGCAAAGTATTTTGGTAAAAAAGTTGGAAGCTTAGGTGATGTAGCTACATTTAGTTTACATCCACTTAAAAACCTTCATGCTTATGGTGATGCAGGAATTTTAGTTTCTAATAATGAAAAATTGGTAAATAACTTAAAAATTCGGAAAAATCATGGGTTAAGCAAAAGAGATAGATGTGAATATTGGAGTTATAATTGTAGATTAGATGAGTTACAAGCAGCTCTTTTAAGAGTTCAATTAAAAAATTTAGATAAGCAAATTAAAAAAAAAAGAAAATTAGCTCAAATTTTAAATGAAGAATTAAATGAAATCGTAAATGTTCCATTTGAGAATGAAGGTGAATTCCATGTTTACCAAACATATGTGATTCAATCTGAGGCAAGAGATAAATTAAAAGAGTATTTAATATCAAAAGGTATAGAGGCATTTATTCACTACCCCGTTCCTTTGCATCTCCAGCCAGCAGCAAAAGATTTAAATTATTCAGCTAATGAGTTTCCTAAAACAATGGAATTAAGTTCTAAGATTTTAAGTTTACCTCTGTACCCTTCAATGAAAGAAGATAAATTAGAGTACTTAATTAAAACATTTAAAAAATTTTTTAAATAATGAAAATAAAATATAGTTACTTAAGTGAAGAGTTTAAAAATAATAATAAAATTTTCAAAGATTGGAAAAAATTAATTTCAAGCACGGAATTTACATTGGGCAAGTATGTCGAAAAATTCGAGAGAGAATTTGCTAAATTTATTAAAGCTAAATTTTGTATTTCAGTTAACAATGGGACTGATGCTTTAATTTTGTGTTTGAAATCCTTAGGAGTAGAAAAAGGTGATGAAATAATTACAGTCACTAATACATTTTACGCAACAGCCGGAGCTATTGTTGCTTGCGGAGCTAAACCTGTATTTGTTGATTGCGACGATAGATTTCAAATTGATATAGAAGATTTAAAAAAAAAAATATCAAAGAAAACAAAGGTGATTATTCCTGTTCATTGGGGAGGTGCATCACCTGATATCCAACAAATAGTTCAATTGGCAAAAAAAAATAAATTATTTGTTGTCGAGGATGCTTGTATGGGTATCGGAGGAAAAATTAATGGGAAAGCACCTGGTACTTTTGGAATCGTGAATGCTTTTAGTATGCATCCACTAAAATCACTTAATGTAATGGGTGACGGTGGAATGATTGCAACTAATGATAAAAGATTATACGCCTGGATTAAAAAATTTAGAAATCACGGAATGGTAAGTAGAGACAAAATTGAGTTTTGGGGACAAAATATGAGAATGCAGCCACTTCAGTCGATAGTTGCATCACACGGATTGAAAAAATTAAAAAAAACAATTGAAATTAGAAATAGAAATGCAAAATTTTTTGATAAAGAATTGAGTAAATTAGGAGCTAATGTGATTATTCCAAAGAGAGTTAAAGGTTTTGTTGAAACTTTTTCACTATATATGTGTTTGGTAAAAAAAAGAGATGGGTTAATAAAATTTTTAAATAGAAAAAATATTGAAACTAAAATTCACTATCCAGTTCCTTTACATTTGCAAAAAGCTTCTAAAGATCTTGGCTATAAAAAAGGTGATCTACCAGTAGCAGAAAAACAAGCTAAACACTTAATTACTTTGCCGGTACATCAATTTTTGAAGAGAAATGAACTATATTATATTGTTGCAAAAATAAAAAGTTTTTACAAAAAAAGTAATAAATATGCCTGAATTCAATTTGTTAAAGACCTACCCTAAAGGAAAGAGAAATATTAAATTGCGGCACAGCAGTAAAACAAAAAAAATTATAAAAATTTCGAAACAATTTGGTAAAGAATATTTTGATGGTGCGCGAATTTATGGTTATGGTGGTTATAGATACGATGGAAGATGGATCAAAATTGCTAAATCAATTATTAAAAGATATAAACTAAAAAAAGGTGACAAAGTTTTAGATATCGGGTGCGCAAAAGGTTTTTTAGTTAAAGATTTATTAGATCTAGGTATCGATGCTTACGGTGCTGATGTTTCAGATTATGCATTAAAAAATTGCCATCCAGATGTTCTTGGAAGATTACATTTAGCATCTGCTGAAAACCTTCCTTTTCCAAATAAAAGTTTTAAAGCAAGTATTTCAATAAATGCTATACATAATCTTAACTTAGATAAATGTATAAAAGCTTTGAAAGAAATGAATAGACTTTCAGGTAAAAATTGTTTTGTACAAGTTGACTCTTATCGAAGCCAAGAAGAAAAAAGAATTTTTTTGAATTGGGTTTTGACTGCCAATACGCACTTTTATCCTAAAGATTGGAAAAAAATATTTAAAAAAGCGAAATATAGAGGAGACTATTATTGGACAATAGTCTAGTAATTAAATCATGAAATTTGATATTCAAAAATCAAAACAAAGATGTTTAGATTATAGACTGAAAATACTAAAAATGTCACAAAGTGTATCCGCTTTACATATTGGAGGTGCGTTTTCATCAATAGAAATTGTTGATACCATTTATTTTGGAATTAAAGATAAAAAAGATACTTTCGTTATGTCCAAGGGTCATGGATGCTTATCCCAGTATATGGTTTTGAATAAACTAAAAGTGCTAACAGACAATCAGATAAAAAATTATTGTAAACCAGGTGGAATTCTTGGTTGTCATCCTGATTACGGAAACCCTGGCATAGAAGCTTCAACAGGATCACTAGGTCATGGGATGGGTCTAGCTGTTGGAATGGCACATGTGAGTAAAATTAACTCCGATGATAATAAAATATTTTTAGTTTTGAGTGATGGTGAACTTCAAGAAGGTTCAACGTGGGAATGTATGATGATGGCTGCAAATTTAAATGTAAAAAATTTAGTAGGTTTTTTGGATCATAACGGCTCGCAATCATTTGGAAAAACTATTGATACACATCCTAAATTTTATCCAATAAAAGAAAAAATTGAGAGTTTTGGCTGGGAAACAAAAGAAGTCGACGGCCATGACCAAAAACAAATTATAGAGGCGTATCATGATCGAAAAAATGAAAAACCATTGTTAATAATTTGCAATACCACTAAGGGTAAGGGCGTAAAATTCATGGAAAACGAACCTGTTTGGCATTACCGTTCACCAAATAAAGAAGAATACCAAAAAGCAGTTACAGAGTTAAATCAAAAAAAATAAGTTTTATCGTTCAATTCTAAAGTGAAAAATAGAGTTTTAGTTTTAGGTAGCACTGGATTCATTGGAAAAAATTTAACGAATTTTTTGGTAAGTGAAAACTACCCAGTTATAGGTCTTAGCACTAGCAGGTGTAATTTTTCTAATTTAAATTCTTTTAAAAAATCAACTAAAAATATTATATCAAATTCTACAGTTATATTTTGCGCAGGAAAGCACCGGCAATATGGTGACAATATAAAAAATTATAATTTAAATAAAAATATTATCAAAAACTTACTAATTATATTTAAATCTCAAAAACCAAAAAAAATAATTTTTTTTAGTACAGTTGAAGTTTATGGAAATAAGTTTCTAAAAAAAATTGATGAAGGCACAAAAATTAATCCATTAAATTTATATGCTAAAGGAAAATATGAACAAGAACTCCTCATTAAAAAATTTTGTATAAAACATAAAATAAAATTTAACATATTAAGAATACCAGGTATATTTGGGAAACAGGATAATAATACTAGTTTTATATCAAAGGTTATTAGTGCGATATCTAAAAACAAAGTATTAAATTTTAATACGAATTTGCGAGAAAAAAGGGATTATATTTATATTGATGATTTAGTAAAAGCATTGAAACTCATTATAGATTCAAATTTTTTATCTGGAAGCTATAATTTAGTATCAGGCAAATCTTACTCAACTGAAGCAATAGTTAAAAAAATTGAAAAAATATATAAAAAGAAACTAAAATATAAATTATCGGAAAAAAATGGATTTAATTTAGTTTTTTCTAATAAAAAAATAAAAAAAAATATTAAAAAAATTAAATTTAATTCTTTAGAAAACAATATTCAATTATACAAAAAAAAATATGACACTTGCGTAATTGGTTATGGCCCATGGGCAAAAAAAATAATTAAGATTTTAAAAAAAAAAAATAATTCATTCAATCTAGTTGGTATTTGTAGAAAAAAAAGAGGAAAAGATCATAAAAATAAATTTTTTTTCTTAAACATTAAAAAGATGATTAAGAAATGTAAACCCAAGGTTATTTTTTTGATTTCTACCCCACAAGTAAATTTGAAAATGCTTAATTTTTTTAAAAATAAAAACTTACCAATTTTTTTAGAAAAACCTACAGCATTAAATCAAAAGTCATTATTACAAGTTAATAAATTTATGAGTAGTAATAAAATAGTTCATATAAATTACATGGATATGATCAATCCTTTAAATAATGAAATTCTTTATAGGTTAAGCGGCAAAAAACCAATAAAATTTGTTGGAAATTTGTCTTCAAGTAAAAAAAATAGAAAATCTCATTCACCTTTGTGGGATTATGCGCCACATTTTCTAGCATTATTATTAAACTTTTATAGAAAAATGCCTAGAAGTGTTAAAGCTAATATCATTAAAATTACTAATGAAAACAAAAAGCTTTTTAAGATAAAATTAGATTTTGGCAAACAATATCAAGAGTCCTCTATAATTGCTGGAAATGGGAATAATAGAAATTTTAGAAATTTCACAGTTTTTTTAAATAAGAAATTTTCAATTAAATATGATGATCTTAAGCATCTAATACATGCCCAACAGAATAGAAAAAAAATTTTTAATTTTAGAACAAAACTAAAATTATTAGATCATTCAATTAAAATATTTGAAAAAAAAATAATATTTTCAAACTTTTATAATGATAAAATGGTCAACTCTTTAGTCACAAATATATTAATTTCAATTGAAAATTCTATTAAAAATCCTAATTTGGAGAAATCTAAGGGCTAATGATTATTTTAGGCTTACATTTTGGTCACGACTCAAGCATCTCTATTATTAAAAACGGTAAACCAATAATTTGCATTGAAATTGAGAGATTGCACAGGATAAAACATGCAATCGGAATTACACCTGAAGATATTTTACTTGTTCTAAAAAAAGTAAATTTAAAAATAGAGCAAATAGACTTCTGTGCTGTAACATCTACTCAACATATAGAGTATTTATTTTCTGACCCAAAAAAATTTTCATTTGAATATGACTTTATAGAAATTAAAAAAAATAAAGTATTAAAATATTTTAATCACAAAACTATAAATAAAAGGTCATACTTTTATATAACTAAACTTTTTAAAGATAAAAATAATAAACATCCTTACAGACAAAGATTAACTAAAAAATTTCAGAATTTAAAAAATATAAAAAAAAAAATTGGAAATATTGAAGATTTTTTTCAACCTAAAATATGGAAAAAAAAAAATGGTCTCAAATCTATTAAAAAATATTTTTTATCAAAAGGTTTAAATGAGGATTTAAGAATATCTATGCAACTACCAATAAAAATCAATTTTTTTAAAAAAAAAATTAAGGGTTTAATTTTTTCTCACCATTTTGCTCACGCTGCTTACTCATTTTATAATTCTCCTTTCAAATCTGCAACAATACTTACTCAAGATGGGAGCTTGCCTCAAGGAGGATACTGGTGTGGCATGAATTATTACGGAATAAAAAATAAATTATATCCAACAATACCACACTATCTACATATGGGGAAACTTTATGAAGTTGTCTCGGTTCTTTTAGGTTTTAGTAGTGAAGAGGGACCAGGAAAGATGATGGGCTTAGCTCCTTACGGAAAACCAACTTTATTTGATAAAAGATTTGTTGGTAATGTATTTGATATTATTAAAATAAAAACTAATAAGATCTCTAAAAAAAAATATTTTCATCATAGTGATGATATTTGGACAAATAAATGGATAGATAACTTAATAAATAAAGCAGTTAAAATGAAATATAATCTAAAATTTTTAGGTAACAAAATTAAATTTAATGATTTAAAAAATGTAATAAAAAAATTCAAAAAATTAACTGTTCATGTTGTTGGTGATACGATTATAGACACATACACCAGAACTAGTTTTATAGGCGGTCAAATAAAATCTCCAACTTTTAGTGTTCTATTTAATGATAAACAAAATTATGTCGGGGGCGCAGGAATAGTCTCACAACATCTCAAAGCAGCAGGAGCAAAAGTATTATTTACCACAGTATTAGGCAATGATGAATTAAAAGATTTTGTAATTAAGAAATTAAAAGAAAATGGTATAAAAATATTTGCAAAAATTGATTCTACAAGACCAACAACAAATAAAAATACTATAATTTCTAAAGGTTATAGACTACTTAAATTAGATAATTTAGATAACACACCAATTTCTCAAGAAATATTATCTAAAATTGCAAGAGATATAAAAAAAACAAAATCTGACTGTGTAATTTTTAGTGATTTCAGACACGGCGTATTCAATAAATTTACGATTAACAGTTTGATATCTTCAATACCAAAAAATAAATTCAAAGTTGCTGATAGTCAAGTCGCTAGTAGATGGGGCAATATAACAGAGTTTAAAAATTTCGATCTAATAACACCTAACGAAAGAGAGGCAAGATTTGCACTCGCGGATCAAGACTCCACTGTAGGAAAACTATCAAGTTTTTTACAAAAAAAGACAAAATGTAAAAATTTAATTGTTAAACTTGGAGAAAGAGGTTTATTTGCATCTTCAAAAAATAGTATAGATAGCAGTAAATATTTTTCAATAGATGCATTCTCAGATAAAGTTTTAGATCCAGTTGGTGCCGGTGATGCACTATTGGCTTACTCTTCTTTAGCGCTTTTAATTAGTAAATCTTTGTTAGTCTCAAGTATTATTGGTTCAGTAGCCGCCGCAATAGAATGCGAAATAGATGGAAATATTCCTGTTAAACACAACGAAGTTTTAAAAAAGATCGAAGAGATAGAAAAAATAAGCGGATATTCAGAATAAAAAAATAAATAAATTATTATGAGAGTCATAATTGTAGGAATGGGTGTGCAAGGCAATAAAAGAGCAATCGTTGCTCGAAAAGATCTTGTTGCTACAGTGGATATTAAAAAAAAAGCAAATTTCAAAAATATTAAAGATATTAAGCAGAATACTTACGACTCTGTTATTTTATGCGTGCCTGATGATCAAAAATTAAAATTAATTGACTATTGTTATAGGAATAAAAAAAATGTTTTAGTTGAAAAACCTTTAGTAAGTAAAAATATTAAGGACTTAAAAGATTTAAAAAAAAAGTTTAAAAAAAATAAACTTATTTTGTACACAGCTTATAATCATAGATTCGAACCGCATTTTATAAGGATGAAAAAATTAATTAATAAAAAAACTTTAGGGAAGATTTATTCTTGCAGGATGTTTTATGGAAATGGTACAGCTAAACTAGTTAAAAATAGCAAATGGAGAGATACAAAATCTGGAGTAATAAATGATCTAGGTTCTCACTTATTAGACACTTGTTTGTTTTGGTTTGGAAGAAAAAAAATTAAAGATTTTAAAATAAGTTCTTTTTCAAAATTTGAAAATAATGCCCCAGATCATGTTAGTATTATCTCAAAAAACTCTAATTTGTTATTACAACTAGAAGCAACATTATGTATGTGGAAAAATCATTTTACTTGTGACATTTTGGCGGAGAAGGGTTCAGCACATATTTCATCTTTATGCAAATGGGATGTGACAAAATTTATTTTAAGAAAAAGAAAATTTCCCTCAGGTAGACCAAAAGAAAAAATTTTCTCAATTAAATCTCAAGACCCAACTTGGAATTTAGAGTACAAGTTTTTTAAAAAAATTTGCAAAACAAAAAAATTTAATAGTCTTGAAAATGATATTTGGATACAAAAAAAAATTAATAATTTATATAAATAATTTTTTATGATTATAGGATTTGCAGGATTAACTCACTTAGGTCTTGTTTCCCAAATTGCATCAGCGAATAAAGGTGTAAAAACAATAGGTTTTGATTTTGATCTAAAAAAAGTAAAGAGCTTTGAAAAAGGTAATTTCGATATTTTTGAACCTAATCTGGTTGATAAATTTAAAAAAAAGAAAGAATTAATAAGTTTTACTAATGATATAAGATCACTAAACAATTGTGACATAATTTATATCTCATCAGATACCGTTACTACAGAAAAAGGATTATCAGACTACTCTTTACTCAAAAGATATACAAAATTAATTTGTAAAAATATTAGCAAAAAAAAAATACTAGTTGTTTTAGCTCAAGTTTTTCCAGGGTTTACCAGGGCAATTAAATGGCCTAAGAAAAATCTATATTATCAGGTAGAGACCTTGATTTTTGGTAATGCATTTTTTAGAGCATCGTCTCCAGAAAGAATAATAGTAGGAAGTTTCAAAAATAAATTATCTAGAAAATATCAAAATTTTTTAAAATTATTTAAATGTCCTTTAATAAATATGAAATATGAAAGTGCTGAGTTCTCAAAAATAGCTGTTAATATTTTATTGAGTTCATCTATAAATACTTCAAATAACCTAGCAAGAATTTGCGAAATTATCGATGCAGACTGGGAGGAGATTAAACCATCATTGCAACTAGATAAAAGAATAGGTAAACACGCTTATTTAAAACCCGGTTTAGGTATATCTGGTCTAAATCTCATCAGAGACATAAATACTTGCATTAAACTCTCAAAGAACAGAAAACCTGAAATCAAATATCTTACAAATCTAATTGATTATTCTGAATTCTCAAGAGAGTGGGCTATAAAAAGACTAAACTCATTAATTAAAAAATTTAAATACAAAAAGTTAAAATTAACTTTATTAGGCTTAACTTATAAAGAAAATACCAATTCAATAAAAAATTCTGCTGCTATTGATTTTATTAAAAAAATAAAAAAACATAAAATTAAAGTTTATGATCCTTTAATCAAAGTTGTTAGAAATATTAAAAATATTACCTATGCTGATAATTTAAAAAATGCGATTAAAAATACCGATATATTATTAATTTTAACACCTTGGAAACAATTTTCAAAAATATCAAACGATTTTTTATTTAACAACATAGCAAAAAAAATAGTAATTGACCCTTATAATATTTTAGGAAATAAAATTAATTCAAAAAAAATTAAACATTATATAATTGGAAAAAAACAAAATTAATATGATTGCTAAAAATCTTTATAAATCAGAAAAAAAACCTAAACGTGTTATTATTCTTGGTGGAAATAGTTTTATTGGATCTTATTTAAAAATAAAATTAAAAAAGTGTGGTGTAAAATATTTATCAATTACTAGAAAAAATATTGATTTATCTTGTGAGAAGAAGACACAAAAATTAAAAAAAATAGTAAAACCAAAAGAT
>CACBTF010000013.1 GCA_902542165.1 uncultured Pelagibacteraceae bacterium
GAAAGATCACTTATAAGTGAGACTGTAAGTATAGAAGGAACTATAAATAGTTCAGGAGCTATTGACGTTGCTGGTTTAGTTAAAGGACCACTTATCTCAAAAGAATTAATTGTGAGAGATACAGGTTCAATAACTGGAACAATTGAAGCGGATGACGTAGAGATACACGGGCATTTGGATGGAAAGGTCACAGCTCAAAATATCGTGATAGGTTCAACAGGAACCGTCAAGGGTGATATAGAGTTTGGAAACAATCTTAGAACAGAAAATGGTGCTGATATTGATGGCTACATCAAAAAAACAAATAGTTCTAAGTCTAAACTGTCTGGAGACTTCCTTTTCAAGAAGAAAGAAAAAAAAGAGCCTACTGAAACTGAAGAAAGACCTGACGTAGTAAATAAAGAAGCTATCGCCTAATCTACCGCACTACTAATTTCATTAACATTACAATATAATTTCTTTGTGGAAAATTATAAATGTAAATCTGTTGGTATCATAGGATCTGGCATACAGGGTGTTTGTACTGGATTACAATTGATTAAAAAAGGGATACCAGTGACTATATTTGACAGACACGATCCTTTGTCAGCTGAATTCAAAGCTGCCTCATATGGTAATGCTGGTCACTTTTCTCCTTATGCAGTTTTGCAATTCAATCGTCCAGATGTTTTATACGATGTTCCTAAAATGTTAATCAGTTCTTATGGTCCTCTTGCTTTAAAATGGAATTATATTCCTAAAATGTTTAATTGGTTTTTACATTATTTTAAAAATTGCAATTATAATTCAATGATGCATACAGCAAAAAATATGCATCAAATATTAAGTCTTTCAAACGATGCTTATGAAGAAATTTTTCAAGAGATTGATACAACAGGGTTAGTTGAAAAAAAAGGAATTATCTATATTTGGACTAATAAAAATTTAAAAAGTAGAAATTTAGAAATTAAAGTCCGTAAAGAATTAGGTATTGAGCAAAAACTTTTAACACAAAAAGAGGTTTTAGATCTAGAACCAAATTTACAACCTGTTTTTGATGCAGGGGTCATTTATGAGAGTGCAATGCATGCAAGAGATCCTCACGGAATTCTTAAAAAAATATTTAAATTATATTTAGAACACGGAGGAAAGTTTGTACAAACCAACATCAAAAATTTAGAGCAAATAAATACAAATGAAACAGTAATAAGATCAGAAAATGAGGAGTTTAAATTTGAAAAAACTGTAGTAGCCTCTGGAGCTTATTCTAAATTATTAACCGATCAATTAGGAGAGAATATACCCCTTGATACTGAAAGGGGTTATCATGTTCATTTCAAAGGAAAAGATTATCTAATTAGCCGTCCTGTTATATTTTTAGATAGAGGTTTTGGTATGACGCCCATGAACCAAGGTCTAAGAGCTGTAGGGACTGTAGAATTAGGTGGTTTAAAAAACCCTCCATCTAAAAAAAGGATCGATTATATAATTAAATGCGCAAAAGAACTCTTGCCTGATCTTGGAAATCATGAAGATGAATGGCTAGGTTTTAGACCTACACTTCCAGATTTTCTGCCAATTCTTGGACCTTCTTTGAAAAATAAAAATATAATTTATGCCTTTGGTCATCAACATTTAGGCTGGACATTAGGTGCTATTACAGGCAAAATTATTTCTAAAGTAGTTGCAGGAGAAAAAACAAATTTAGATTTAACTCCGTACAGCTCAAAAAGATTTAATTAGGAAATTTTGTCAAAAAATTATTTAGCTTATTTTTTTCTAACTTTAGCAGCTTTATTTTGGTCGGGAAATTTTATTGTTGGTAAATTTGCAACTTTATTCGAGGTCCCACCACTTACTCTTAATTTTTTAAGATGGGTCATGGTATGGTTTATATTGATACCTTTCACAATTAAAGAAATTTTAGTGAAGAGAAATTATATTAAAAAAAACTCTTTAGTAATAAGTGTGATGGGCATATTAACAATTAGCACTTTTAATTCAGTTGTTTATTTTGCTTTAAACTTTACACAAGTTATAAACGCAGTTTTAATGCTAGCTGCCATCCCGCCAATGATAATAATTTTTTCTTCAATTATGAAAATTGAGAAAACAAATATATTCCAAATATCAGGATTAATTTTATCTATATTTGGAGTAGGGACAATTATTTCAAATGCAGACATTCAAAAAATAATTTCTCTAACTTTTAATATTGGAGATATATGGATGCTAGTTTGTGTTTTAAGTTGGTCATTATATTCAACGTTACTAAAAAAAAGTAAGCTTGAATTATCTCAATTTTCTTTAATTCAAATAATGGTAACCGTAGGGCTGATATTTTTAATTCCACAATTTTTATACGAAAAATCAATCGGATTAGAGGTAAAAATAAATCAAGATTTTATATTAATTTTAACTTATGTAGTTATCTTTCCTGCAATCGCAGCATATTATTGTTGGCAGAAAGCAATCATACTTATAGGACCCAACAGATCATCTATGTTTATTCAGCTAATGCCACTTTTCAGTGCATTAATGGCAATAATTATTTTTAAAGAAAAATTTCAACTTTATCATTTTGCTGGAGCTGCTTTTATAGTATCAGGTATCTATCTTTCGAATAAAAAAATTAATGATTAAAGTTGCAGTTTTAGATGATTATCAAAATGCTTTTCAACAAATTGTTGAAGTAGATAAGTACAAAGATAAATTTAATTTTAAAGTTTTTAATGAAACTTTTTCAGACGAAAAAGAAGCTGCTGTAGAGTTAGAGGATTTCGAAGCTTTATTCATCATGAGGGAAAGAACTCCCATTACAAAAAATCTGATAGAAAATTTGCCAAATCTTAAATACATAATGACTTCGGGAATGAGAAATAATGCAATTAATTTAGAAACAGCAAAGAAAAAAAATATACTTGTTTGTGGTACAGAAATAAATTCAAATCCTGCTGCTGAAATAACATGGGCATTAATTCTTGGACTTTATCGAAATATGAAACAAGAAATTGATAATATGTTCCAAGGATACTGGCAGACAACGATTGGTTTTGAATTGAAAGGAAAAATGTTAGGCTTGATTGGTCTTGGAAAGATAGGAACACAAGTAGCTAAAGTTGCGAAAGCCTTCGGTATGGAAGTTTGCGCATGGAGTGAAAATTTAAATTTATCTCGTGCAAATGAGCTAGGTATCCTTCCAATGAGCAAGGAAGATTTATTAAAAAACTCAGATATTATCTCAATACATTTAGTTTTAGGTGAAAGATATAAGAATCTAATAACAAAAAAGGAATTCGGAATAATGAAAAAAACTTCTTTCATTATCAACACCTCAAGAGGACCAATCATTAATGAAAATGATTTAGTTGAAGCTCTTAAAGATGAAAAAATAGCTGGAGCTGGTTTAGATGTTTACAATAAAGAGCCTTTACCCCAAGATCATAAATTAAGATTTCTGCCTAATGCTTTATTACTTCCTCACATCGGTTACGTTACAGCTGAAAATTATTCAAAATTTTATTTACAGATGATAGAAAACCTTGAAGGCTGCCTAAAAAACAAGCCCTTAAGATTAATCTCGTAAATATTTTCTTCAATTGCAGGTTGTATTTGATAAACTCATAATGAGTGATTCGTTTGTTTTATAACGGATAAATCTCTGCTTTAAATATGATTAATTATAAATGGGGAGCATGAAAAAAATCTTAGGTTTACTATCAGGGCTTTTGTTATTAACAGGTTGTGCAGAGTCCTTAGCTTTATTAGGCCCCACTTCTACTGCAGCGACCGGTGGAAATATTGCCCAATCAGCTTTTTCTTCAGCATTAAATTATAGCGTAAAAAAACAAACTGGAAAAAGTCCAATGGAACATGCAATAGAGTATGTAGAAGAAGTAAATCCGGAGAAAAAAAAGGAACCTTGTCTATCATTTGCTGAAAAAACAAACTCCGAAATTTGTACAATTGTGAAAAAACAATTAGAATTAACTAAATCTAAAATTCTAATGAGATCAAAGGAAAAATCTATTAAAGATCTCACTTCATCACTCAAGCATAATATAAATAAAAAATCTAAAGTTAAATACTTAGATTAAGTAATTCTTAAACAGGACAGCAATCCCTTTAAAATCTTAACTACTTAAAGTTGTGTTAATAAAAAATGAACACACTTACAATTAACTTTTATTTAAATATGAAGCAGATATGTAACCAATTGAAACAAATTTAAATCATGAAAAAGATACTACTTTTATTTTCAACTATTTTCTTATTGAGCGGTTGTGCAGAGTCGTTAGCATTACTCGGTCCAGGAGCATCGAACGGAAGATTTGTGCAATCCAGTCTAAACTCAGCAATAAGTTATGGAGTTAAAAAACAAACAGGAAAAACCCCTTTGGAACACGCTATTGCTTATGCGGAGGAAAAAAATCCTGAGAGAAAAAAAGAAGCCTGTATTTCATCTTTTGAAATTACTAGCTCTGAATTTTGCACCATTGTTAAAAAACAAAGTACTACAGTGATAAAAAAGACTGTAGACATTGTGAAAGAATATCCAAAAAATAAGATTAAAGAGATATCTGAGATTGAGAAGATAGCAAAAAAATCAATTATTTATAACAGAAGGTAATCCTAAGTTTTTCCAACCAGGATCTTGACCATTTCCACTAAACCCATCTGAAACATTTAAAGCAGAATAACCTTCTGCTTCTAAAAGATTTGCTGCTAGCAAAGATCTACCCCCGGCGGCACACATAACTAAAATTGTTTTATCTTTATTAATATTTTTTTTTACATTTTCTACAAAATTTGGATCTGGAACTTGCCAATTTGATAAATCATGACTTACTGTTACAAAATAAGTTTTTGAATTTAAATCTTCAGCATTAGGTTTGCCTAACGTAGTCCATTCATTTTCAGTTCTCACATCAAGTAAAACTACGTTAGAGTTTTCTTTAATATAATTTTTTATTTCAGATGATTTAATTTGTTTAATCATATTTTATCTTGCCCCACATTTAAGTGGGGCAATTATAATTTAAGCTGCTAAAGCTTGTTTGATGTCTGCAATGATATCATCCGGGTGTTCGATACCAATTGACAGTCTTACGTAGCCTGGTGTTACACCGGCTGCTGCTAACGCTGCATCGTCTAATTGACTGTGCGTTGTAGTAGCTGGGTGAATTGCTAGACTTCTAGCATCTCCAATATTAGCAACGTGATACAACATCTTTAAGTTATCGATGAATTTAGCACCAGCTTCTTTAGTGCCTAGATCCATTCCAACTAAAGAACCGTACCCACCTTGCATATATTTTTTAGCTCTTTCTTTAATCTCACCTTGGTGATTAGTAGGGTAGATCACATTCTTTACTTTCTTTTGGGTTTCTAAGAAAGACACAACTTTTTCTGCGTTACTACAGTGTTGTTTCATTCTAAGAGCAACTGTTTCCAAGCCTTGAATAATTTGGAAAGCATTAAATGGGCTTAAAGGAGCACCTAAGTCTCTCAATAAAACTACTCTTGCTCTGATTACAAAAGGAATGTTAGCCCCTGTTAATTGAGGAACTGCATCTGCCCAAATGGCACCACCATAACTTTGATCAGGTTCGTTTATTAATGGTTGTCTTTTTCTGTCTTTAATCCAGTCAAAGTTTCCACCATCAACAATTATTCCACCAATTGAAGTTCCGTGACCACCAATATACTTAGTCAATGAGTGCATTACGATTGCAGCACCATGAGCTAAAGGCTTACAAATCACTGGTGAAGCTGTGTTATCGATGATTAAAGGAATACCTTTTTTTCTACCGATATCTGAAACCTCTTTGATTGGGAACACACGAAGATAAGGATTTGGACAAGACTCACCGTAGTAAGCTCTTGTCTTATCATCAGTAACTTTTTCAAAGTTTTTAGGATCAGCAGGATCTGCAAATCTAACTTCAATACCTTGTTGTCTTAGGGTATTTTTGAATAAGTTTACTGTACCTCCGTATAAGTCAGTTGAAGCAACGATATTATCTCCAGCTTGTGCTAAATTTTGTATACACATTGCTGATGCTGCCTGACCTGAACCAACTGCAAGTGCTGCTACACCACCTTCTAGTGCTGCAACTCTTTTTTCTAACACATCACATGTTGGGTTCATTATTCTTGTGTAAATATTACCGAACTCTTTTAAACCAAATAAATTTGCAGCGGTTTCTGCATTTTTAAATTGGTAAGAAGTTGTTTGGTAAATTGGAACTGCTACTGCTGTAGTAGCTGAGTCACTTCTGTAATCGCTACCATGCAAGCCAATAGTTTCCGGATGTTTAAAATCAGCCATTGATTTTCCTCCTTACTGTTTCTCTTACCGTCTCTTTTTTCATTATTATAGCCTCCTTACGCTACGTTTCCATACTCTTTCATGTGTTTCGGTATTTTTTTATCCGAACCATACATGAAGTGTTTACTCATATTTTCCCTAAATCTGCTTGCTGGAACTCTTAAACCAATAGCCTCTGCAACCTCTCGTATATGCATTGGGCTGGCTCCACAACAAACACCGATGTATTTGACTCCTAAATCAAATACCTCTTTTGCGAAATTTCCAATCTCATATCTATTGCACTGCAATGGATCCATAGCAGTAGGGAAAGTTCTGCCATGAGGAGATGGACAACTACATCCATTATTATCTGGAAGATTAAAAAATGTTGGATGCTGTTCTGTTGTTCTGTAAGGAACTGGTAAAGCAGCAACATGACATTTTAATTCTTTTCTAATTTCTTTAATATAAGGAAGCATTGTAGCAGGACCTCTAAAACAATTCAGACCTACAACATCAGCTCCAAGCTCTTCTAACTTCTTACAAGTTTCAAGAATAGTATAACCATCTCTCATTTTATTTTCACCCATCGGCGAAATTGTAATTACTGATGGAAGACCAGATTTTTTAATTACTTCAAGCGCTGCAAATGCTTCTTCTGCGTAATAAAAAGTTTCACCAATAATGAAATCAGCTTTTTCTTCTTTTGCCCATTTTACCATTTCAGTAAACATACTTTTTACTTGAGCTTGAATTTTTGGATTATTATCTTCCCAAATATTACTGTTAGAAATATTGCCGGCCATTAAGCTCACATCTAATCCTTTAGGCGGGTTGTCAGCACATTTTCTTGCAATTTTTAAAGCAGCTCTATTTAAAGGCTCAAGCAAATGTTCTTTATCGATTACTCTCATTTTTTCTCTATGACCATTGTAAGTAAATGCTTGAACAATGTTAGAACCAGCATGTTGAAATTCTTTGTGAAGATTTTCTAAAACTTCAGGGTGCTCCAAAGCTACTTCTGGAACAAATTCACCAGAAGTTAAATAACCTCTCCGTTCCATTTCAAATAAATAACCTTCAGCACAAATTAAAGGTTTATTCTTTAATGTTTCTAATAAAATATTACTCATGTTCTCTCCAATTAACCGGAGAGAGATGAAATCGGTTGAGGGAGTTTATTGATTTCATCTACTTCTCCTTTTTAGTACTTCGGCATATGCCAGGTGTACAATATGGTTCAAATACCCGGTTTAATTTTAGATTATTCCAAAAAAAAACCACCGGCTAAAGCGGTGGTCTGAAGACTTCTGCGCTTTAGCTGGATTTATTAAGCGCCCGCAAGTTGCCTTAACTCGGCGCTGGATGGCTTATAACAAAAATTTTATCTCTCTGTCAACAGGTAATTAAATGTTATTCCAGAACGATTTTGCAAGGTTTATTCCGGATAATGCTTTATAAGCCGTCATGCCAGTAGGACTGGTAACATTAATATCACCAATTAATTTTTCTTGAACAAAATCAATTCCAGCAAAATATATGTTATTTTTAACTAATAGTTTTCCTATTGCTTTACTTGCTTTAATCTCTTTTGTTGTAAGTTTTGTTAACTTTGCGTGAGCTCCTTTGCTCATATTAGATAAAATACTGCCTTTTTTAGGCACTCTAGATATTGCACCTACAATCTTTCCTTTAATAATAAATACTCTTTTATCTCCTTTAGAAACTCCAGGTAAAAACTTTTGAAAAAATACGTGATTATGTGTTTTTATTAATTTTTTTATTTTACTAGCATTAAAAGATTTTAATAAAATAACGTTATTTCCACTAAAACCGTTAATAGGTTTAGCTACAACAACTTTATATCTTTTAAAAAAATTCCTTATCTCATTAAGATTTTCACTGATTAGAGTAGGAGGCATATACCTCATAAAATTAATTGAAAAAAGCTTTTCAGAAACATTTCTTACTGCTGATGGATTATTGATTATTTTTACTTTTTTGGAAATATGGTTAAGCAAAAACGTTGTATATAAATAACGATTATCAAAAGGAGGATCATTTCTAATTAGAATTACCTTTGATTTTTCAAGGTTAAAATTGATCGTTTTTAATAATGAGTAAAATTTCTTTTTACTATTAAGAATCTTAATATGCTTACATAAAGCTACAACTTTACCATTTAAAAAACTTAAATTTTCTGGTTCAAAATAAAATATTTTATAACCTCTTTTTTGTGCTTCTGCAGCTAGGAGTATGGTAGTATCTGTTTTAAGATTTATTCTTTTAAGATTAGAACCCTGAATAGCTAAAATTTTCGTCATGATTTACTAAAAAGCTTAAGTTTTTTGTTTTATTAAATTGTTCAATCAACATTTCTGCTCGAGTTTTTTTACTCTCAATTATTTCCTCTATATGTTTTAAGTAGATTGTCTCATTTTTTCCACTTTTATTAAGCTCATTTCTTTTGTCTAAGCCTTTTTTAGATAAATCTAAAAATATTTTTGCCCAGTCAATTAATTTTTTATTTCTAAGCCTAGTGTTTAATCCTTGTTTGGGCGCATTTAAATATGCATTCATTACTTCTTCTTTTTTCCAGTTTTTAATTATTTCATAAGTCTCATCTAAAGATCCATAAATTCTATAACTTGTTTTAATCTTATCTCAGTAAAAATAGTGCCTAGGTGATTTTCAAAATCTTCTATAGAGGGCTTTTCTCCTTTAAGAAAATTTAAACTACCATCTAAAAAATCTTTAAAAGTTTGACCATTAGGCGAGAAATATTTTCCTTTTTTTTTAAGAAATAAAATTGGGTAATTGATTGTATAATCAATATATTTTTCAAAATTTAGTTTTTCAAAAGTAATTGGCATTATTCCGCCTCTATTAGTTTCTTGCCAAACCTTTCCTCTATAAGATAAAAAACCTGAAAGCTTGTTTTCACTAAAAGGAGAGTTTGCAAAAAGAGCAATAGTTAAGGGAGCTAAATAGTTTCCAATTTTAAATTTTTTTTCAAAATCTTCTTCAGAAGTGTAATCATAATTTATTTGAATACCGGCAGTTTTGTACATCATATCTAAACTTAATATGCCACCTTTTGGCATTTCTGATGTCATAATTTTGTAACGCTCTTTAGGGCTTTTAGGGATTTCAATTAATTTATTAAAAGGATCGTATGCAATAGATGAAGTTGTGATAGAGGCAGAGCTAAAAACTTCTTTCAATTCATTGAAATGAGAACTATTTTCCGAACAAACTAAATGTATATTTTTTAAAGGCGCACCTGATAATTCATATTGAAACCCTGGCTCAGTAGTAATCTTTTGATTATCCCTTTTTAAACCAATTACTTTATCTTTTTCATATTGAAGCTCCCAACCATTATTTTGCAGATGTTCAAATACTTTTTTTATTTTTTTATGATCAATTCTTTTAAGATCTTTTTTATTAAAAAGAAATTTTTCGTGCTCAACACCAATTCTAAGATCAGTATCTTTTTTTATCCCATCCTTAAAATATTGGATTAACTGAGTTTTATTTTCAATGAATGAATTTGATTTATTAGTCAAACGTTTTTAACTCTAATATATTTCCGTTTGGATCTTCAATAAAAAATGTATTTTGCTCAAATTCAGTACCCTCAAATCTAATGTAAGGTTTGTCGATGTAGTTAATTTTATTTGCCTCAATATTTGCTCTAATTTTATTAAAAACATCTTTTTTTAAATGCACTCCAAAATGTGGAACTGGAACTTGACCCATATCTACGTCGTGCCTTTCTCTTGGAAGCTTCATGGAAGTTTGATGTAAAGTAAGTTCATTACCCCAAAAATCTATATCGACCCATTTACCGTCTTCACGATTTCCAGTTTTACATCCTAAAATATTGGTGTAAAAAGCCTCCGCTTTTTTTAAATCCCCAGCTGGGATTGCCAAATGAAATGAACTACTCATGCGCATTTATATATATTCTTCTTTAAATTTATCAAGTAGTCATTATATACATCTTATGAACGATTATTTAGAATCTATAAAAAAAAGAGATCCTGCGGCAAAATCTATAATAAGTATCATTCTCACATACCCTGGTGTAAAGGCAGTTTTCTTTCATCAAATATCAAACTTTTTTTACAAAGCTGGATTTGACTTAATAGCTAGAATTATTTCACAAACAATTAGATTTTTTACAGGTATTGAAATTCATCCCGGGGCCAAGATAGGTAAAAATTTATTTATTGATCATGGTATGGGTGTAGTAATCGGCGAAACTTCTGAAATTGGAGACAACGTTACTATTTATCACAACGTCACTTTAGGTGGGAGTTCTCCCAGTATAGATAGCGAGAGACAACGACATGAAAAAAGACATCCTACTATTGGTAATGATGTTGTGATCGGGTCTGGCGCACAAATAATTGGGCCAATTAAAGTAGGTAACAATGCAAGAATTGCAGCTAACGCAGTTGTGGTTAAAAATGTTCCAGAAAACACAACTATGGTTGGCATCCCTGCTAAAGCAGTCAAGTTAGAAAATAAAGGTAGCTTCAAACCTTATGGTGTAGACGATAAAGTAAAAGATGAGTAAAGACTGGGATCCAAATTTAACTCCTGAGCAAAATTATGTTTTAAAACAAGAGGGAACAGAGTCTCCTGGTAGCAGTCCTTTGAATCAAGAAAAAAGAGAGGGTTCTTATCACTGTGTCGGGTGTGGAACAAAATTATTTGAGTCTACAACTAAATATGAGAGTGGTTCAGGCTGGCCATCTTTTTTCGAGTCTATTCCAGGGGTATTTGAAGAAAAAAAAGATATGCACATTGGTTATCCAAGAACAGAGTATCATTGTAAAAGATGTGGTGGTCATCACGGTCATGTATTTGAAGACGGTCCTGAACCGACAGGAAAACGTTATTGCAACAACGGCGTGTGCTTAGTTTTTAAACCTAAAAGTTGAATAGTTATAAACAAACCAATTAAGTGTTTTAATACAACCTAGAAACAAATTAAATTATTTATTGCCATGTCCTCTAGACCAAGGCTGCATAAATTCGTAAGATTAACCTTTCATCCACCATGAAGAATAAATTTATTTCCCTAATACTAAGTACATTCCTTTTTCTTTTTACATCACAATTAAACTCCTCAGATCAATCTTGGAATATAGCTCAAGAAGGAAATAAAGTTATTTTAATTAGACATTCATTAGCTCCAGGTGGCGGTGACCCGCAAGGATTCAAAATAGATGATTGCAAGACACAAAGAAATTTAAACAGTGAAGGCATAAAACAATCAAAAAAAATCGGTAAGTTATTTGAAAAAAACAAGATCCCTGTGGATCAAGTGTTAACCAGTCAGTGGTGTAGATGCAAAGATACCGCCAAATATGCTTTCGGTGATTATAAAGAATTTACTGCGTTAAACTCTACTTTTCAGTCTCCATATAATAAGAATGAGGGAGAACAATTAAAAGATCTCTTTAATTTTGTGAAGAAATGGAACGGTAGAGGTAAAAATTTAGTATTGATCACTCATTACAGTATCATCACAGCTGCAACAAACGCAATTCCAAGCTCAGGGGAAATTGTAATTGTAGATAAAAATTTTAAAGTTTTAGGAACAATTGAAACTGATTAATTTAAAATATAATAAATTACTGTAAAAATTATTAAATATTCAATAACTGTTTTTATTCTTATTAAGTTTTCTTTGTTTTCAAACTTTGAATTGATAAATAAGCTCATTCTACCAAAAGTAAGTTGAACAAGAGCAATTATAAAACCTATCCCAATTAAAACATAGTAAAACTCAAAATTTTTAAAACCATAAAAACAAGCAGTAATAAAAGTTAACCAAGAAACATTTGAAACAAATAATGTTATTAAAAACCCAGATCCTTTTTTAAATAAACTTTGTGTTTTAATAAAAGAATAAGACCAAAAAAGTGTAAGTAAAAAACCTAAATATTTAAGTATCATTTAGTTAAATTTTTTTTCTATCATCTTTTCCCAATTTAAAGAGGTGGTTAAAATTTGATCTAAGCTATTCATTTTTGGAGTCCAATTAAATTCATTCAAAAATTTAGTGTTATCTGATACAGAATATTCAGCATCTCCCTTTCTTCTTGGTCCATATTTTATTTTAATTTCTTTATTTAATATTCTATTCATTGAATTTATCACATCTTTAATAGAAAAACCTGTTCCATATCCACAGTTATATATATCGGTTTTATTTTTTTTCATTAAATTGTTAGCGGCTAAAACATGCATCTCAGCTAAATCAGATACATGAATGTAGTCTCTTATAGTAGTCCCATCTTTTGTCTTGTAATCATTTCCATTTACAATCAATTCATTACGTTTTCCTAAAGCAACCTCACATATAGCTTTGATTAAATTATCAGGGTTAGTAATTAATCCCGATCTGTTTTTTTTATCTGCACCAGCAACATTAAAGTATCGAAGAATTATTGCTGAAATTTTGCCTTTACCAGATAATGAAATTAAGTGATTTTCTAATTTGTATTTTGAGTCTGAGTAAGGGTTTAATGGATTCTTTTTATAGTCTTCTGGAATATTTTTTTGAATAGATACATTGCCATAAACCGAACCAGTAGATGAAAAAATAAATTTATTAAGGTTGTTATTAATACATAAATCAAAAAATCTTTTTGGCTTTTCAAAATTATTTTCATAATATTTCTCAGGAAATTTAGTAGATTCCCCAACTCTTGTGAAGCCAGCGAAATGCATAACCACGTCAAATTTATTATTTTTAATGAAATTTGAAATTTTTTTTTCATCATCAATATCACACTCTAAAAAATCAGCTTTTTCAGGTAGTAATTTTTTTGAGCCATTAACTAGATTATCAATGATTGATACCTTATGACCTTTATCAAGTAGTTCTAAACTAACATGGCTACCAATATATCCAGCTCCCCC
>CACBTF010000014.1 GCA_902542165.1 uncultured Pelagibacteraceae bacterium
TCAATAGATCATATAAATCCTTTAATTAACCATGGTCATCTACATTTTGGTGAAAATAAAGTACAGGAAGCAGTCGCAAAGTGGTCGGATCTAAAAAAACAAAATCAAAATTTAAGACTGCATATGATAGGTAAACTTCAAAGCAATAAAGCTAAAGATGCGGTAAAACTTTTTGATTACATCCACTCTTTAGATAATCAAAAATTAGCTGACACTTTAGCCAAACATCAATCGAATTTGAATAAAAATCCGAATTATTTTATTCAAGTTAATATGGGTAATGAAATACAAAAATCAGGAATTTCAGTCGGCGAGCTGGACACTTTTTACAATTATTGTGCAAATGAGATTAATCTTAAAATTTTAGGCTTAATGATAATACCTCCTGTAGAGCAAAATGCTGAAAAATATTTTAAATCACTAGCTGAACTAAGTAAAACTTTAGCACTTGAACATACAAGTATGGGTATGTCTGCCGATTATATAGATGCTGTAAAACATGGATCAACTTTTGTAAGAATTGGAAGTTCTATTTTTGGTTCTCGATCATAACTTTAGTATTTCTTTTTAAATTTTTTGTTATTTTTAAAAGATGTACTTTTTTAACAGCTACGCATCCCTCCGTTTTTTTATAATTTTTTTTTGCGACATGTATAAAAATTGCACTACCTTTATTTTTTACTGTGGGATTCATATTATAATTTAAAACTATTATAATATCATAGACATTTTCTTTTTTATAAAGTTTTTCGCAATTATATACAGATGGCAACTTAATGAGTTTGTTATATTGTTTTGAATTTGGATCATCGCACCAACCCATTTCTTTTTTGATTACAATTTTTTTTATTTTAGATTGGATTTTAACTCTATCCTTTCTATACAAAATAAACTTAATCTTATATTTGCCTTCAGGCGTAATTAAATCACCCTCTTTTCTTTTAAGTCCAATTCCCCTTTTACCTATGGAGCATTTTGCTTTATAGTTATTAAAGGTTAGATACTTTTTATTAATTAAAATATGCACAAGTTAAATGTTCAAATTCTTGGTCCTTCTTCTTTTATCTCAACTTTAAATGAATTGAGAACTTTTTTAAAGTTTAATTGTTTGTCAGACGACTTAAATAATAAATCTAATGTTATTCTTTTCCATATCGATGCACTGTCGGATAATAATCTCAAGCAATATATTCAAAGCAATAAATCAATTAAAATTTGCGCAGGAAGTAAAAAAGATCTTACAGGTGACTATGACGCAAACTTAGAACTACCTGCTACTTTAAAAGAAGTTAATTCAATTGTCGAAAATACAACTGTTAAAAAAAAATTTAATTTAAATTCCTCAATAGCAGTAAAAAATTATTCATTAAACAAAAATGAGAAAAAATTATCAAGTTATGATGATTATATAATGCTTACTGAAAAAGAGGTGCAACTAATTGAATTATTATTAGATAATAAAAAGCCAATAACTAAAGATAAAATTTTATCATTGGTTTGGAACTATGCATCTGATGCTGATACTCACACCGTTGAAACTCATATATATAGATTAAGAAAAAAAATTATTGATAAATTTAAGGATGAAAAATTTATTCTTAATAGTAAAGATGGTTATTATTTGTGAAAAAAAGAAATAAAATTGCAAAAGATCTTTATACATCCAAGTATAGAAAAAGAGTTGTGAAACCAAAAAAAGGCAAAGGAAGTTTTAAAAGAAAAAAAAGATAAATCAATAATTAAAGTCTTGCTCCAATAATTTGAATTACTTTTGAAGACATTTCTGCTCCGATCTCTAAACTTTCTTTTGTAGATTTTTTATTTATTAATCCGTGCAAAAACCCACCTGCAAATAAATCTCCCGCACCCGTTAAATCTTTAATTTGAAGATTTTTTTTTGCTGAACAATCTACGATTTCTTTTTTATTTACTGCAACAGCTCCTTTTTCACCGCGGGTAATGACAATTAACTTATTTAATTCTTTTGCAAAATTAATTACTTCATCAAAATATTTAACGTCAATTAAAGACATTATTTCTTGTTCATTTGCAAACGTAATATCCAATTTATTTTTTACTAAATCTAAAAAATGAGGCTTATGTCTTTCCACACAAAATAAGTCTGATAATGACATTGCGACTTTATTTGCATTATTTATGGCTTTTTCGAAAGCTTTCTTTGGTTCACCTTCGTCCCAAAGATATCCCTCAAGAAATAGAATTTCACTACTCTTTACCGCATTTGTATTAATATCTTTTTCATTAATTTTTCCAGCAGTTCCAAGAAAAGTTACCATGGTTCTCTCCGTGTCAGGTGTAATTAATATTAAGCAAGTTCCAGTAGGAATTATTTCTTTTTTTTTAGAGTAGAAGAACTGTACGTTTTCTTTTTTTAAACCTTCCTCATATTTTTTACCTAAATCATCGTCACTAACTTTTCCAATAAAGCCTACTTTATTTCCAAGTTGTGAAAGGCCTACAATTGAGTTTGCAACTGATCCACCAGAAATAGTTTCCTCTATTTTAAGTGTAGATAATAGTTTTTTGAATTCAGCCTCATGAACAAGCTTCATTGTACTTTTTGTTAAATTATTTTGATTGATAAAGTGGTCTTCAACTTTACAAATCACATCAACGATAGCGTTGCCTATTCCCAATATTTTCATTTAAGCTTTTTTTGTTTTAATAGGTTTTTTTCTATTGGGATAACAGCTTTTACAAATTTTACAAGTTATTCCATAACAATCTCTAGCTTTACAATACTCTCTGCCATACCAAATTATTTGTAAATGAAGTTTATTCCAGAATTTTTTAGGAAAAATTTTTTTTAAATCTTTTTCGGTTTGAACAACGTTTTTACCATTTGTTAAACCCCATCTTTGGGCTAGTCTATGAATATGCGTGTCTACTGGAAAAGCTGGAAAACCAAAACCTTGAGACATAACAACACTTGCAGTTTTGTGACCTACACCAGGCAGCTGCTCTAATTCTTCATAAGTTTTCGGCACTTTACCTTTATATTTTTCAACTAAAGTTTTTGACAAGTAAAAAATACTTTTAGCTTTTACTCTAAATATTCCAATTCTTTTAATTAACTTCTCAATTTTTTTTCTACCAAGTTTTACAAAATGTTGAGGCTTGTTATATTTTGGATAAATATCTTTTGTTACGTTATTGACATTTACGTCAGTGCACTGCGCCGAAAGAAGAACTGAGACTAGGAGAGTAAAAGTATTTTTATAATCTAAAGGTATGGGAACTCTAGGATAAGTTTTATTTAATATCCTTAAAATAATTTTAGCTTTTTCTTTATTGTTCACTTAAAGTTAAGAAGGTCTCTCATAGAATAAAGACCTGCTTTTTTAGTCATTAGCCAGGTAGCTGCTGTTAATGCACCCTCAGAATATAAAGCTCTGTCAAAGGACTCGTGGTTAAGTTTTATAATTTCTTTTCCACTAAAAAATCTTACTTCATGTTCTCCAATAATTTCTCCTTTACGAATTGAATTAAAGTTAATTTTTTTTGCATAAGGAAATGTTTTTTTATTTAAATATTTCTTACCTATTAAATTATAAAAATTTTTATTTTTTCCATCGGCTATTCCTTTACCCAGCATTAAAGCTGTGCCAGAAGGGTAATCAATTTTGTGTTTATGATGCACCTCATAAACTTTACTCAAAAAATTATTTCCAAGAGATTTTGAAGCGATCTCAGTTAAATACATTAATAAATTTACACCTAAACTCATATTACCCGCTTTAAGTATAGGAATTTTTCTAGAAAACTTTTTTATTAAATCTTCTTCTTTTTTTGTAAAACCAGTTGTTCCTATAACAACTCTTTTTTTTAATTTAGATGCAATTTTAAGTATTTCTAAAGTGCATTTAGGAACAGTAAAATCTATTATTACACTAGATTTCTTGAATGCATCGACGCTGTTCTTAGACAGTTTCAACCCAGCAATTCTTTTATTAATTATTCTACTCTCTGTTAAAGATATCAATTTAAAATTTTTATCTTTTTTTGAAGATTTGATGAGTTGTTGGCCCATTCTTCCCATACATCCAGAAATAGATAAATTTATTTTTCTCATAAACTAATAGAATAAATAATTACAATAATAACAAGTGTAATTACAGCCCAAATAGATAAATTTCTTAAAAATTCTTTTAATTTATAATTTGTGGATAGGAAACCTGGTAAAATTAAAATTAATACTGCAATTAGAAAAATTGCAGACATTATTTGATCAGTGCTCATTTAATTAAGAATTTCTCCAGAACTTCTTAGCTTTTTCAAAAAAATTTTTAATAACGGGATCTGGTTTACTCCTTTCGATCTGATTAAACTCTTCAAGAATTTCTTTTTGTTTTCTAGTTAATGAAGTTGGAACCTGGGTATTTATTCTAATATATAAATCGCCAAAAGAGCCTCCTCTTAAAACTGGCATACCTTTACCTCTAAGCCTAAATTGTTTACCATGTTGTGTGCCAGCAGGAATCTTGATTTTTGATTTACCCCCATCTATTGATGGAACTTCAACTGAAGTTCCAAGAGCAGCGTTTGTAAATGAAATTGGAAGTTCATAATATAAATTCTCGTCAGCTCTCTTAAATATTTCATGATTGTCTATAGATATGAATAAATAAAGATCTCCACTGGAACCACCTTTGGATCCAGCTTCACCCTTACCAGCTACTCTTATTCTTGTTCCATCATCAACACCTTTAGGAATTTTTACTGTTACATTTTCATTTGATTGCACTTTTCCATTACCACTGCATTTACTGCAAGGATCATTGATCATTTCCCCGTATCCGCTACATTGCGGGCAAGTTTGTTGAACAGTAAAAAATCCCTGGTTTGTTCTTACTTTTCCTCTTCCAGAGCAATAATCACATCGAACAGGTTTTGAGCCTTTTGCTGCACCACTCCCAGAGCAAGAAGAGCAAGATTTATATGTTGTGTACTTAACGTTTTTTTGAATACCTTTGTAAGCCTCCTCCAAATCGATACTTACATCGTACCTCAAGTCATTTCCTCTGTTGCTTGATCTTCTAGTTGAGCCACCCCCACCAAAATCGCTGAAGAAGTCCTCAAAAATATCTGAAAAGGATGACGTATCAAAACCACCAAATCCTTGACCACCTCCGCCACCACCCTCAAAAGCAGCATGTCCAAACTGGTCGTAGTTAGCTTTTCTCTTTTCATCTGAAAGAATGTGATAAGCCTCACTAGCTTCTTTAAATTTTTCTTCTGAAGTTTTATCACCTTTAGTTTTGTCTGGGTGATATTTTAGGGCAAGTTTTCTATAAGCTTTTTTGATATCGTCTTTTGAAGCAGATCTTGGTACACCTAAGACATCATAACAATCTCTTTTAGCCACGGGACGTCTCCTTTATTTTCTTAGGCGCTTTTTTCTTTATCTTCTTCTTTTTCTTTTACGTCTTCAAAATCAGCATCTACAACATTGTCTTTATCATTAGATTTAGAATCTTTAGGACTTTCAGACTTTCCAGCCTCAGGTTTTTGTTGGCTTTTGTAAACCGCTTCACCTAATTTCATTGAAACTTGAATTAAACTTTGCGTTTTTTTCTTGATATCTTCTACATCAGTTCCATCTAAAGATTTCTTTAAATCAGCAATTCCATTTTCGATAGCTTTCTTTTCTTCAGCTGATACTTTATCACCATGTTCCTTCAAACTTTTTTCTGTAGAGAAAACTAAACTATCAGCTTGGTTTCTAGCATCCACTGACTCCCTTTTCTTTTTGTCAGACTCTTTATTAGCTTCAGCATCTTTAACCATCTTGTTTATTTCTTCATCAGATAAACCTCCAGAGGCTTGAATTTGTATCTTTTGCTCTTTTCCAGTACCTTTATCCTTTGCAGAAACATTAACGATACCATTGGCGTCAATATCAAATGTTACTTCTATTTGAGGTGTACCTCTTGGAGCTGGCGGTAAACCTACTAATTCAAAGTTTCCTAAAATTTTATTGTCAGCTGCCATCTCTCTTTCACCTTGTAAAACTCTAATAGAAACTGCGGGCTGATTATCCTCAGCGGTTGAGAAAACCTGACTTTTTTTAGTTGGAATAGTTGTATTTTTTTCTATTAATTTTGTAGACACCCCACCTAAAGTCTCAATTCCTAAAGAGAGAGGTGTTACATCTAAAAGCAATACGTCTTTTACATCGCCTTGAAGCACTCCACCTTGTATAGCTGCCCCCATAGCCACAACTTCGTCAGGGTTAACACTTTTGTTTGGTTCTTTTCCAAAAAAGTTTTTAACTGTTTCGATAATTTTAGGCATTCTTGTCATCCCACCTACAAGAACAACTTCATTAATTTCTGCCGCTGAAAAACCAGAGTCTTTTAAAGCAGTTTTACATGGCTCTAAAGTTCTATCGACTAATCCCTGAACCAAAGCCTCTAATTTTGCTCTAGTAAATTTTAAATTTAAATGTTTAGGACCAGTTTTATCAGCAGTTATAAATGGTAAATTTATTTCTGTTTGTGCTGCTGAAGACAGCTCAATTTTTGCCTTTTCTGCTGCTTCTTTTAATCTTTGAAGAGCAAGTTTATCAGTTTTTAAATCAATACCGTTATCTTTTTTAAATTCATTTGCCAAATATTCTACAATTGAATCGTCAAAATCTTCTCCACCTAAGAAAGTATCTCCATTTGTAGATTTAACCTCAAATACTCCATCACCTATTTCTAAAATTGAAATATCAAAAGTTCCCCCACCTAAATCATATACAGCTATTTTCTTTCCACCTTTTTTGTCTAAACCATAAGCTAATGATGCTGCAGTTGGTTCATTAATTATTCTCAAAACCTCAAGTCCAGCGATTTTACCAGCATCTTTAGTAGCTTGTCTTTGAGAGTCATTAAAATAAGCAGGCACAGTTATCACTGCTTTTGTTACAGCTTGACCTAAATATTTTTCAGCTGTTTCCTTCATTTTTTGTAAAACAAAAGCTGAAATTTGTGCTGGTGAATATTTTTTACCTTTTCCTTCTACCCAAGCATCTCCATTATCTGATTTAACGATTTTGTATGGCACTTTTGAAATGTCTTTTTGAACAGAGGGACCGTCAAATTTTCTTCCAATTAATCTTTTTGCAGCAAATATCGTATCGCCTGCATTTGTAACCGCTTGTCTTTTTGCAGGTTGGCCAACCAATTTTTCCTCATTCTCAAGAAATGCAACTACGGAAGGAGTTGTTCTAGCACCTTCAACATTTTCTAAAACCTTAGCTTGAGAACCATCCATTATCGCTACACATGAATTAGTTGTTCCTAAATCTATTCCTATTACTTTGCTCATTTGTCTATTCCTGTTTGTAAGTTGTATATGGGTGTTATTTCTTCATCTGCAAGGTTATTTTTCATCTTTTTTACCCTTATTTTCTTGTTCTTTAGCACCTTTTTTCTTTGAAACACTCACTAAGGCAGGTCTTAAAAGTCTTTCACCCAACATATAACCAGCTTGAATTTCATGGAGAATAGTGCCTGGGTCTTTTTGTTCATCCTCAATCTCAGACATTGCTTGATGAAAATTAGGATCAAATTTTTTGTTATTTGTATCAAGTTTCTTTATTCTATTTTTCTCAAATATTGAAATCAGGTCTTTTTCAATAACGTTTATATTTTCTAAAAAATTATCCAAATCTTTATTGCTTTTTAATTTTTCATCATTCTTAATTGCATCTTTAGCTCTGTGTAAGTTATCTAGAATGGCAAGACTTTCTTTAGCAAAATTGTAAGACCCGAATTCAAAAGCGTCTTTAACTTCTTTTTCAAATCTTCTTCTTTGATTTTCAATTTCTGCAAGAGATCTTAATAATTTTTCTTCGGTTTCTTTTAATTTCTCTTCTATGGTTAATTCTTGACTCTCTTCGTTTTTATTTTGATTTTTTTGAGCTTTAATCTCTTCCTCTTTTGATAGTTCTTTTTTTTGTTTATTATTGTCACTCATTTAACTTGCTATATAGTAAGTACTTATTAAATTACTAGACTAGAAATGAAAAAAATTTTAATTGGCACTCATAATAAAGGAAAATTCAGAGAAATAGCTTATTTATTGCCAAAAAAACTAAAAAAAATTTCACCATCATCACTGGGTATTAAAAGTCCGAGAGAAACGGGAAAATCATTTATTTCTAACTCTAAACTCAAAGTAAAATATTTTTCTAAATTTGTAGATTTTCCGGTAATATCAGATGATTCTGGTTTATGCATAAAAGCACTTAAAAACAAACCTGGAATTTATTCTGCAAGATTAGCAAAAAAACATGGAAGCTTTTTTAAAGCGATGAAATTAATTTTAAAAAAAATGGAAAAAAAGAAAAATAGAAAAGCTACTTTTGTTTGTAGCCTTTCATATAGAAATTCTAATAAAAAAATCACATCCGTTGAAGGAAGAATTGAAGGAAATTTATCAAAAAAAATCTTAGGAAAAAAAGGTTTCGGTTATGATCCTATTTTTATTCCCATAAGAAAAAAAATTACATTTGGGCAAATGTCAAAGATTAGAAAAATTAGAATGGATCATAGATTTATTGCATTTATGAAATTAAAAAAAAAAATTAAAATTTAACAAATTTATTGTTATCTGTTTTATATATCAACAACTCTTGAGTGACTTTTTCATTTTTAAAAGTAAAAGTTCCTATTTTCCCCTTTATTTTATTTTTGAAAGAAAAATCATTAATTGAAGTTATTTCACCATTTTTTTTCCAGGCGTAGTAGATTAAACCTAAAGCATCATAAGCTAATATTGTAATTTCGTTAGGATATATTTTAAATTTTTCAAAATATTTATTATTGTATTTTTTAAACTCTTTATAATTTACTGAGGGATAGTATAAATTCTTAATTGTATTTTCATAAAATATACTTTCATCGAACCATTGATTTATAGTGGTAAACAAAACATCTTTTTGACTAACATCTGAGTAAACTAGTGAAGTTAGTACACTTTTTAAATTGCTACCAAAATCAATTATAATAACGGAGTCAAAATCTACCTTTCCCAAAGTATATAATTGATCAAGCCGCTCTAATTCTTTCACTGACTGTTCGTCCTCTTTATCTTCAAACATTTTTTTTCTTAACTCCAGATTTCTTTTCCGTTGAGAATAATTAGTTAGTACCTCAATTTCTCCAGTTAATATTTCTGGATTAGGACTATAAGTAAAAGTTTTCATATTTTTTAAATTTAAATTTTGCAGATTTTTTTCAATCAAATCTAAGTATTCATTTTTTGGATACATTATGATTGTTTTAGTTTTTTTTTGTTTTTTTATAAACTTCTGCAAGGCCACTAATTGAGATTCTAAACTAACGCCAATACTAATTATATTGTTAGAAAATTTTGGATTAATATTTGAAGGTGATATAAATATCATGTCATTAAATCGATTTACTTGATCGAACTCTTCGTGAGTAGTTGGACCAATTACAACCCTAACACCACTTGATCTCATGTCTTTTATTGCTAAATTAAGTTTTTCATTATTTTTATAACCCGTGTCTCTCGGAACTATAATTACTTGTTCATCATCAATTTCCTCCAAAGCTAATTGTAAAGAGTACAAAAGTGAATTTCCAATTTCATTGTAGGGCCCTGATAGTGGAGCCAGCAACCCTACTTTGAGAACTTTTGTATTTTCATTACTTAATAGATTAGAATTTAATAAAAAAATTATATAAAATATTATAATTAAAAATTTACTTTTCATAATGAACTTAACTACAAATCACTTATATATTGTTTCTACCCCTATTGGAAATCTTGAAGATATTACATTAAGAGCTATAAATGTTTTAAAAAATTCAGACATAATACTATGCGAAGATACCAGACGATCTATTAAACTTTTAAATCACTACAAAATCAAAAAGAAATTAGTTTCATATCATAAATTTAATGAAAAGAAAAAAATTGTAAGTATTATTAGATATTTTAAAGAGGGCAAAATTTTGTCACTGGTCTCAGATGCTGGCACACCGTTACTTTCTGATCCTGGCAGGATATTGATTAACGAGTGTTTAAAAAATAAAATTCAAGTTGTTCCAATTCCAGGGGTTTCGTCAATTATTTCAGCAATTAGTGTTTCAGGTTTTAAAGATCAATTTTTATTTTATGGTTTTCTCCCTAAAACTGAAAACGAAATAGAAAAAGTCTTGGCAACATTATCAGAAAATATTTTTACCCAGGTTTTTTTTGCACCATCTAACAAAATCAACTTATATATAAGATATTTCAAAAAATTTTATAATGATAGAAAAATACTTATCGCAAAAGAAATTACAAAATTA
>CACBTF010000015.1 GCA_902542165.1 uncultured Pelagibacteraceae bacterium
ATGGATTAACAGTTCTAGTCGTTGAACAAAATGTTAGGATGGCATTATTACTTGCTGATTACGGGTATGTAATTAAAGACGGTGTGATCAATGTTGAAGGCGATAGTAAGAAATTAATGTACGACGAAAGTGTAAAAGAGTCATATCTTGGAGGGACTAAAGCCAATGTTTAATAAACTGAGAATTGGAAAAAAAGGTGAAAATATCATATTCGGAACATTTGTGCTTCTCTATATCGGTTGGTGTGTGAATAGCCCTGATATGAATATTGAATCGCTCAAATCAGTTTTAACAATTGGTCTATCTGTTGGTATTATTTATGGCTTAGTTGCGCTTGGAATTTCGTTGATCTACACAGGTCTAGATGTAGTTAATTTTTCTCACGGCGAATTTTTCATGATAGGTGCTTTTGCTGGTCTTACCATGTTTAATCTTTTGGGTAATCAAGATTGGATTTTTAGTATATTTCCTGATGCTTATGGTTGGATAATTTATGTCGTTTGTTTATTCACAGCCTTTGTTTCAATGGGTTTATTTGGGGTTTTTATTGAAAGAGTTTTCTTAAGACCTTTAACAAAAAAAGGTGGTGGTTACACTGTAGCTGGAATGGGAATAATTATATGTGGATTTGGCCTTTCAGTAGTTTTAATTAATGTTGCTTATTTAATTTGGAATCCAGTTGCTAAGCCCTTCCCTGCAGAGTTAGGTTTGCCAATGGAAATTGGAGGATTATTTTTACCGATTACTTATATTTGGATGATTGTAGTTGGTTTATCTGTAGCTGCGGGTCTTTGGTTCTTTTTAAATAAAACAAAAATGGGATTAGGTATCAGAGCTGTAGCTTACTCCAAAGATGTTTCAAATCTGGTTGGAATAAATGTACCACTATACATATCAATTATTTTTGGTATTGCTTGCGCAATAGCAGGTATAGGAGGAACATTAGTTGGTCCAACTTATCAAGTTGTTGTATTCATGGGTTATATCATTCTTATGAAAGCTTTTGCTGCTGCAGTCGTAGGTGGATTCGGAAATCTGCCTGGTGCAATAGTTGGAGGTTTTACAGTTGGAATATTTGAAACCGCTTCTTCTTTTTATATTTCCGGAAGTCACAAAGATTTATACGCCTTTTTATTAATGATAGTTGTTTTGATGATCAAACCAACAGGCTTCTTTGGTGTTCAAGTTAAAATGAAAGCTTAATGATAAAGAAAGATACAAAAGTTGCAGTGTTAGGTGCTGGCGCTATGGGCTGTCTTTTCGGCGGATTATTAGCTGAAAAAGGTTTAGAGGTTCATCTTATTGATGTTTGGAAAGAACATGTAGACGAAATTAATAGCAAAGGTTTAAAAATGATGGGTCATGGCGGAGATAGAATAATAAAAATCCATGCTACAACTGACCCAAAAACTTTAAAACCAGTCGATGCAATAATTATTATGTGTAAAGCTACAGCTTTAGAGCAAGCTTTATCTAATTCAAAAAATATTATTGGAGATAGTACAATGCTGATGTCATTTCAAAATGGTATTGGGCATGAAGAGATCATGCAAAAAATAGCTGGTAAAGAAAAAGTTTTAGGTGGATCCACAACACAAGCTTCAAGTATTCAAGGTCCTGGAATAATTCAAAACCATGCAAGTTTGCCTTCATGGATTGGTGAATACGAAGGTGGTTCAAGTAATAGAGTAAAAGATTTAGCTGAAACTTTTACTGCACATGGCTTAGAAACTATTGCAGAAGAAAATATCAAAAGAAGAAAATGGATGAAATTATTTGCTTTAACAGCAATTGGTCCATTATCAGCAATATTTGATTTACATCATACAGATTTATACATTTCTAATAAAAATCAGACCATGTCTCGAAAATTAGGTAAGGATATAATCCTTGAAACTAGAGAAGTAGCTAAAGCCGATGGAGTTGATGTTAGTGAAAGCGATTGTTTAGAAATGTTCAATAGGATAGTTGATTCAAGACAAACCAACAAATCATCTATGGCATTCGATGTAGTAAAGCATAGAAAAACAGAAATTGATTTCATTAGTGGAGCTGTTTCAAAAATTGGAAAAAAACATGGGATTAAAACACCTTTAAATGACCTCATGTATAATATTATTAAGATTAAAGAGGGTATGTACGTATAAGACTTGTGTCTAAAGAAATTATTTGGCAACCATCAAAAGAGCAAATTGAAAATTCAAAACTAACTAAGTTTATTCAGCATTGTAAATTAAAAGATTATGATGAGTTAGAAAAAAAAAGTTTTTCTGATCCAGGATGGTTATGGGACAATGTAATAAAATTTTCAGATTTAAAATTTTATAAACCATATTCAAAAATATTAGATGAATCAAAAGGTATCCCTTGGACTAAATGGTGTGTTGGGGGAAAAACTAATATAGTTTTAAATTGTATAGATCGACATAAAGACAAAGAATTTTTCAAAAACACTTTTATTTTTGCTGAAAGAGAAGATGGCAATCAAAGCTCAATAACTTATGAAGAATTTGATAAGCAAATCTCAAAAGTTGGAAATACTTTAAAAATAAATGGATTTAAAAAAGGTGATGTGATTGCACTTTACATGCCTCAATTTATAGAAACTTACATTGCTTATTTTGCTATTTTAAAAATTGGGTGCGTAGTGCTACCTTTATTCTCTGGATATGGATCAAAGGCAGTTATTGAAAGACTCAAAATAGCAAAAGCTAAAGGTATTTTTACTGTTGAAAAGACATTTAGAAAAGCAAAAGAGATAAGAATGTTTGATCAAATTAAAGATGATTTAAATCAAGTCATTTCTATAGAAAAAATATTTTTATTAGGAAAAGAAAAAGGAAAGAAAATCTTTAATTGGGAAAATTTTCAAAATGTTTCTGATAATTTAAAAACAGAGGAAACTGATGCTGAGGATCCTGCAATTATCCACTTTACATCAGGTACAACCGGAAAACCGAAAGGATGTGTTTATACTCATATTGGTTTAGTTACTAAGATGTCTTTTGATGAGGGAGTTTTAGCCGACTTTAAACAAACTGATATTCATTTGTGTATGGCTGATATGGGATGGATGGTGGGTTCTAAGTCTGCAACAATAGCTTCTGCACATGGAGCGCAAATGGTAATTGCTGAAGGTGTACCTGATTTTCCTGATGAAGTTCGTTTCTGGAAACTTATTGAAAAATACAAGGTTTCCTGGACAGAGCTTTCTCCTGCTCTCATTAGAGCGCAAATGATTAAAGATGAAAAACTTTTTAAAGATTTAGATTTAAGTTCATTAAGAATGATTTGTACTGGTGGAGAACCTTGGACAGAAAAACCTTGGAAATGGTTATTTCAAGTAATTGGCAAATCTAAAGTTCCTATTATGAATTCTGCTGGGGGGACCGAGGTTTCTGGTTCTATTTTACATTGTTGTTTACATCGTCCTTTTAAGGTTGGATCTTTTAATGCTCCCATTCCCGGAATGAGTGCAGACATCTTAAATTTAGATGGAAAAAAAGTTTCTACAAATGAAACGGGTGAATTGGTCATGAGAAAATCATCAATTGGACTAACAAAGAGTTTATGGAATGACGATAAACGTTACATCGATAATTACTGGAGTATAATTAAAGATTATTGGGTGCATGGTGATCTTGCAAGTAGAGATGCTGATGGTCATTGGTATTTACATGGGAGATCTGATGATACCATTAAAGTTTCAGGAAAAAGAATAGGTCCTACTGAGCTTGAGAGTGTTATAGTTAAAAGCGGAAAAGTAAAAGAGGTTGCTGCTGTTGGAATACCTGACGAAAATAAAGGGTCAAAAATCATTTTATCTATAGTTCCTGGAGAAAATAATGATCAAAAAGAAAGTTTTTTTGAAGATTTAGTTATAAAAGATTTAGGAAAATCATTTAAGCCTGATAAGGTAATTTTTGTAAAAGATTTACCTAAAACAAGAAATATGAAAATTATGAGAAGAGTTATAAAATCATGTTTAGCAAACCAAGATCCAGGTGATTTAACAACACTATTAAATCCAGAATCTGTAGATGAAATTAGATCACATGCAATTTAAAGATATATTATATGAAGTAAAAGGTGATTACGCTCATGTCACTATAAATAGACCTAAGGTTTTAAATGCTTTTACACCAGTAACTCTTCAAGAACTTAAGGCAGCTCTTGATGCCGCTGAAAAAGATAAAGAGGTTGGAGTAATAGTTTTATCAGGTACTGGAGGTAGAGCATTTTGCTCAGGTGGAGATATGAATTGGGAAAGCTCTAAAGAATTTCAAGATCATGAATACGAATTTCACATTCACTTAACAAAATGTAACAAACCTATAATTGCAAAAGTAGATGGCTACGCAATAGGCGGGGGCAATCACATGGCTTACTTTTGTGATTTAACTATAGCAAGTGAGAACTCAATATTTGGCCAAAATGGTCCCAGAGTAGGTTCTCCAGCGGGAGGAGCTATCGTTGCCCACTCTGCAAATATTTTAGGACACAAACGTGCAAGAGAAATGTGGATGACTTGCAAAAGATACTCTGCAAAAGAGATGATGAATTGGGGTTTGGTAAATTCAGTAGTGAAGAAAGATAAATTAGATGAGGAAGTTAAAAAGTATGGTGATGAAATTTTAAAAGCCGCACCAACGTGTTTGAAAATATTAAAGGCTAGTTTTAGAAAACAATTTGAAGAAATTTTAAAGATTACCCAAAAAGGTATGGTTGAAGAAGTTGCTCCTGGTTATTTTAAAACTGGAGAACAGGCAGAAGGTGCTAAGGCCTTTCTAGAAAAAAGAAAGCCTAATTTCAAAAAATTTAGATAATGAAAATTAAATCAATCAAAGCAATCACTTTGAGTATGCCGTTTAGCCATGGCGGAAAAAAAGTAATTTTTCACGGAAAAGAATGGAAAAGTTTAGAATTTAACTTAGTAAAAATTGAAACAGATAAAGGTATCACTGGTTGGGGTGAGGCCTTTGGCTATACAAGTTGGAAAGCGGTTAAAATTGCAATTGAAGAAATGGTGGCTCCTTTACTCGTTGGAAAAGAAATGAGTAATATACCAGAACTTCTTTTAACCCTTCAAAAATCTTTACACTTATTTGGTAGATACGGAATTACAATGTTCGCAATATCTGGTGTTGAAATTGCATTATGGGATGCTTTAGGAAAAGAAAAAAATAAACCAATTCACGAATTATTAGGAAAAAAAAATAAAGATTTATTTAAAGCTTATTCAAGTCTTTTTAGATACGGAGATCCAAAAATTATAGAACAAAAATGTAAGCAATCTTTAGATGATGGATACCAAGCTATAAAACTTCATGAAATAGAGAATAATTGCATTGAAGCTGGAAGAAAAGGAACAGGTAATCTACCTTTAATGTTAGATACTAATTGTCCTTGGACTTATGAAGAAACATTGAACAAAAAAGATTTTTTAAAAAAAATGAAACTTACTTGGTTAGAAGAACCTATATATCCACCAGAAGATTATGAAATTCTTGCAAAACTAAATAAAGAACTTGGAATACCATTAGCATGTGGGGAGAATGCGTGTACAGAATTTGAATTTAAATCAATGATCAAACAAAAAGCAGCTACTTTTGTTCAACCATCAGTAATTAAAGTTGGTGGCATTTATGAAATGTTCAAAATTATTCAGCATGCAGAAAAAAATAATGTCTCTGTAATGCCTCACACTGCTTATTTTGGACCAGGTTTCTTAGCCACACTGCAATTAGCTGCATTGATGAAAAAGGACACCTATATAGAAAGATTCTATTTAGATATTGATCAAGAATTCTACCCAAATTTTAAGAGAGCATTAAATGGGAAATATAAATTACCTTCAGGACCAGGTCTTGGTATTGATTTAGATTATAACAAATTAAATAAATATGAAATATAGATCTGTATTATTCGTTCCAGGACATGAAGAAAAAAAAATTAAAAAAGCATATACATTAAATGCAGATCTAGTTGTTCTTGATTTAGAGTCTACTGTTCCTGATAATCAGAAAAAAAATGCAAAAAATATAATAAAAGAATGCGATGTTAATAAAGATCAAACATATATAAGAATAGATAAAAACTCTGATTTAGAATTTGTAACATCAGAAAAATTCCCTGGAATATTTCTTCCCTTTACAGAGACAAAAAAACAATTAATCGAAATAGATACGTTGTTAAAAAAAACTGAGACATTGGAGACTGATGTAATCCCAATATTGGAAAGTATAAACGGTTTAGCTAATCTTGAGGAAATTTGCTCTTTCACAGAAAGAATTAAAATTATATCTTTTGGCTCTCATGATTTAGCCAAATCTATAAATCTTAAGATTTCAGAAGATGAAAAAGAAATATTAGAATTTAGAAAAAACATCGTAAATAAGTCCAAGAATATTAATAGCCCAATAGATACCTCTTATTTGAATTTTAAAGATTTAAATGGATTTGAAAATTCATGTAATTTAGTAAAAAAATTAGGTTTTGGTGGCAAAGCTTGTATTCATCCAGACCAAGTTCAAATCTCAAACAAAATTTTTTAATGATAAATACTAAGAAACTTTTGTATTTTGCTTATGGTACAAATCTAAATAAAAAAAATTTTTTAAAAAAATATAAAAATGCGAAATATCAAAGCAGGCATATTTTGAAAGATTTTGAATTAGTCTTTAGATCAAAATATAGAGTACCAGATATACAAAGAAAAAAGGGTTCAAGTGTAAAAGGTATTATTTATGAAATAGATAAAGCAACCGAGAAAAAATTAGATAGATACGAAGACTATCCTAAGTTATATATAAAAAAATTTTTTAATAAAAAAAGAAAAAACATAATGTATTATTTCATGAAAAGAAAAACCCCTATTTTAAAACCTTCGAAATATTACTTAAAAGTCATAAAAGGCGGTTATCGACAAAATAACTATAAATTCACTCTTAAATATTAAAGTGAAAAATAAAATAAAGATTGCTGTTGTTGGAATTGGCTTAATGGGCAGTCAACATTTAAAAGCTTTAAATGTTTCAAAAAAAGCAAAACTTCATTCAATTGTCGATGTAAATAAAAATTCAATTACTCATGCCAAAAAATTTAAAGTTCCATTTTATAGATCGTCGACTGAATTACTTAATAACAACAAACCAGATGCCGTAATCGTAGCTACGCCCAATCAGTTTCATGAAAAACATACGATAAGTTTTTTGAATGCAAAAATACCTGTTTTATTAGAAAAACCAATTTCAGATAATATTTTCAAAGCAAAAAAAATTATTCAAAGCTCCAAAAAAAATAAAACTCATCTTCTTATTGGCTATCATAGAAGACACAACAGTATCGTAACGAAAGTAAAGAAACAGATTGATAGCGGAAGTCTTGGAAAAATTGTTGCTGCTAATGTTATGTGTTGGTTGTACAAGAATAAAGATTGGTACAAAGAAAAATGGCGTATAAAAAAAGGAGGAGGTCCTTTAGGTATTAATCTAGTCCATGATATTGATCTCATTTGTTACTTGCTAGGTCCCATAAGTCATGTTCAGGCAACAACTTCTAATAAAATTAGAAAATATGAAGTTGAGGATACAGCAATAGTTAATTTTTCCTTTAGATCAGGTGCATTATGTACATTAAGTGTTTCAGATACAATTGTGGCCCCATATAGTTATGAACTCACAGCTGGAGAAAATCCAGCCTACCCTTTAACAAATCAATCAGCATATTTTATTGGAGGGACAAAAGGCTCGATACAATTTCCAAACTTAAAACACTGGTACAACAAAGGTGAGAGAAGTTGGTGGAAACCGATTTATCATAAGGATTTTAATATTCGTTTGAGTAGATTTACTCTAATAAATCAAATTGATCACTTATGTGATGTTGTGTCTGGAAAAGCTAAACCAAAAGTAAGTGGAAATGATGGCTTGCAATCACTTAAAATATTTGATGCCATACTAAGAAGTACTAAGACTGGAAAAAAAATTAGAATAAATAAATGATTTGAGTAACCATTAATCTTTTTAGGCTTTAGCTGCTAAATATTTTTCTGCCTCAAGAGCAGACATACAACCCATACCAGCTGCTGTTACCGCTTGCCTAAATATTTTATCTTTTACGTCACCAGCAGCAAACACACCAGGTATATTTGTTTCAGTTGAGTCTGGCTTAGTAATTAAGTATCCCTCTTTATCCATTTTTAATTGATCTTTAAATAAAGAAGTAGCTGGATCGTGACCTATAGCAATAAACAAACCGTCAACTCTAAGATCTTTAACTTTATTATCTTTTACATTTTTAATTTTTAATGCGTTCACAGTTTTAGGCTCTTTTGTACCTAATACGTCCTCAACAACACTGTCCCAAATAATTTCTATTTTTTTGTTTGCTTTTAATTTTGCTTGAAGCATTTTTTCTGCTCTTAATTCATTTCTTCTATGAATTAGATAAACTTTTGAAGCAAACTTTGTTAGAAACATTGCTTCTTCAACAGCTGCGTTTCCTCCGCCAACTACAGCTACCTCTTTTTCTTTAAAGAAAAATCCATCGCACGTAGCGCAAGCTGAAACTCCGAAACCCCTGAATTCCTGCTCAGACTTCAAATTTAACCATCTAGCTTGAGCACCTGTTGAAATAATGAAACTATCTGCAGTATAAATTTGTCCGCTATCACCGGTTGCTGTGAAAGGTTTTTTTGTTAAATCAACTTTACTAATATGATCTTGTATCATTTCTGTTCCAACTGCTTCTGCTTGTCCTTTCATTTCGTCCATAAGCCAAGGTCCTTGAATCACTTTTGAGTATCCAGGATAATTTTCAACATCTGTAGTAGTTGTTAACTGTCCCCCTGGTTGAGAACCATGAACAAGTATGGGTTTAAGCATAGCTCTAGCCGCATAAATAGCCGCCGTATAACCAGCTGGACCAGATCCAAGAATTAACACTTTTGTATGTTTTGTTGATTTATTATTCATTCTGTAAAGGTATATAGTAACTAATGTTGGAATTAAAAGCACTACTTTTAACGCAAGGTATGCACGGTATGATAAGCCAAGTAGAGGGATTGGCTAAAGCCTTGGACCTAAGTTATAAACACCAAACAATTGAACTAAAATCTTTTTGGAATTTGATTCCCCCAAAATTCACTCCTATTTCAGAAAATTTAGTAAAAAATAAATTCATCTGTGATTGCAAAGTAATTATATCATGTGGAAGAAAAAGTGTAATACCATCGATTGCTTTAAAAAAAAGATTAGGAAATCAAATTTTTAATATTCACATACAAGACCCAAAAGTATCATTTAAAAACTTTGACCTCATTGTAAGTCCAGAACATGATAATTTAAAGGGGGAAAATATAATTAATACTACTGGAGCTATTCATTATTTAACTAAAAAAGAAATTATGGATAACTCGCAATATTTAAAAATTGAAAAAAATAAGAGGAAAGAACTAGTTGCTTTTGTTATTGGAGGTCCAAATAAATATTACAAGTATTCTGAAAAACAAATTCATGAACTTTTTAACAAAGTAAAAACTTTGTTCACTCCAGACAAATTTAAGATTGTTGTCATTCCTTCTTATAGAACACCTGAA
>CACBTF010000016.1 GCA_902542165.1 uncultured Pelagibacteraceae bacterium
TCCAGTGATATTTTTTGGAAACGAATTTTTTGATGCAATACCAATAAAACAATTTAAAAGAAGAAATAATTATTTGTTCGAAAAATATTATCTTTTAAATAAAAATTTTAAAATTAAGGAAATTATTAAAAAGGCCTCTAAGAAAAATACTAAGATTATTAAGTCTTATAAAACTTTAAAAAATCTAAAATTTATTGAATTTCCTCAATTAGGTTTTAAAGAATTAAAAAAAATAACAAATAAAATCTCTCAATTGCATGGATGTATTTTAATTATAGATTATGGATATTACAAACCTAATAATCAAAACACCCTTCAATCAGTTATGAAACATAAAAAAAATGATCCTCTTAATAATTTAGGCAAAGCTGATGTAACTGCACACGTTAACTTTTCATTGTTAAACGAATTTTTTGCTAAAAATGGTTTAAATACAAAAAAGACAATCACACAAAAAAACTTTTTGGAAACTATGGGCATTCTTGAAAGAGCAAATATTCTCTCAAAAAAAATGAAGTTTACCCAACAATCAGACTTATATTCCAGAATACAAAGGTTATTGAGCCCTAAATCTATGGGGGAGTTGTTTAAAGTAATTTTAGCCTATAGGTCTGATAATAACAATTTTGCTGGATTTAAATAATGTATTACTCAAAAAAACTTAAAAAACTCAAAAAAGTAAGACATTGTTTTTTTTCAAGAAAAAAAGGTTTCTCTAAAGGAATCTACAAGAGTTTAAATTGTGGTAGAGGCTCAAGAGATAATAAAAAAAATGTTCAAAAAAACCTAAAATTTGTCGCAAAATTGATGGCTGTTGAGAGAACTAAATTAATATTAATGCATCAAACTCATAGTAATAAAGTAGTTGAAATAAATAAAAATAATTTCAGAAAAAAAATTAAAGCAGATGCAATGGTAACACAAATGAGAGATTTGGCCTTAGGAGTAGTAACTGCAGACTGCGTACCTATTATTGTTTGTGATATCAAAAATCAAATTATTGGATGTATTCATGCAGGATGGAAAGGCGCTTTTTCTGGTATAATTGATAATACAATCAAAAAATTTAAAAGATTAAATTCCAAAAATAAAATCTACGCAGCAGTTGGTCCTTGTATTGGAAATAAAAGTTATGAAGTAGAATTATTATTCTACAAAAAGTTTGTGTCAAAATCTTGGAAAAATAAAAAATACTTTACACAAAAAACGAAAACAAAAAAACTGTTTAATTTAAGAAAATTTGTGGCTGATAAACTCTTAAAGTTAGGTGTTATGGTTGATCATGTTAATAAAGATACTTTTGCTGAAAAAAGTAATTTTTTCAGTTACAGAAGATCAACTATATTAAAGCACAATGATTATGGAAGATGTATATCTACAGTTCGCTTACTTTAATTTTATTAATTTGAAAAGATATAAAAATAAGGTATAAGTAATTACATTTCATGAAAATTTTATCTGGAACTAGCAATTTAAAACTTAGTAAAAGTATTGCTAAAAATCTAAAATTAAAACTTATTAATACTAATATTAGAAGATTTGCTGATGGAGAGATTTATATAGAAATAAATGAAAATATTAGGGGTAATAGTGTATTTGTAATTCAATCTACTTCTAACCCAGCAAACGATAATTTAATGGAGTTACTTTTAGTAATTGATGCATTAAAGAGATCTTCAGCCAAAACTATAACAGCTGTAATTCCATATTTCGGTTATGCGAGACAAGATCGTAAGGTAGCGCCAAGAACTTCCATTTCAGCCAAAGTGATGGCAAACTTAATAACAAATGCAGGCGCAACCAGGGTTGTTACTGTCGACTTACATGCTGGTCAGATACAAGGATTCTTTGATATGCCTGTAGATAATTTATATACCGCACCACTATTCGCAAAATATATTAAAAAAAAGCTGAGTAATAAAAAACTCATATGTGTTTCTCCAGATGTTGGTGGTGTTGCGAGAACAAGAGATTTAGCCAATAGAATAAAAGCTGATCTTGCAATTATAGATAAAAGAAGACCTGCTCCCGGTAAGTCTGAAGTTATGAATATTTTAGGAAATGTAAAAAATAAAACATGTATAATCGTAGATGATATAATTGATAGCGGAGGAACAATAATTAATGCTGTTAATGCTTTAATTAAAAGTGGAGCAAATGAAGTTTATGTATTTATTACTCATGGTGTCTTAAGCGGAGATGCGGCAAAAAAAATCAAAAATTCAAAAATTAAGAAACTTGTAGTAACAGACACTATAGATAATAGTAAAAAAATTAATAATAATACTAAAATTGAGGTTTTATCTATATCTTCATTAATGTCAGAGGCAATTAAAAGGATCGCAAATTCTAATTCGGTATCTGATTTATTTAATTAATACTTGTTTTGATTAAGATCATGGGTTATACACCCTCTTCAATAAAATTATGAGTAATTTAAAGGCAATAAAAAGAGAAGATACCTCTTCTGGATCAAACAATAAACTTAGGTCTAAAGGTTTGATACCAGCTATTTTATATGGGGGAAAAAATCCAAATCAAAATATTTCTATACAATTAAAAGAGATAAAAAACATAATTAATTCAGACACTTTTTTATCTAAAGTTTTAGAGTTGGAAATTGAAGGTAAGAAAGAAAAAGTTATACCAAGAGATATTGCTTTTAATGTTGTTTCTGAGGAACCAATTCATATAGATTTTATGAGAATAGTTTCAGGCAAAAAAATTATATTAGAAATACCAGTAAAGTTTATTAATCACCCGGACTCACCTGGCCTTAAACGAGGTGGAGTATTGAACATTGTTAGAAGAAAAATCGAACTAAAATGTCCAGCAGAAAATATTCCAGATGAGATAGTTGTTGATTTAACTGGAACAGATATTGGTACAAGTATTAAAATTTCATCTGTAAAATTAGAAAGTAACGTTGTGCCAACTATCACAGATCGTGATTTTGTAATTGCTACAGTAGCATCTCCTACAGTGATTAAAGAACCAGAGAAACCAGCAGAAGGGGAAGCTGCAGTTGAAGGCGCTGAAGGTGAAGCGACTGCAGAGGGAACAGATGCTGCTGCTGCTAAAGAAGGAGACGTAGCTAAGAAAGATGATAAGTCTAAGGAAGGTGGAGATAAAAAACCTGACGAAAAGAAACCTGCTGAGAAGAAACCTGCTGAGAAAAAATAATTAATATGCTTTTACTCGTCGGATTAGGAAATCCTGGATCCAACTACACAAATACTAGACACAACATTGGTTTTAAAATAATCGATGCTATCAATGCTCATTTTAAATTTTCAAAACAAAAACCAAAATTCAAAGGTTTGCTTACAACAGGAAACATTGATGAAAAAAAAATCTATGCTATCAAGCCGTTAACTTTTATGAATAACTCTGGAACAGCTATTAAGGAATTGATCGATTATTTTAAGATTGACGCAAAAGATGTTTTTGTTTTTCACGATGATATGGATATAGACTTTGGAAAAATAAAAGCAAAATTTGGAGGAAGTAGCGCAGGTCATAACGGAATTGAGTCTATTGATAAATTCATAGGCAAGGATTACTCCAGAGTTCGTATCGGTATTGGACATCCAAAACAAAAGAGAAAAGTTAATAATCATGTTTTAGAAGATTTTAAGGAAGATGAAGAAGATAAAATTAATGAGATAACAGAAAATATTGTAAAGCAATTACCTACATTGATTAAAAAAAAAATAGATCTTTTTTCAAGTAAAGTTAATCAAGACCTTAATGGGATTTAAATGTGGAATAGTTGGTCTTCCAAACGTTGGAAAGTCCACTTTATTCAATGCTCTAACAGCTTCAAAAAATGCAGAAGCTGCGAATTTTCCTTTCTGCACAATCGATCCTAATATTGGAATAGTCGACGTCATCGATGAAAGATTAGACAAATTAACAAAATTGTCTGATTCTAAAAAAAAAGTATATACCAATATTACTTTTGTTGATATTGCAGGATTAGTTAAAGGTGCTTCTAAAGGTGAGGGATTAGGTAACAAATTCCTATCTCACATAAGGGAAGTCGATGCAATTATTCATTTGGTTAGATGTTTTGAGTCAGACAAAATTACCCATGTGAATTCAAAAATTAACCCTGTTGAAGATCTTGAGACTATAAAAACAGAGATTATATTATCAGACATTGATATTATCCAGAAAAAGCTTGAAAAAGGAAAAAAGAAACTTCTTGAAGAAAAACAGATAAAAATTTTAGAGGAAAAACTTAATCAGTTAAACGAAGGTAAAGAAATATCAATTAAAGATAATGATGAAAAAAAATTCTTATCTTCTCTAGGTCTTTTAAGCATAAAGCCAAAAATCATTGTTTGTAATGTAGATGAAAGAAGTTTAGCAAATGGGAATACTTTTACAGAAAAGGTAAAGAAAAATTATTTAAATGAAAAAATTATAACAATTTGTGCAGATATAGAAGATCAAATTATGGGGTTAGATAAAAGTGAAAGAGAAACTTTTATGAAAGAGATAGGTCTAAATAAAACAGGTCTAAATCAATTAATTAAAGAAGGATATGAACTTTTAAATCTCGATACCTTTTTTACCTCTGGTCCAGAAGAAAGTCGGGCATGGACAGTAGAAAAAAATACTCTTGCACCAAAAGCAGCAAGCGTAATTCATACTGATTTTGAGAAAAATTTTATTAGGGCAGAAGCTGTTACATGTGAGGATTTTATAAAGTTTGGCAGTGCAGAAAAATGTAAAGAAAATGGAAAGCTAAGAATTGAAGGTAAAGACTATATAGTTAAGGATGGAGATGTTTTATACTTCCGTGTCAACCCGTGACCAAATTTTTTTCATACTTAAATAAACTAAAGTTGTTAATAGTATTAAATAAATAATTACTTTAACACCTGTCCTGTGTCTTTCTTCTAATTCAGGCTCAGCAGCCCAAGCTAAAAAAGTTGTTACATCTTTAGCCATTTGATCAACAGTAGACTCAGTGCCATCTGCATATTCTACTAGGCCATCCATTAAATTATTTGGCATCTTTATCTTATTGCCAGCCATATATTTATTGTAATAAACACCGTCATCAAGTGTTACACCTGGAGGAGGGTCTTCGTAACCGACTAGAACTGAATAAATGTAATTAGCACCACCTTTTCTTGCTTTAACTAAAACTGACATATCAGGCGGGTATGCCCCACCATTAGCAGCTGTTGCTGCCTGAGTATTAGGGTATGGGCTTTTAAATTTATCTGAAGGTTTACCTGGTCTTGTAAACATTTCTCCCTGAGAATCTGGACCATCTTCTATTTCGAAACTAGCAGCGATAGCTTTTACCTCTTGTTCTGAAAACTCAGGTCCGCCAGGTTCTCCAAGATTTCTATAACTAAGATATTGCATTGAGTGGCAAGAAGCACAGACTTCTTTATAAACTTGAAAGCCTCTTTGTAATGATGCTCTATCGAAAGTTCCTGTTAAACCTTTAAAACTCCAATTCACTTTGATTGGATCAACCATTTCAGCGCTTTGTAGTGGTCTTAGTGAGATAAGTAATAAAAAAGATAAAAAGAGTATTTTTTTATTAGACTTTATCATTTACCTTCCTAGCTAAAGATGGTTCTGCTCCTCCTGTCAGCACTGGCTCGGAGATGCTCATTGGAACCGGATCTGTTTTCTCCAATAATCCAACCACCGGCATTACAATTATAAAATGAGCAAAATAGTAGATAGTTCCCACTCTAGCTAATACTAAGTAAATTCCTTCAGCTGGCATTGCACCAACGTAACCAAGCATTAAAACGTCTAAAACAAATATCCAGTAAAATTGCCTGTATATTGGTCTGAATACTGCCGATCTAACTTTAGAAGTATCTAGCCACGGTAAAACAAATAGTATAAAGATTGCTCCAAACATTAAAATCACTCCACCTAATTTATCTGGAACGGATCTTAAGATTGCATAGAAAGGTAATAAATACCATTCTGGCACAATATGTGCTGGTGTTACTAATGGATTAGCTGGAATATAATTATCAGAATGACCCAAAACATTTGGAGTGAAGAATACAAATCCTGCAAATACGATCATAAATACTAAAAGCGCGAAAGCATCTTTAATTGTTATATAAGGATGGAATGGCACAGTATCTTTGGACGGTTTCTTTATATCAATTCCTACAGGGTTATTATTTCCTGGAACATGTAAGGCCCAAATGTGTAAAACTACTAATCCTAAAATTAAAAACGGGATTAAATAATGTAAACTAAAGAATCTGTTTAATGTTGGATTATCTACAGAATATGCTCCCCATAACCAAGTTGTTATACTGTCTCCAACTAATGGTATCGCGCTAAATAAGTTAGTTATTACTGTAGCACCCCAGAAGCTCATTTGACCCCAAGGCAAAACATAACCCATGAAAGCTGCTGCCATCATTAATAAATAAATCATAAGACCAATTATCCAAATTACTTCTCTAGGTGATTTATACGATCCATAAAATAAAGATCTAAAAATGTGTATGTAAACTGCTAAGAAAAACATAGATGCACCATTGCTATGAATATATCTTATTAGCCAACCATAATTTACATCTCTCATTATGTGTTCCACACTTGCAAAAGCTAAATCTGCATGAGCGACGTAATGCATTGCTAAAACAATTCCTGTAACTATTTGAGTGATCAAACAAAAAGTTAAAATTCCACCAAAGGTCCACCAATAGTTTAAATTTTTAGGAGTTGGGTAATCTGTTAGATGTGCTCCAAGCGTGAGCAAAGGTAAACGGTCATTAAACCATTTTCCTGCTTTAGATTTTGGTACGTACTCGTGCTCACTCATAATTATTTATCCAATTTTAATCGTATTGCTATCAACAAACTCAAACTTTGGTATTTCCATATTCGTTGGAGCTGGTCCTTTTCTTATTCTGCCTGATACATCGTAATGTGAACCATGGCAAGGACAAAACCATCCATTGAAGTCTCCTTTATCTTTCAAAGGCACACATCCAAGGTGTGTGCAAACTCCTAGCATAACTAACCACTCATCTTTACCATCTTTTACTCTATCCTCATCTCTTTGAGGATCAGGCAAATCGTCCAATTTTACCGCTCTGGCCTCAGCTATTTCCTCTGAAGTTCTTTTTTTTATAAATATTGGCTTTCCTCTCCATAAAACGGTAATAGACTTGCCAGGTTCTATACTGCTTATGTCAACTTCTGTAGTTGCTAAAGCTTGTTGAGCTTTATCAGGATTCATTTGGTCTATCATTGGCCAAATTACTGCTCCAACTCCTACTGCACCAATAGTGTAACTAGCTGTAAATAAAAAATCTCTTCGATTTACTTTTTTTTCTTCTTTGCTCATTAATGTTTGTGTTTATAATGTATTTAACTATTTAAACTATGTTTTTAAATACTCTAGGGTCAGAATGACACATAATTCAAGCGATAATAATGCACATAGCTCTTTATAAACCTGATATTCCCCAAAATACTGCTGCAATAATAAGATTAAGTGCCTGCTTAAATCTTAAAATTCATATTATTGAACCTTGTGGCTTTAATTTAAACGACTATAGATTTAAAAGAGTAGTGATGGACTATGCGGGTATGAGCAAGATATTTAGATATGAAGACTATGACAATTTTCTAAAAAAGAATAAAAACAAAAGAATAGTTTTAATGACAACTAAAGCAAAAAAACATTATCATAAGTTTAAATTTAAAAAAAATGACATGATGCTATTTGGTAGAGAGAGTGCTGGAGTGCCTGAAAATTTGCATA
>CACBTF010000017.1 GCA_902542165.1 uncultured Pelagibacteraceae bacterium
ATAGCGATAGCCTTACCTTTTCTTGTTCTAGCATTACATTGAGTTCTTTGACCTCTAACTGGTAATTTTTTTTTATGTCTTGATCCTCTATAACAAGCTAAATCTACTAACCTTTTTATATTAACTGAAACTTCTCTTCTTAAATCTCCTTCAACTTTATGATTGGCATCAATAAATTCCCTTATTTTTAAAACCTGCTCTTCGGACAGCTCATTAACTCTTTTCGAAGAAGGGATATCTAATTTTTTGCATATTTTTTTTGATGAATGTAAGCCTATTCCATGTATATATGTTAATGCGATACTTACTATCTTATTCTGTGGAATGTTGATCCCTGCAATACGAGCCATATATATGAGTTTTGGTTTTCCTGGGTATTTATATTGTCTAATCTCTTAAAGTCAACCCTTCATACTATCTATTAAGCCGCTAATTTCATCATTTATTTCAGTTATTGAGCCCTCTCCATTAACTACTCTCAATAAATTAGATTGTTTGTAAAATTCAATTACTGGCCTAATGTTATTTTCATAAGTTTCATATCTTTTTATCGCAATATCCTCGCTATCATCAGCTCTTTTTTCTAAAGATTTTCTTTCTGAAATTCTTTTTTTTATGGTTTCAAGGCTTACGGATAATTTAAGTACAATATTAATTTTTTGATTATATTTCATTAAAAGAACATTTAAATTCTTTGCTTGAGTTAAATTTCTTGGATATCCGTCAAAAATTAATCTATTTTTGTAAATTTTATTTGATACATATTTTTCAATTAAATCGTCTACAATTTTATCTGAAACTAAATTTCCGGAGTTAATAATAGTTGAAATTTTATTGCCTAATTGTGTTTGATTAGTTATTTCTTGTCTTAAAAGTTCACCAGTTGATAATTGATGTAGTTTAAATTTTTCCTCAATTAAATTTGATTGTGTTCCCTTACCAGCTCCAGGAGGACCAAAAATAACTATATTCATCAACTCAACTATTTACCAAATTTTGTTTTTTTTATTAACGACTCATATTGAGAACTCATTAATCTTGTTTGAACTTGAGTAACAGTATCCATAGCTACCACAACAACAATTAATATAGATGTTCCACCTAAATAAAATGGAATAGGATATTTAGCTATCAAAAATTCTGGCATTAAACAAACAAATGTAAGATATAAGGCGCCAACGGTAGTTAATCGAATTAAAATTGCATCTATATATTCTGCTGTTCTCTCTCCAGGTCTTATTCCTGGTATATACCCACCATATTTCCTCAAGTTTTCTGCTGTCTCTTTAGGATTAAAAACAATTGACGTATAAAAAAAAGAAAAAAATATTATACCAGAAGCATATAGAAGCATATATAAAGGTTGACCTTGAGTAAACATAGATGAAATTTTTAAAAATGCATCTGACTCAGCAAAACCAAAATTAGAAATCGTAATTGGTAAGAGTAATAAAGCTGAGGCAAATATTGCAGGGATAACACCAGCTGTATTAATCTTTAAAGGTAGATGTGAAGACTCACCACCGTACATCTTATTGCCCACTTGTCTCTTAGGATAATTAATTAATATTTTTCTCATTGCTCTTTCAAAAAATACGATAAATAAAACTGTTAAGATAACTAATACAAATATTCCAACAATCATTACAGCAGATAAAGCTCCAGTCCTACCAAGTTCAAATGTAGAAGCTAGTGCTCTTGGAATTTCTGCGACAATCCCTGAAAAAATAATGAGTGAAATTCCATTACCAACTCCTCTTAATGTAATCTGTTCGCCTAACCACATTAAAAAAGTTGTGCCAGCTACAAGTGATATAGTTGTAATAATTCTAAATGACATTCCAGGTTCAATAACAAGATTTCCAGCATTTTCTAAACCTACTGAAACACCGTAACCTTGTAAGCAGGCTATTAAAACAGTACCGTATCTTGTTATTTGAGTAATTTTTTTTCTACCTATTTCACCTTGTTCTTTTAAATTTTTAAAATAATCTGAAACGCCTGTAAGTAGTTGAACAATTATTGATGAAGAAATATAAGGCATTATACCTAATGCAAAGATAGCCATTCTAGTTACTGCACCTCCTGAAAACATGTTGAACATTCCAAGTAATCCTTTTTGACTCGAAGCCATTATTTCTTTCAGAGCTAAAGGGTCTATTCCGGCTAAAGGAACATAGGTTCCAAGCCGGTAAATAACTAAAATTAATATAGTAAAAATTATTCTATTTTTAAGATCCTTAGCTTGACTAAAAGCACCAGCAGTGTTGAGTGTTTCGCTAGACATAAAACTTTTATTTTTTTAATAAGCTAATTTTACCACCAGCTTTTTCTATTTTTGACAGAGCTTGCTTGGAGGCAAAATGAGCAGATATTTCAATATTTTTTTTAATTTCTCCAGTACCTAAAATTTTCAATTTTAAAAATTTTTTGTTTACTAATTTTTTTTCTTTTAAAATTTTAAGATCTATAATTTTATCTATCCCGTTTTCTGACTTTTCTAAAATATTTTGAATTTTAGAAAGATTTAAAATGGCAGTTTGATTTTTGTTTAGAGATTTAAAACCTCTTTTTGGTAATCTTCTGTAAAGCGGCATTTGACCCCCTTCAAAACTTTTTATAGCCACACCTGACCTTGATTTTTGACCTTTATGCCCTCTTGCAGAAGTTTTTCCTTTACCTGATCCTATGCCTCTTCCTACTCTTATTTTTTTCTTATTATTTTTTATTAAACTATTTAATTGCATTATTTCGCCTCTCTTTTTGAAACTATATCAGATATCTTTTTTCCTCTTATAGCTGACAAAATTTTTGGTGAATTTTGTGATTTCAAACCATTCACACAAGCTTTCAAAACATTATGAGGATTTGCAGAGCCTAGAGATTTGGCAACAACATCTTGGATTCCTAGTACTTCACATACTGAGCGAATGGCTCCACCAGCAATTATTCCTGTACCTGCCGGTGCAGCTCTTAAAAAGACTTTACCTGAACCATTTTTTCCTTTTACATCGTGATGAAGTGTTCTTCCATCTTTAAGAGGAATCTTAATTAAATTTCTCTTTGCAACTTCGGTTGCTTTTTTAATTGCATCTGGCACTTGTTTTGACTTTCCTTGACCTATTCCTATTGAACCCTTTTGATTCCCTACAACAACTAGAGCAGCAAACCCGAATCTTCTACCTCCTTTAACTACTTTTGTTATTCTGTTAATAGCAACTAATTTTTCTTTTATATCACTTTCAATTTTTCTATTATCAACCATATTAAAATTTCATCCCGTTCTTTCTTAATGTCTCTGCAAAAGTTTTAACTCTTCCATGATATTTATAAGCTCCTCTATCAAAATAAACTTCACTTATATTTTTCTCTTTTGCTCTTTTTGCTAATAGTTCACCTATTAAACTTGATTTTTCCATTTTTTTAACTTTTTTGGATTTAATCTCTTTTTCAATAGATGAAGCGGATACAAGAGTTTTTTTTTGTTTATCATCAATGATTTGTGCCGATAAATTGTTTAAAGATTTAGAAACAGATATTCTGTATCTATTTACATTAACATTTTTAAGTTTTTTTCTATTACGTAATTTTCTTTTGTTTTTATTATTAATTTTTTCCATTATTTCTTCTTACCTTCTTTTCTTAGAACAAATTGACCTCTTTCTTTAATTCCTTTAGCTTTATATGGTTCAACAGGTTTTAAATTTTTAATATCTGCCGCAGTTTTAGAAACTAATTCTTTATCCACTCCATTGATCTTAATTATAGTTTGTTTCTCTACCGTTATTTTAATATTTTTTGGTATCTTAAAATTTACGTCATGACTAAATCCTATCTGGAGATTAAGAATTTCTCCTTTTAAATTTGCTCTGAATCCAACTCCACTAAGTTCTAATATTTTTTCATGACCTTTAGAAACACCAGTAATTGCATTATTAATTAAGCTTCTATAAGTTCCCCACATTATTGAAGTTTTTTTATCTACGTTTTTTTCTAAAGGCTGTAATTGAAATTCACTCTCATTCAGCTTAGATGAAAATATTTTGTCATTTATAGTTAATTTTTTTGTACCTTTTGGTCCTGATATTGTTAAATCAGCCCCATCAATTTTAATTGAGGAGTCTTTTGGAATTAAAATATTTTTTTTACCAATTTTCGACATTAAAATACCCTACAAATTATTTCACCACCCACATTTTTTTTTCGAGCCTCTGCATCACTCATCACGCCTTGAGGTGTAGATAAGATAGCTAGACCTAATCCATTCATAACTTTTGGAATACTATTAGCCCTTGAATAAACTCTTCTTCCTGGTTTAGAAATTCTTTTAATTTCCTTTATAACTGGATCACCTTCGTAATATTTCAGTGAGACCTTTAGACTTGTTTTATTATTCTCAGTTTTTTCAATAAAAAAGTCCTTAATGTAACCTTCATTTTTTAATATTTCTAAAATGTTTCTTCTAAAATTAGAAGATGGTATTTCTACGGAATTTAACGATCTCATTTGACCGTTTCTTATTCTTGAGAACATATCACCTATTGGATCTGTTAATGTCATTTTCCTCCTACCAGCTTGATTTTGTTATACCAGGAATTTTACCAGCAGACGCCATGTCTCTTAGCGCTATTCTTGATATTCTTAATTTTCTATAAACCCCGTGAGGTCTTCCTGAGACTTCACATCTGTTTCTAATTCTTATTTTTGCAGAATTTTTCGGTAGTTTATTTAGTTTCAATTGTGCTTCAAATCTTTCTGATAATTCAAGCTTTCTGTTATTAATAATTTTTTTTAAAGCTTCTCTTTTTTTTGCATACTTTTTCACTAGTTTAATTCTTTTTAAGTTTTTCTGTATTGCGCTTGTTTTAGCCATATAAGTCCTTAGTTTTTTTTATCATTTAATGGGAAATTAAACTCTTTAAGTAGTTCTAAAGTCCCTTCTTTACTCTTGCTTGATGTAACTATAGTCAAATCTAAACCCCTTATTTTATCCACTTTATCAAAATTTACTTCTGGAAAAACAATATGTTCTTTTATCCCAAAAGAATAATTGAATGAGCTATCAATTCCTTTTGAGGATAAACCTCTAAAATCTTTTATTCTTGGCAAAGCAATATTCACCAATCTATCTATAAACTCATACATTTTTTGAGATCTTAAAGTAACTTTAACCCCTGCATTAGATCCTTTTCTTGTTTTGAAATTTGAAATTGATTTTTTAAATTTTGTTATCACTGGTTTTTGCCCAGCAATAAGTGCAATATCGTCTGCACATGCCTTAAGTTTTTTTCCATCAGATGCATCTTCTCCTAACCCCATATTGAGAATAATTTTATCAATTTTTGGGACATCATGTTTATTTTTGAGTGATAACTTGCTCATCAGTTTAGCAATTATTTTCTTTTCATAAGTATTTTTTAATCTTGTCATTATTTTTTACTCGCTTCTTTTTTTACGTTTTTTTTAATATCTATGTTTTTTACATTAGATTGATGAACAAAACTCTCTTTAGAAATTATTCCACCTTTGTTTTCTTTGGTTGGTTTTGTGTGTCTCTTGATCATACCTACTGATTTAATTTTAATTTTATTTAATTTTCTATTAATTTCTAATATTTCACCAGTCTTACCTTTATCTTTGCCAGCAATCACTTTAACTTGAGCTCCTTTTTTTAAGATCATTTTAAAGTACCTCCGGTGCGAGAGAAATAATTTTGGTATGGCCCCTTGTCCTTAATTCTCTTGTAACAGGCCCAAATATTCTTGTTCCAATTGGCTCACCTTTGTCGTCTGTTAATACTACAGCATTCTTATCAAATTGAACTTTAGAGCCATCATCCCTATAAATTTCTTTTCTAGTTCTCACAACTACTGCTTTATGGACTGCCCCTTTTTTTACCTTACCCTTTGGAATAGCGTCTTTTACACTTATTACAATTATATCACCCACGGAAGCATATCTTCTCTTAGAACCACCTAAGACTTTTATACATTCAACTCTTCTTGCTCCAGTGTTATCTGCAACTGTAAGTTCTGTTTGAATCTGAATCATTTTTCCATTACCTGCCAAGTTTTCTTTTTTGAATAAGGTTTACATTCTATTATTGAAACCGTCTGACCTTCTTTAAATTTATTTTTTTCATCGTGTGCATGATATTTTTTAGATCTTTTTATAACTTTTTCATAAAAAGGATGTTTAAATTTTCTTGTAACTTCAACTACAACAGTCTTATTATTTTTTGCACTAGTAACTATTCCTTTTAAAATTTTTTTTGTCATTTTGAATTTTTTAATGTTGTGTACAATCTAGCTATACTTTTTTTAATTTCGTTATATTGAGCTGGATTATTTATCTGATTATTTACTTTTTTAAATCTCATATTAAATAAATCTTTTTTTAAAGTTAGGATTTTTTTCTCCGCTTGATCTTTTGTCAATTTTTTATCTTCTTTTTTCTTTGCCATTATCTTTTTACAAATTTTGTTTTAATCGGTAATTTTGCAGAAGCTTTATATAAAGCTTCTCTAGCAATTTCTTCACTAACACCATCAATTTCAAATATAATTCTTCCTGGTTTAACTCTACACGCATAGTACTCTGGAGAGCCTTTACCTTTACCCATTCTTACTTCTGTAGGTTTTTTAGAAACTGGTATATTTGGAAAAATTCTTGTCCATACTTTACCAGTCCTTTTCATGTATCTAGTTAATGCTACTCTTGCTGCTTCGATTTGTTTTCCAATAATTCTCTCTGGTTGAACAGCTTTTAACCCAAACTGCCCATAGTTTAATTTAACAGCCCTTGCAGCATTACCATGTATTCGTCCTTTAAAAGCTTTTCTATATTTAGTTCTGACTGGTTGTAGCATTTTTTACCCTTTCCTTTTTTTCTTTTTCAACATCTTTTGCCATTAGTTCGCCCTTGTAAATCCAAACCTTTACACCAATGATTCCATAAGTTGTAAGAGCTTCCGCAAAACCATAATCAATATCAGCTCTTAGAGTATGCGATGGTATACTGCCTTCCCTTAACCACTCTGTTCTTGCAATTTCATTTCCAGCTAAACGACCACTTAACATAACTTTTATCCCTTTGGCGTTTAATCTCATTGCAGACTGCATAGCTCTTTTCATTGCTCTTCTATATGCAACACGTTTCACAAGTTGCTGAGCAATATTTTCTGCAACTAAATTTGAATTTAATTCTGGCTTCTTAATTTCTTTAATATTAACGTTTACATCACTATCAGTTATTTTCATGATATTTTTTTTTATTTTTTCGATATCTGCACCTTTTTTACCAATTACAAATCCTGGTCTTGAAGTATGAATTGAGACAGTACATTTTTTGGATGATCGTTCTATAATGATTTCAGAAACACCTGAATTGATAATATTTTTTTTAATATATTTTCTAATTTTGAAATCTTCTATTAAGTATCTTCCAAAATCCTTCTTTTTAGCAAACCAAGTAGAATCCCAGCCTCTATTAATTCCAAGTCTTAATCCTATTGGGTTTATTTTTTGTCCCATTATTTACTTTCCTTTTTTTCTTCCAATATAATAGTAATTCTACTAAATGGTTTTTTTATAGGGCTTGCTCTTCCTTTTGCCCTCGGTCTAAACCTCTTCATTACAAGAGATTTGCCTACATAGGCCTCTTTTACAAATAGGTTATCTATATCAAATTGATGGTTATTTTCTGCATTTGAAATTGCTGATTTCACAGTTTTACTTACATCTTTTGAAATTCTT
>CACBTF010000018.1 GCA_902542165.1 uncultured Pelagibacteraceae bacterium
GTAGAATTGAAAGAAATTTTGGAATGATGAGACCAGAAGGTTATAGAAAATGTATAAGACTAATGAAATTAGCAGATCGTTTTCAAATACCTGTAATAAGTTTTATAGATACACCCGGGGCATATCCAGGACTTGGAGCTGAACAAAGAGGACAAGCTTCAGCTATCGCAAATTCAATCGAGTGCTGTATGTCATTAACCGTTCCAAATATCTCAATTATTATCGGAGAAGGTGGATCTGGTGGAGCAATAGCCTTAGCATCATCTAATAAAGTTATCATGTTAGAAAATTCAATATACTCAGTCATCTCCCCTGAGGGATGTGCATCTATACTTTGGCGCGATCCTAGCAAGTCACTTCAAGCAGCTGAAGCAATGAAACTAACTGCAAAGGACTTACTCAAACTAGGAGTTATTGATGAAATCATTTCCGAACCATTAGGAGGGGCGCATAGAGATCCTGAAATAATAGCTGCCGATATAAAACACTCAATTACGAAAAATTTAAAAATTTTTGAAAATTTTAGTAAAGATGAAATTTATGATCATAGAAAAGCAAAATTTTTACAAATAGGAAGAGATCAAGGTTTTAGCAAGTCTACAAGCTTAGAAGGAGGCGGTTTAAGCTACAAAGGGACAAATTATCAAAAAATTTTAACTCACATTGTTAAAAACAAATTAATTTACGGCGGATTAGGCTTATTAGTCGTAACAAGCCTTGTTGTACTTATGTTTTAGTCATTGTTGCAAAAAAACAATCCAATTAAATAATATTTTCTCCTATTGACTTTTACTCATCAAATCTATTTAAGAAACAAATAACTAATTAATGATTAGTTAAAGTTAATAATAATAAGGAAAATAAACAATATGAGTACACTAAAAGGCAAAGTAAAGTGGTTCAATGGCACTAAAGGATATGGTTTCATTGAAAGAGAAGACAAAGAAAAAGACGTGTTCGTTCATTCTTCAGCTGTTAGAGAAGCAGGTTTAAAATACTTAAACGAAGGTGATGAGTTAACGTTTGAAGTGGAGAGCACGGAAAAAGGTCCTTCAGCAGTTAAACTGCAGAAAACATCTTAATCTAAATTTCCAAAAATCACTGGTTAACGGGACTTTAAGATAAGCCTTAGGCTTTTTTACTGTCCCGCTAATTCCTTCTTGAAAAAGACACATTTATTTCTTAAATAGCTATCAATGATTATAAAAATCAATTTATCTACACTTAGAACACATTCTCACAGAATGCACGCTAGGCTTTTGCTTAGCTTATAATCAAAAATATATAAATTTAACAAAAATTAAGATAAATATAACTAGGATGCAGCAGTAGCTCAGTTGGTTAGAGCACTAGTTTGTGGAACTAGGGGTCGGTGGTTCGAATCCACCCTGCTGTACCAAACAATGACAAAAGAAAAAAATAACAAACCTTCTAAAGAACTTCCATTAGGGTTTGTAGACAGACAAGAAAAAGAATTACTCGTACGTGATTTTATAATTTCTAATATTAAAGAGGTTATGATCAAATACGGTTTTCAATATCTCGAAACCCCAAGTTTTGAGTATTCAGATAGTATTGGAAAATTTTTACCTGATAAAGATAGACCTGACGAAGGTGTATTTTCATTTAAGGATGAAAACAAATGGCTCTCTTTAAGATATGATCTTACAGCACCACTCGCAAGATATGTTGCAAAAAATTATTTAGAAATTCCTAAACCATTTAAAAGGTATCAACTAGGCACTGTTTGGAGAAATGAAAAACCTGGACCTGGCAGGTTTAGAGAGTTTCTACAATTTGATGCAGATTACGTTGGAACTAAAAGTTTACAGGCAGATGCAGAATTGTGTATCATGATTTCAGAAATTCTTGAAAAGTGCGGACTTACAAAATCAGAATACATTATTAAAATTTCATCAAGAAAAATTACTGAAGAATTATTTAAAAAAATAAACATTACAGATAATCAACAAAAGCTCACTACTCTGAGAGCTTTAGATAAAATTGATAGACTTGGTTGGAGTGGAGTAAAAGAATTATTAGGTGAGGGAAGGAAAGATAAATCTGGAGATTTTACAAAAGGGGCAAATTTAAATCCTGAGGATGTTAAAACAATAGAAAAAAAACTTAAGAAAAATTTACCAGAAACAGAGGATTTAATTGAGATATTGAAAATTTTTAAGGATTACAATTTTAATAATTTTGAATTTGATCCATCAGTTATACGAGGACTAGAATACTACACAGGCGCAATTTTTGAAGTAAATTTAAAGTTTGATGTAACAAACAATAAAGGGCAAGTCATTCAATTTGGTTCCATAGGTGGCGGAGGAAGATACGACAATCTGGTAAATAACTTTGGTAATTATGATGCGCCTGCTACAGGGATATCAATTGGTTTAGATCGCCTAGTTTACGCTTTAATGCAAAAAAAAAAATTTAAATTAAAACAGTCTAAACCGATCGTGATTTGTGTTTTCGATAAAAATTTAATGAGAGATTATATAAATGTTCAAAAGATATTAAGAGAAGCTGATGTTAGTACCGAAATTTATCCTGGAGAAAGTAAACTAAAAAAACAAATGGAATATGCAAACAAAATCAAATCTCCAGCAGTTATTTTATATGGTGAGAATGAAATTAAATCAGGAAAGCCAACATTAAGGAACCTAAGTTCAGGTGAAGAAAAATCAATTGAAATAAAAGAATTGGTAAATGAAATCAAAAAAATTATCTGAAGTAATAATTAAAACTTTTAAGAGCAATGGTTTTGTTTTATCAGAACCCGATGTTCTTTTAGACTCAGATTATATTATTGAAAGGTCAGGTGAAAAATTTAAAAATTCAATGTTAACTTTTAAAAGAGAAGATGGAAAAACGATGTGTTTAAGACCAGATTTAACAGTTGCATCATGTATAAGTTTCTTACAAAACAAGTCTTCTTCAAAAATTTATTACTCTGGTCAAGCTTATAGAAGATCAGGAGGCAAAGGTACAAATTTCATTAATGACCAATTAGGTATTGAAATCCTAGGATCAAAAAATCTTGTTAAAGATGATTTTAAAGTAATCAGCACAATCTTAAATTCAGCAAAAAAAATTAAAATGAAAAAAATACAAATTAAAGTAGGTGACATAAGTTTATTTAAGAGTTTGATTAATGCTCTTGAGATGCCCGAGAGATGGAAGCTAAGATTAATAAGACACTTCTGGAGACCAGGTTACTTTGAAGAACTTTTAAAGAGATTAGAAAAAAATACAGATATTGACTCTATAACTTTTGATGCAGATAAAAAAAGATTTTATGAAATGAAAAAATTTGATCAAAATAAAGAAATTGCTGGAAGGTCGATCTCAGAAATTTTAAAAAGATTTGATAAAAAAATTAAAGACCCAAGATCATTTGCAGACGGAAAAAAAATTGTAAAAATTATTAAAGCTTTTTTAAAAATTAATTGCAAACTCTCAAAACTAGATGATGAGTTGCTTAATTTTGCAAAAAAAAATAACCTTAAGATAAATATATTTAAAAATTTTAAATCTATTCAAAATTTAAAAAAACTTAATCAAGATATAAATTTTGTTACAAATTTTGGTAGAGATGTTGAATACTATACTGGAATTGTGTTTGAAGTATTTTCAGGTACAAAAGAAATTGCCTCAGGTGGTCGTTATGATGATTTGCTTAAAAGTTTAGGAGCCAAAAAGAATATACCTGCCGTCGGTGCAGCAATAAATTTAAAAAATATATGAAAGATTTGATTACCATAGGTTTGCCAAGTAAAGGGCGATTAAAAGAAAAATCAATATCATTTTTCAACGATAGAGCTTTAAAAATTATAAAAAGTAAAAAAGAAAGAAATTATTTTGGCACTATCAAAAATAAACCAAACGTTAAAATTATATTTCTACACGCTAAAGAAATTATTCAAAGATTAGGAGACGGAACACTAGATATCGGTGTATCTGGTCTAGATCTTTTGAGAGAGTCAGATATAAATTTACAAAATAAAATAAATATTCAAAAAAAACTTGATTATGGAAATGCGAACTTAGTGATCGCTGTGCCAAATGACTGGATAGATGTACAGACAATTGCTGATCTTGAAGAAATATCATTTGATATAAGATCAAAAAGAAATACTAGGTTGAGAGTAGCAACTAAATATCCAAATTTAACTAATGATTTTTTGATTTCAAAAGGAGTTACCCAATACAAATTGATAAATAGTCTTGGTGCTACAGAAACATATCCTTTTATAGGCTCTTCAGAAATAATTACTGATATCACATCTACGGGAAAAACTTTGGCTGATAATAATCTACGAATTCTTAAAGACGGATTGATACTTAGCTCTAGAGCATGTTTGTTTATTGCAAAAAAAAAGGCCGCAAAGTTGCAGCCTTTTTTAAAATCTTTGGGTAAGTGAAATTACATTCCCATTCCACCCATGCCGCCCATTCCACCCATGCCGCCACCCATTGGAGGCATCGCAGGACCAGCATCTTTTTCTTCAGGCTTATCCGCAATCATTGCTTCAGTTGTAATTAATAGTCCAGCTATTGAAGCAGCATCTTGTAACGCTGATCTTACAACTTTAGTTGGATCTATAATTCCCTTAGCAAACATATCTACATAGTCTTCATTCTGTGCGTCGTAACCTTGAGACGATTTTTTACCTTCTAAAAGTTTACCAACAACTACAGACCCATCGACACCTGCGTTAGCAGTAATTTGTCTGATTGGAGCTTGAAGAGCTTTTTTTACAATCTCAACACCAGCTTTTTGGTCATCCCCTTTTACTTTAACACCATCTAAATCTTGTGCAGCATAAAGCAAGGCACATCCGCCGCCGATTACTACTCCTTCTTCTACAGCAGCTCTAGTTGCATTAAGAGCATCTTCAACTCTATCTTTTCTCTCTTTAACTTCAACTTCAGTAGCACCACCAACTTTAATTACAGCGACACCACCAGCAAGCTTAGCTAATCTTTCTTGAAGCTTTTCTTTATCATAGTCAGATGTAGTTTCATTAATCTCAGATCTAATTTGATTACATCTAGCTTCGATATCAGATTTTTTACCTTCTCCAGCTACAATAGTGCTGTTCTCTTTATCGATTTTAACTTTTTTGCAAGAACCAAGATCTCCAATTTTTACATTCTCTAGTTTAATACCAAGATCCTCGGAAATTACTTGTCCACCTGTCAGAATAGCAATATCTTCTAACATTGCCTTTCTTCTATCACCAAAGCCAGGTGCTTTAACAGCTACAACTTTAAGACCACCTCTTAATTTATTTACCACTAAAGTTGCTAATGCTTCACCCTCAACATCTTCAGAAATGATCATTAATGGCCTGTTAGCTTGAACAACTGACTCAAGTAATGGCACCATTGGTTGTAAATTGGTTAATTTTTTTTCAACTAATAGAACTAAAGGGTTCTCTAATTCAGTTGTCATTTTTTCAGTGTTAGTTACAAAGTAAGGAGATAAGTATCCTCTATCAAATTGCATTCCTTCAACAACGTCTAATTCAGTTTCAACTCCTTTTGCCTCTTCAACAGTTATTACCCCTTCGTTACCAACTTTTTGCATAGCTTTAGAAATCATATCTCCAATAGATTTTTCACCATTAGCCGAAATAGTTCCTACTTGAGCTACTTCCTCATTAGCTTTAACTTTTTTTGAAGATGTTTTTAATTTATCAATTACTTGCTCAACTGCTTTATCGATACCTCGTTTGATATCCATTGGGTTCATTCCAGCTGTAACATATTTAAGGCCTTCATTAACAATTGCTTGAGTTAAAATAGTTGCTGTAGTAGTCCCGTCACCAGCGTTGTCATTCGTTTTACTTGCAACCTCTTTTACCATTTGAGCACCCATGTTTTCAAACTTATCTTCAAGTTCAATTTCTTTTGCAACAGAAACACCATCTTTGGTTGTTCTTGGAGCTCCATAAGATTTATCCATCACTACGTTACGTCCTTTTGGACCTAATGTTACTTTTACAGCGTTAGCAAGAGTGTTAACTCCGGTAAGCATCTTAGATCTTGCTTCTGTATCAAATTTAATTATTTTTGCCATTTTTTCTCCTATAAAGGTTATTTTTTATTTTTTGAAATTCCCATTATGTCTGACTCTTTCATAATGCTATACTCTTTACCGTCAATTTTCACCTCAGTTCCAGACCATTTCCCAAATAAAACTATGTCTCCAACTTTAACGTCCATTGGGGCAATTTTGCCTTCGTCGTTTTTGGCACCAGGTCCTACAGCTACAACTTCACCTTCTTGGGGCTTTTCTTTTGCTGTGTCTGGGATGATAATTCCGCCAGCAGTTTTTTCCTCACTGTCCAGCACTTTAATAAGCACACGATCGTGCAAAGGTCTAAATTTCATATATATTTTCTCCTATAATTTTTTGCGTAGTGTTGATATGGTATGTTTTAACAAGATTTCAAGAGGCAATAATCACTAAAAAGACCAATAAATACTATATTTTATGAGCTATACAAGAGAGAATTAACAAATTGAAAGAGCTAAATCATCTATCTGACATATACAATAATTATGACACCTTTGTAATAGATCTATGGGGCGTGGTACATAATGGAATGGTACTTAATCCAAAAGCAATAGAAGCTATAGAACAATTAGAAAATAACTCAAAAAAAATTGTATTTTTATCCAACGCACCTAGACCCAGTTCAAATGTTATCAATTTTTTATTAAAAATGGATATGAATAGAAAATACCTTTTAAATGTAATGACTTCAGGTGAAGCAGCCATGCATGCAATCAATAAAAATAAATTTGGAAAAAGTTTTTTTCATTTAGGGCCGCCAAGAGATACTTCGGTTTTTGAAAAAGTAAAAGATAACCGAGTAGATCTTGAAAGTTGTGATTTTATATTATGTACAGGTTTATTTGATGACCATGAAGATGATCTAGAGTATTACAGGAATTATTTAAAAAACCACATTTCAAAAAAACTAGTCTGTACCAATCCAGATTTAACAGTACATAGAGGAACTGTCGAAGAATTGTGCGCTGGATCGGTGGCAAAAGTATTTGAAGAAATAGGAGGAGAAGTAGTTTATTTTGGTAAACCTCATAAGGAAATTTACAAAATGTGTGTTGGCCCAAATGAAAAAGTTTTGGCTATCGGTGATAATTTAAGAACAGATATAAAAGGAGCCAACAATTTTAAAATAGATTGTATTTTTATAACTGAAGGTGTTCACCGTAACGAGTTCAATAATTCTTCTGAACTTAACAAACTTTTAGGAAAATATAGTGTGAGGGCAAATTATTTTCAAAAAGAATTAAAGTGGTAAAATGAAAATTTACAAGAATCCGACTCTAGATCAAAAACATTGTAATGGTGTAATAGCAATAGGTAATTTTGATGGATTACATTTAGGTCATCAAAAAGTTATAAATGAAGCAAAACGAAAAGCCAAAAAAAATAAGATACCTTTTGGAGCTATTACTTTTGAGCCAGTCCCTGTAATGTTTTTCAATAAAAAAATTAAAAATCATAGAATAAATTCTTTAGAACAGAAAAAGGAGCAGCTTAAAAAACTTAAGTTGGATTTCTTAATAATAATAAAATTTAATAAAAAGTTTTCATCTCAATCAGCTGAGGAGTTTATAAAAAAGATAATTTTTAAAAGAACAAAATGTAA
>CACBTF010000019.1 GCA_902542165.1 uncultured Pelagibacteraceae bacterium
TGGAGATAACTTTTTAGATATAACAATGAAAAAAGATAAAAACAGTGATAGAAGATATTTAGAAATTTATTCAGACCTAACTAGACCTTTGCTGACTGACTATAGTTTTTTTAAAGGTCTTTCTGGGGGTAAATTGTTTTTTAATTCTATTATTGATGAAAAAAAATCCTTTTCAAATCTTAAAATCGAAAATTTTAAAGTTATAAATGCCCCTGGACTTATTAAGTTACTTTCTTTAGCTGATTTGAGTGGATTAGAGGATTTAGCAAAGGGAGAGGGTTTGTCATTTGATGTGCTAGAAATCGACATGGAAAAAAACAATGAATTTTTGAAATTAAATGAAATTTTAGCTTTGGGGTCAAGTATGTCTGTTTTGATGGATGGATATCAGGATAAAAATGGTTTAACAAGTTTAAGAGGAACTTTAGTTCCAGCAAAAACTTTAAATAAAATGATTTCTAAAATTCCTGTAATTGGAAAAATAGTGATTCCTAAAGAAGTCGGTGAAGGCTTGTTTGGATTAAGTTTTAAAATGAAAGGTCCTAAAGGTAATATTAAAACTACTATAAATCCAATTAAAACAGTCACACCAAGGTTTATTCAAAAAATTATAGAGAGAAATAAAGATTCTAAGTAATTTTTACTAAGAAGTGTTTTTTCTTTCCATAAGATAGTTTTAAAATCTTATTTTTGAAATCTTTTTCTTGGATAATTTTCTTATCGTTATCGATAATTAAATCATCTATTTTTAAACCTTTATTTGCTATTGCTCTTCTGGCTTCACTTTTTGAGGGAAGAATATTATTATCAGCAATTAAATCTAAAATTTTAATACCTATTTTTACTTTATCTAAATCTACATAAATTTCTGGTAAGTCAGATCCAAGACCTCCCCTCTCAAAAGTATCTTTTGCGGTTTGTTCTGCCTTTTGAGACGCATTACTTCCATGAAGTAATTTTGTTGCTTCATTAGCTAATAAAACCTTAAGATTATTTATGTTTTTTTCTTTTTTAAATATATTTTCTAATTCTTTGAGGTCAATATCAGTAAAAAAAAATAGAAATTTTTTTACATCACGATCGTCTGTGTTTCTCCAAAACTGCCAATAATCATAAGGAGTAAATTGATCTTCATTAAGCCATATAGCTCCTTTTTCAGTTTTTCCCATTTTCGCGCCTGAGGATAAAGTAATAAGAGGGGAAGTTAATCCATATGCCTCTTTCTTTAAAATTCTTCTTATCAAATCTGTTCCGTTAACAATATTTCCCCATTGATCTGAACCACCAATTTGCAAAATACAATTTTGTTTTTTAAATAATTGATAAAAGTCAAAAGCTTGTAAAATCATATAATTAAATTCCATATAACTTAGAGACTGTTCTCTCTCCAATCTAAGCTTCACACTATCGAAAGTTAGCATTTTATTTATTGTAAAATGGCTTCCTATATCTCTTAAAAATTGAATATAGTTTAACTTTGTTAACCATTGAGCATTATCTACAAATATTGGAGATGTTTTTTTGTTTGATGTATTTAAAATTTTTTTAAAAACTTTTTTAATACTTTTTATGTTATTTTTAATTTCTTTTTGCTCTAATATTTTTCTCGTAGCATCTTTTCCAGACGGATCTCCAATTAATGTCGTACCACCACCTAAAAGAACTATCGGTCGATGACCGTGTTTCTGCATTAATTTTAAAATCATGATTTGCAATAAACTTCCCACATGTAAACTACTCGCTGTACAGTCAAAGCCTATGTAGGCAGAAATTGATTTTTTGTCACAAATTTCACTAAGTTTACCCAAATCTGTGCATTGATTTAGGTATCCCCGATCTTTCATTTCTTGTAAAAATTTATTATTCATAGTGATATTTACTTAAGCAACTATTATACAAAAATTGTTATAAATAAATAAAAATATGCAAAAAAAATGGATCTCAATGGGTTTAATGAGCGGTACTTCTGGGGATGGAGTTGACGCGTCTATTATTGAGACCAATGGAATAAATCAATATGAATTAATAAAAGACAAATATTTTGAGTACGATTCAAATATTTATAAAGATATTCACAATCTTAAAGAAAAAATCCATAAAATTGAACATCTGGAAACCTATAAAAGCGAGATAGACAACTTAGAGAGAAAAATTACGATTTTTCATGCAGAAGTAGTAAAAGAGATGAGTCTAAATGAAGACACTATAATAGGTTTTCACGGTCAAACGATTTATCATAATCCAGAGGAGAAAACCTCTATACAATTAGGGAACGGCAAATTATTAAACCAATTAACAAAAAAAAATATTATTTTCAATTTCAGAAAAAACGATATTTTGAACGGTGGTCAGGGAGCACCTTTAACGCCAATCTTCCATCATCTTATTTGCTTACAAAAAAAAATTGATTTACCTGTTTGTTTTTTGAACATTGGAGGAATTTCTAACATAACCGTTATTCAACGAAGGGAGGTTCTTTTAGATTTAGTAAGTAAAGATATTGGGCCCGGTAACTGTTTGATTGATAATTGGGTAAGAAAAAACTCAAAAAACAAATTTGATAAGGATGGTCGCCTCGCTAACAGTGGCATAAGAAATGAAATTATATTTGAACAAGCTCAAGAATTGTATATGAACAGGAATAGTAAAAAAAAATTATCCTATGATACAAATGATTTTGATATATCTTTTGTAAGAGGATTAAGTCTCGAAGATGGTGTTGCAACTCTTACTGATTTCACAGCAAGTATTATTGGTGAAGAATTATTTTCATTATTTAAAAATTTTAAAAACGATATCCGAAAAATACTATTGTGCGGAGGAGGAAGAAAAAATAAAATTCTAATAAATAGAATAAAAAATAATTTACCCTCAAATATTAATTTTGAATTAATAGATGATTATAAAATAGATGGGGATTTTATAGAGTCCCAAGCCTTTGCATTCCTTGCAGTCAGATCGATAAAAAATTTACCTGTTTCTTTTCCACAAACAACAGGTTGCAAAAAACCTTGCACTGGAGGTGAATTAATTAAAAACTAAATTAATGCAGTTTTGTTTTTTAAATATTTTTCAATTTCTGTTGATAGCTCTTTTTCTTTATTTTTAAAAAAATGATTGGAATTTTTAATTTTAGAGAAAATTACTTCAACACCTTTTTGATTTTTAATTCTTTCATCTAACTCATTGATACTTTCTTTGGTGACTAATTCGTCATTTTCACTATATACAACCTGTCCTGAGGTCGGGCACGGAGCTAAAAAAGAAAAGTCGTATACATTTGGTTGAGGGGAAACTGCTATAAAATTATTTACCTCAGGCCTTCTCATAATTAATTGCATACATATTAAAGATCCAAACGAAAAACCAGAAACCCAACATTGACTATAATCTAAGTTTTGTCTTTCAATCCAATCAAGTGCAGCTGCTGCATCAGATAATTCACCTTGGCCATTGTCAAAAAATCCATCACTCTTTCCCACTCCTCTAAAATTTACTTTTATAACTGAAAAGCCATTTTTCAAAAATATGTTATACATAAGTTGAACTATCTTATTATTCATTGTACCTCCATACTGTGGATGGGGGTGTAATACTATTGCAACTGGGGAGCCAAATTTTGGATTTTTATAATATTTTGCTTCAAGTCTGCCAGCAGGTCCAGGTATAAAAATTTCCAAACTTTTAGGTTTCATTTTTGATAATGATTACTATTTTTAAAAAAAAGTAATGTTTTATAACATGTTTTTCTGCGTCAAATAATTTTTTTTAATCCAGACTAATACAGTAGGAATTAAACTACAAATATTGTAATACAACGTTGATTTATGAAATTAACTACTAAAGGCAGATATGCAGTTATGGCTATGGCAGATCTAGCTTTATTTAAAGACAATGGCCCTATTAATTTGACAGATATCTCTTTAAGGCAAAATATTTCTTTGGCTTATTTAGAGCAAATATTCATTAAACTTAAAAAAAACAATCTAGTAAAAAGTGTTAGAGGAGCTAAAGGCGGATACATACTAGATCTTCCACCTGAAGAAATTAAAATTTCTTCGATAATTGCTGCAGTAGATGAAAAAATTAAGACTCTTAATTGTAAAAAAGAGTCTAAAAAAGGCTGTAATAACAAATCTACTAAATGTATTACCCACAATTTATGGGATCAACTTGACCAACACATAAATAATTTTTTTTGAAAAAGTTAGACTTCAAGATTTAGTTAAAAAGAATCAAACCTTAAATAGATGAAAACAGAAGATTTAAAAAATATTAAAGATTATAAATATGGCTTTACCACTGATGTTGAAAACATTCGGTCGCCGAAAGGATTATCTGAGGAAACAATTAGGTTTATCTCCAATATTAAAAAAGAACCTAGTTGGATGTTGGATTGGAGATTAAAAGCATTTAATAGGCTAAAAGTTTTAAAAGAACCAGATTGGCAAAAGCCAAAGTATCCAAAAATTAATTATCAAGATCTATATTATTATTCTGCACCTAAAAGTGCATCTGCAAAACCTAAAAGTTTAGATGAAATAGATCCTAAAATCTTAGAGACATATAAAAAACTTGGAATTCCTCTTGACGAACAAAAAAGATTAAACGGGATAGCCGTTGATGCTGTTTTTGACTCAGTTTCAGTTGCAACAACTTTTAAGGATGAATTAACAAAAAAAGGAATAATTTTTTGCTCAATATCTGAAGCTATTCAAAAATATCCAGATTTAGTAAAGAAGTATCTTGGTTCTGTAATTCCATTAAGTGATCATTACTTCGCTACTTTGAATTCAGCTGTATTTACAGATGGCTCATTTGTTTACATCCCACCGAACACAAGATGCCCAATGGAACTTTCAACATATTTTAGAATTAATGCATCAGAAACTGGTCAGTTTGAAAGAACTTTAATTATTGCAGATAAAGGAAGCTACGTTAGTTATTTAGAAGGTTGCACAGCTCCTATGAGAGATGAAAACCAACTTCATGCAGCCAATGTTGAACTTGTTGCTTTAGATGATGCTGAAATAAAATATTCTACTGTACAAAATTGGTATCCTGGAGATGAAAATGGTGTAGGTGGAATTTATAATTTTGTGACCAAGAGAGGAGCTTGTAGAGGAAAAAATTCAAAAATTTCTTGGACACAAGTTGAAACTGGTTCAGCTATAACATGGAAATATCCTAGTTGTATTTTGCAAGGAGATAACTCTGTTGGAGAGTTCTATTCAATTGCAATCACTAACAATCATCAAAAAGCCGATACTGGGACGAAGATGATACATTTAGGAAAAAATACTAAAAGTAAAATAATTTCAAAAGGTATTTCTGCTGGTAAAGCGGATAACATGTATAGAGGCCTAGTAGAAATTAAAAATAAAGCCAGTAATTCTAGAAATTATACTCAATGTGACTCGTTATTAATGGGTAATAAATGTGGAGCTCACACTATTCCTTACATTAAGAATAATAATTCTACTTCAACAATAGAACACGAAGCAACAACAACAAAAATAAATGAAGAGCAACTTTATTATTGCAATCAAAGAGGATTAGATCAAGAGGAGGCAGTTAGTTTAATTGTAAATGGTTTTTGTAAAGAAGTTTTACAGCAACTACCTATGGAATTTGCCGTTGAAGCACAAAAACTTGTGGCAATAAGCTTGGAGGGAAGTGTAGGATAATGTTAAATATTAAAAACTTAGAAGCTAAAGTCGACAATAAGCATATTTTAAATGGCTTAAATCTTGATATTAAACCAGGCGAAGTTCACGCAATAATGGGACCAAATGGTTCCGGAAAAAGTACATTAGCAAATGTTCTATCTGGCAAGAATGGTTATGAGACTAAGGGAGAAATTAAATATGACGGTCAAAATCTTAGTGAACTATCAACTGAAGAAAGGGCTCAAAAAGGAATATTCTTAGCTTTTCAATATCCATTAGAAATACCAGGAGTAAATACTAATGTTTTTTTAAGGACGTCTCTTAATTCATTAAGAAAAGCCAGAGGCGAAAAGGAATTAGACACACTAAGTTTTTTGAAAATAGTTAAAGAGAAATCATCCGAGCTTGGAATTGATGAGAAATTTTTATCACGTCAATTAAATGTTGGGTTTTCAGGAGGCGAAAAGAAAAAAAACGAAATCTTGCAAATGAAAATACTTCAGCCAAAACTTTCAATTTTAGATGAGACTGACTCAGGTTTAGATATAGATGCCTTAAGAATTGTTGCTGACGGAGTTAACTCTTATAAAAATAAAGAAAATGCTTTCTTAATCATAACTCATTATCAGAGGCTATTAGATTATATAAAGCCAGATTTCATTCATGTTTTATCTAAAGGAAAAATTGTTAAGACTGGCAATGCAAATCTTGGAGTTGAGTTAGAGAAAACTGGTTACGCGAATTTTATTTAAATGAAAAATTTCTACGATTTCAAAGTTGACAATATTATAGGTCTTTCTTCAGAGGAAAAAGAATTTAGAAATAAAGAATTAGATTTATTCGATAAAAATGGGTTTCCGAATAAAAGAGAAGAAGCGTGGAAATTTACTGATCTTAATACAATACTAAGTAAAAATTTTAACAATATCACCAACGATTATATCTCATTAAAAGAAAAAAAATTTGAGTTAATCAAAGAGTTTGATCATAATTATTTATTTGTATTAGATGGAAAACTTATTTCAAATGAATTTAAGTTTGAGGACAAAAACAAGGTTTCCATTAAAGAGTACGACTATAAAAAAAAATTATCCGTAAGAAATCAAAATTCTTTAAATCTACTTAATAATGCACTGGCTTCAGGCGGCTATTGTCTGGAAATATCAAAAAATTATAAGTTTAGAAAGCCGTTAGTTGTCTACAATCATTTTTCCGAAAGCATTAAGGAACAAATTATAAGTTATAAAAATTCATTAATTCTTAATGAAAATTCAGAAATAATAATTCTCAATTATACAGATACTAACTCTAAAAATAATTTTTTTGTTAATTCTTTTGACTGCTTAAAATTAAAAAAAGACTCTAGCTTAAAAAATATTTTTATAAATAAGAATAGATGTAATTGTTATTTTCATAGCTATCAGAAAAGTGATTTAGAGCATAATACTACTTTAGATAATTATATTCTTTCTACTGGGCTTAAATTTAACAAGATGGATATAGAAATTAATTTGAATGAAGAACATGCTAAAAGTTCAATTTTTTCAGCTCTTAATCTTTGCAGTGATGAACATCAAGAAATTAAAAGTAGCTTAAATCATAATTCTAAAAATTGTCAAAGCTATCAAAAAATTAAAAATGTATTAAATGATCAAAGCAGAGGAGTTTTCCAAGGAAAAATTTTTGTTAAGCAAGAAGCTCAAAAAACAGATGCATATCAATTAAGTAAAGCTTTATTACTTAACGACAATGCAGAATTTGATGCAAAACCAGAATTAGAAATTTACGCAGACGATGTGAAATGTTCTCACGGCTCTACATCAGGAAGTATAGATTTAGACTCAATTCATTACTTAAAATCGAGAGGGATTCCTGAAAAGAAAGCTTATCAAATGCTGATTAATGGTTTTTTATCAGAGATTTTAGAGAAATTACCTGAAGATAATTTAAAGAAATTTTTAATAGAAAAGA
>CACBTF010000020.1 GCA_902542165.1 uncultured Pelagibacteraceae bacterium
CATCTGTAAGAATGGATATTAGAAGAATAGGCGCAATTAAAGAAAAAGATCAAATTATTGGTAACTCAACAAGAGTTAAAGTAATTAAAAATAAAGTTGCACCACCATTTAAAGTTGTTGAATTCGACTTAATGTATGGAAAAGGTATCAGTAAATTAGGAGAATTAATTGACCTAGGTACCAAAGCTGGAGTAGTAGAAAAATCTGGAGCTTGGTACGCGTATAAAGGTGAAAAAATTGGACAAGGTAGAGAAAACGCAAAAGTTTACCTGCAAAAAAATCCTAATGTAGCTGCAGAGATTGAAAAAATTATTAGAGATCAAGCATCTGCTATTACCAAAGAACTTGAAGGAAATCCTTCTCCAAACGAAAAAATTAGCGATAAAAAAGAGGAAGAATAATTCTTCCGCCATCATTTTAAACGGGAAGCTTAGATGCTTCCCGTTTCCCAAAGCAACTGACAATTGAATAAAACAACATTTAGTAGTTCGCGTGAAAAGCGACTTAATTAAACATAGACAAGTTAGTTCAGATTGGTTCTAATTAAGAATAAGAACAAAAGGGGGAAAAATGAGTACACAACAAGCAACAAGCTCGAAAGTGTCTTCATCTTTAGATACCTCTCATTTGAAGGTTAAATTTCCATTTAAAGCTAAATATGGAAACTACATTAACGGAAAATTTGTAGAACCTAAATCTGGAAAGTATTTTGATAATACTTCTCCTATCACTAATGAAGTTATCTGTAAGGTGCCACGATCGAACGAGAAAGACGTTGATTTTGCTCTAGACGCAGCTCACGCAGCATTTCCTGCATGGGGAACAACATCAATTGGAGAGAGATCAAATATTCTCTTAAAGATTGCTGATGTTATTGAGAAAAATCTTAACGTTTTAGCGACAGCAGAATGTTTAGACAATGGTAAGCCTATAAGAGAATGTATGGCTGCAGATTTACCTTTGGTAATTGATCATTGGAGATATTTTGCAGGAGTAATAAGAGCAGAGGAAGGTTCAGTTGCTGAAATCAGCAATAGTGAATATTCTTACCATATACCTGAACCATTAGGTGTGGTTGGACAAATCATACCATGGAACTTCCCATTATTAATGGCAACATGGAAACTTGCACCGGCTTTGGCTGCAGGAAATTGTGTTGTATTAAAACCAGCTGAACAAACACCGGCATCAATCATGTTGTTAATGGAACTAATTGGAGATCTATTACCAGCAGGTGTTGTAAACGTTGTTAGTGGATATGGTCTTGAAGCAGGTAAACCATTAGCATCTTCTAAAAGAATTAAGAAGATAGCTTTTACTGGTGAAACTACTACTGGACGTTTGATTATGCAGTACGCATCTCAAAACTTAATTCCAATCACTTTAGAATTAGGTGGAAAATCACCAAACATTTTCTTTGAAGATGTTTTGGCAAAAGATGACGACTTCTTTGACAAATGTTTAGAAGGTTTTGCTATGTTTACGCTTAACCAAGGAGAAGTTTGTACTTGTCCAAGCAGAGCTTTAATTCAAGAATCTATTTATGATAAATTCATGGAAAGAGCCATTGCAAGAACAAAAGCTGTTAAACAAGACAATCCTTTAAAAATGGAGACTATGATTGGAGCTCAAGCTTCACTAGAACAAATGGAAAAAATTAAATCTTATCTAGATTTAGGTAAGAAAGAGGGTGCCAAAGTTCTATGTGGAGGTAGTGAAGCTAAAATTAATAGTGGATTAGAAAAAGGAAACTATATCCAACCAACTATCTTTGAAGGCAAAAACAATATGCGAATATTCCAAGAGGAGATCTTTGGACCTGTAGTGTCAGTAACTAAGTTTAAAGATGAGAAAGAAGCATTAGAAATAGCTAATGATACTCTTTATGGACTTGGAGCAGGTGTTTGGACTAGAGATGGTAACGTTGCATACAGAATGGGTAGAGGTATACAAGCAGGTAGAGTTTGGACAAACTGCTATCACGCGTACCCAGCTCACGCTGCATTTGGTGGATACAAACAATCTGGTATCGGAAGAGAAACTCACAAAATGATGTTAAATCATTACAGACAAGTAAAGAATTTACACGTGTCTTACAGTGAGAAAAAATTAGGCTTCTTTTAACCAATAATATATAATGGCCCATGATTCAAAATCATGGGCCGAAATATTGAAATGAAAGTATCATTCACATTATCAGCAAAAAAATTACTTAGTGAAATTAAAGAAGTTCACGGAGAAGATCTTTTATTTCACCAATCAGGCGGATGCTGTGATGGAAGCGCGCCTATGTGTTTTCCAGCAAAAGAATATCAAGTAGGAAACAGTGACGTAAAATTGGGAGAGGTTGATGGAACACCTTTCTATATGAATGAGGATCAATATGAAAAGTGGAAACATACAGATCTAACAATTGATGCTGTAAAAGGGATCGGAGGCATGTTTTCCCTTGATAATGGAACAGGGCAAAGATTTTTAACGAAATCTGAAATTTGTGTTGTAGTAGACAACGATAAAAAAGCTGCAAATTAATCTCTTTATAGACAAGTACTAAAATATCTGTATTTAATTAAATATGGGCCAAATTTTACTTACTGATGTTAGAAAAAAATTCTTAGATTATTTTAAAAAAAATAATCATAAGATTGTAGAATCTAGTAACTTAGTTCCAAATAATGATCCGACATTGATGTTCACCAACTCAGGTATGGTTCAGTTTAAAAATGTTTTTACTGGTTTAGAAAAAAGAGATTACAAAACAGCTACAACTTCCCAGAAATGTGTCAGAGCTGGCGGAAAGCATAATGATTTAGAAAATGTAGGATATACACCAAGACACCATACTTTTTTTGAAATGCTAGGAAATTTTTCCTTTGGAGATTATTTTAAAGAACAGGCAATTATTCATGCTTGGAACTTGTTAACTAAAGATTTTGAACTACCTAAAGAAAAACTATCAGTTACAGTTTTCCATGAAGATGAAGACTCTTTCAAACTTTGGAAAAAAATTGCAGGTTTAAGTGATGATAAGATAATTAAAATAGCTACCTCAGATAACTTTTGGTCAATGGGAGATACTGGTCCATGTGGTCCTTGTTCAGAAATTTTTTATGATCATGGTGAAAAATTAAAAGGTGGACCTCCAGGAAGCCCTGATGAAGATGGAGATAGATTTATTGAGATATGGAATTTAGTATTCATGCAGTACGAACAAATAACGAAAGATAAAAGAATAAATTTACCAAAACCATCAGTAGATACTGGGATGGGTTTAGAACGAATGACAGCTGTTCTTCAAGGAACCCATGATAATTATAAGATCGATCACTTTAAAAAAATTATGGGTGCATCTTCCGATTTATTGAAGTCACCTATAAATGAGTCAACTATTGCAAGTCACAGAGTTATTGCAGATCATTTAAGGGCTAGCAGTTTTTTAATCGCTGAAGGAATACTACCTTCTAATGAAGGAAGAGGATATGTTTTGAGAAGAATCATGAGACGTGGGATGAGACATGCGCATTCTTTAGGATGCAAAGATCCTGTTTTTTATAAGTTATTTAATATTTTATTAAATGAAATGAAAAGCATTTACCCTGAATTAATTACTGGTAAAGAATTAATAATTGAGACTTTAAAAAATGAGGAAGAAAAATTTTCTTCTCTTTTAGAAAGAGGAATGAAAATACTTGATGAAAATTTGACTAAAGTTTCAAATAAAACCTTTCCAGGGTCAACAGCATTTAAATTATATGACACTTATGGTTTCCCTTTGGATCTAACCGCCGACATATTAAAAGGGGAGGGAATTAAAGTAGATAATGTTGGTTTTGAAAAGGAGATGGAAAAAAGTAAAGCTCTTGCACGAGCTAATTGGAAAGGGTCTGGAGATAGATCTGTAGAAGAAAGATGGTTTAAAATAAGAGAAGAAATAAATCCAACTGAATTTTTAGGTTATGAATTTGATAAAGCAGAAGGTGTTGTTATTAAAATTTCAAAAGATGGTAAATTTGTAGACTCAGCTAGCATTGGAGATGAGGTAGAAGTTATAACAAATCAAACCCCATTTTATGGAGAGTCAGGAGGTCAAGTTGGTGATCAGGGTTTTATTTTTAATTCAGATTGTAAAATAAAAATTAACGATACCCAAAAAAAAATGGGAGATTTATTTGTTCATTATGGAAAAATTGAAAAAGGTTCAATATCAATTGGGCAAAACGTTAATTTAGAAATAGATGTTTTAAAAAGAAATAATTCTAAAGCTTATCATTCAGCAACTCATTTATTACATGAATCATTAAGAAGAACTTTAGGAAAACATGTCACTCAAAAGGGGTCGTTAGTTTCACCTGATAGGCTAAGATTTGATTTTAGTCATAATAAGCCCATTGAAAAAAATGAATTGGTAAAAATAAATAAAATTGTAAACGAAATTGTAGCTGGCTCTACTGATGTACAGACAAGAATAATGACTCCAAAAGAAGCAGTAAGCATGGGCGCATTAGCATTATTTGGTGAAAAATACGGAGAAGAAGTGAGAGTGGTTTTTATGGGAAAGGAAAATAACGGTTTTTTCTCAACTGAATTATGTGGAGGCACTCACGTTAAAAATACTAAAGAGGTTGGTAAATTTAAAGTTATAAGTCAGTCTTCGATCGCCTCAGGAGTTAGGAGAGTTGAAGCGTTAAGAGATAAACAATTAGAAGTTTATGAAAAGACACAGAAACAGGACAAATCTCAAAAAGAGACAAATCTAAAAGGTGAAATAACATTAATTAAAAAGGAATTACAAAAACTAAAAATAAAGCCAGATTATAAAGATAATTTAGATTTAACTGAAAACTTAAAAAATTTAAATAAACAGCTTAACAAAGTAAAAATTGAAATTATTAAGAAAGATAAAAGTAAAAACAAAATACATGATAAAAAAATTGGAGATATATTAATTCGAGAGCAAATTTTAAAAGATTTTCCTCCTAAAGAATTAAGAGGAATTATTGACCAAGGCAAAAAAGAGATTAAATCAGGTATCATAATAAGCATTTCTACTTTTGAGGATAAAGTAGGAGTTGCTATAGGAGTTTCTCAAGATCTTACGACTAAATTTGATGCTGTTACACTTGTTAAGACTGCATCAGAAATTTTAGGAGGAAAAGGCGGGGGAGGAAGAAAAGACTTTGCTCAAGCTGGTGGTATCAATCAAAGTAAAATTGAACAAGCTTTCGAAGTAGTCAGAAAAAAACTTAATTAAGTTTTTTCTTTAAATTTCCATCAATAGCTTCTAAAAATTGATTAGTAGTCAAATATTTTGTTGATTTATCAATCAGGATAGCAAGGTCTTTAGTCATCGAACCGCTCTCGACAGTTTCAACACAAACTTTTTCAAGAGATGAAGCAAACTTAATAAGTTCATTATTATTGTCTAAATTGCCTCTGTGAGCCAAACCTCTAGTCCAAGCAAAAATTGAGGCTATCGGATTTGTAGAAGTTTCTTTTCCTTGTTGATGCATCCTGTAGTGTCTTGTCACTGTTCCGTGTGCAGCCTCAGACTCTACTGTCTTTCCATCGGGCGTCATAAGTACACTAGTCATTAATCCCAATGAACCAAATCCTTGTGCAACAGTATCTGACTGAACGTCACCATCATAGTTTTTACAAGCCCAAACATATCCGCCATTCCATTTCATAGCACAGGCTACCATGTCATCAATTAATCGATGCTCATAAGTAATATTTGCTGTCTCAAATTTGTTTTTAAATTCTTTATCGAAAACTTCTTGGAATAAATCTTTAAAACGACCATCATATGCTTTTAAAATTGTATTTTTGGTAGACAAATAAACTGGCCATTTTCTTCCTAGACCATAATTCATACACGCTCTTGCAAAATTTTTTATAGAGTCGTCTAAATTGTACATAGCTAAAGCAGTTCCTGGTCCAGTAAAATTGAATACTTCAAATTCTTTCTTGTCCTTTCCATTTTTAGAAGTCCATTTAACTTCCATTTTACCCTCACCGGGTATTAAAAAATCAGTTGCACGATATTGATCGCCAAAAGCATGTCTTCCTATAACAATTGGTTGTGTCCATCCTGGAACTAATTTAGGAACATTTTTACAAATAATTGGTTCTCTGAATACTGTGCCGCCTAAAATGTTCCTAATTGTACCATTAGGTGATCTCCACATTTTTTTAAGTTTAAACTCTTCTACTCTAGCTTCATCTGGGGTGATTGTTGCGCATTTTACTCCAACTCCAAATTGTTTGATGGCATTGGCCGCATCTATAGTAATTTTATCATCAGTTTTATCTCTACTCTCCATTCCTAAATCGTAGTATTTCAAATCTATATCCAAGTAGGGTTTAATTAACTTATCTTTGATAAAAGACCAAATAATTCTGGTCATTTCGTCACCGTCTAGCTCTACTAAGGGATTTTTAACTTTAATTTTTGCCATAAAATATAGATTGATTAACTGTGATTTTTATACATATTAAGAAAAAATTATCAAACTATAAATTATGTTTAATACAATATTTCCTAAAATACACAAAGAAGGGTATAAATTTTTAGCTATTTCAATTTTGGCTACTTTTATAATTTTATTCTTTTCAAAATTCCTAGGAATCCTCTTTATCATTATTACAATTTGGGTTTATTATTTTTTCAGAGACCCAGAAAGATATTCTATTGGTGACGACAAATACCTTGTGAGTCCTGCTGATGGTTTAATAACTGATATTTCGGAAAAATCAGGACCCGAGGAATTAAGACTTGAAAACACTTCGTATACAAGAATAAGCGTATTTATGAACGTATTCAATTGTCATGTAAACCGAATACCTTCTTCAGGAAAAATAGAGGAAATATTTTATAAACCAGGAAAATTTTTGAATGCATCTTTAGACAAGGCAAGCGAAGAAAATGAAAGAAATTATTATAAGATTAATTTAACTAATGGTGAAGAAATTATTATAGTGCAGATAGCTGGTCTAGTTGCTAGGCGAATAGTTTGTGAAGTTGAACAAGGTCAAAATCTTAAACAAGGTGAAAGAATAGGCATGATTAGATTTGGTAGTAGAGTTGATATATATTTTAAAAATAAAAAGGTGCTAGCTAAACTCGGCCAAAATGTCATAGCGGGAGAAAGCTTGTTGGCTTCTGAATAATGGAAGAAAATAAAAAATTTAAATTGGTTTCGTCAAAAAAAACCAGATACTTATTGCCAAATATTTTGACATTAGCAGGAGTTTGTTTAGGGATAAGTTCAATTAAGTTTTCAATTGATGGCAATTATAGTTTAGCTGTAA
>CACBTF010000021.1 GCA_902542165.1 uncultured Pelagibacteraceae bacterium
TTAAAAGTAAAGAGAAAGTTAAAAAGACTAAGATTAAAAAGAAGGCGAGAACTTTATGGGTAAGAAGAAAAAAGAAAAATTAAATTAACCCAAGAGATGGCGTGCTCTCTTTTCCAATTAAATTTTTTTCCATTCGCCCCGCTAAATAAGAATTTCTTCCAGAAATTACTGCATCTTTAAAAGCCTTTGCCATCAAAATTGGCTTTTTAGCATTAGCTATAGCGCTATTAATAAGTACCCCATCGCAGCCTAATTCCATTGCAATAGTCGCATCTGATGCTGTTCCAATCCCTGCGTCTACAATTACTGGTACTTTTGATTGTTTTACAATCATTGAAATATTAACTTTATTTTGTAATCCTAGCCCTGATCCAATTGGCGAGGCTAGTGGCATAATAGCTGCTGCACCACTATCCTCAAGTTTTTTTGATAATAAAGGATCGTCTGTGCAATAAACCATAACTTTAAATCCCTCTTTAACAAGAACTTTTGTTGATTCAATTGTCTCTATCATATTTGGGTATAGTGTTTTTTTATCACCAAGAACTTCTAATTTTACTAATTTCCAACCACCCATTTCTCTAGCTAATCTCAAGGTTCTTAATGCCTCTTTAGAATTAAAACAGCCAGCAGTATTGGGAAGGTAAGTAATTTTTTTTGGATTTAGGTAATCAGTTAAAATTGGTTTTCTTTTATCTAAAATATTTACTCTTCTTACTGCAACGGTTACCATGTCTGCACCTGAAGCTTTTACTGCTTTTGCAGTTTCTATAAAGCTTTTATATTTACCAGTGCCTACTATTAGTCTAGATTTATAAGATTTTCCAGAAACTTTAAAAGTGTCTTTTCTTTTCAATTTATCCTCCTCCTATGAAATGAACTATTTCAATTTTATCTTTATCTTTTAAGTATTTTTTTTTGTAATAATTTTTTTGAATAATTTTTCCATTACACTCAATTGCGATTCTTTTCTTATTTAATTTGTATTTTTTTAAAAGGTCTAATATTGAATAATTAGACTTAATTACTATTTTTTTTCCGTTTAATTGTATTTTTGCCATAATTAAGTTATTCAATACTAAGAAATAATGAACAAAATTATAATTCTTAATGGTCCAAACCTCAACCTTTTAGGTGAAAGAGAAAAAAGCCAGTATGGAAGTTTTACTTTAAAAGATATAGAAAAAAGTTGTAGCGAATTTGCTACTAAAAATAATATACAGTTGTCTCTATTTCAGTCTAATATTGAAGGTGAATTAGTCGATAAAATTCAAAATTCTAGGAAAAATCAAGATGGATTAATTATAAACGCAGGGGGATATACTCATACATCTGTTGCAATTCACGACGCATTAAAAATTTTAAAAATTCCAATAATTGAATTGCATATAAGTAACATTTATAATAGAGAAGATTTTAGACATAAGTCTCTGATCAGTAAAATTGCAAAAGGTATTATTTGTGGATTTGGTGCTGAAGGTTATTTGATGTCGCTACAAGCAATGAATAAATTTTTAAAAAAATGAAAATTGAAAAGAAATTAATAAAAGAATTGGTAGATAATCTTAAAGAGTTTGAATTAACCGAGCTTGAGTATCAAGATGGTCAAACAAAAATTAAAGTTTCAAGAGCAGCTAAGAACATTGAACAAGTAAAAACTAGTAAAGTTGTATCTCAAAACAAAGCTGTTTTAAAATCATCTAACGATAGTGATGGTATAAGGATCAAATCTCCTATAATAGGTACTGCCTACTTAGCACCTGAGCCTGGAGCAAAAAAGTTTGTTGAAGTAGGTGATAAAATTAAAAAAGGCCAGACTGTGATGATAGTTGAAGCAATGAAAACTATGAACCACGTTCCCTCTACAACAGACGGCGAAGTTAAAAAAATTTTGATTGAAGATGGGCAACCAGTTGAATTTGGACAAACACTAGTTCTATTGAAATAATACTAAGAATGTTTAAAAAAGTATTAATAGCAAACAGAGGGGAGATAGCTGTTCGGGTTATCAGAGCATGTAAAGAATGGGGAATAAAAACTGTAGCTGTTCACTCAGATGTAGACTCCGATTCAATGCATGTGCGGCTGGCAGACGAAAGTGTTTGTATAGGTTCTCATCAGCCACAAAATAGTTATTTAAATATTTCGTCTATAATGTCTGCAGTTGATTTAACTGGAGCAGAGGCTATTCATCCAGGTTATGGTTTTTTATCAGAGAATGCAAAGTTTTCAGAAATAGTTAATAAACATGGAATAAAATTTGTAGGGCCAAGTGCGGAGATCATTTCTCAAATGGGAGATAAAATTCAAGCAAAAAAAATTGCTAAAAAATATGGCTTACCTGTGATTGAAGGATCTGAAGGCGGAGTAAAATCTTTGGATGAGGCTAAGTCAATATGTAAACAAATCGGATACCCTGTTTTAATTAAAGCTGCGGGTGGAGGTGGAGGAAAAGGAATGAAAATCGTGGAAGAGGAAAGTAAATTAGAAAATTTATTTCTTACTGCAAAATCTGAAGCAAAAAAGTTTTTTAATAACGATGAATTATATATTGAAAAATATTTTAAGAGTCCTAGACATATAGAAGTTCAAGTTATGTCAGGTAAAAATAAGACTGTTCACTTGGGAGAAAGAGATTGTTCTGTTCAAAGAAGACATCAAAAATTAATTGAAGAAACTCCTAGTCCAGTTTTGACCGAAGAGCAAAGAAAAGATCTTCTTGAAAAAACTGTAAAAATGGTTGAGAAAATCAACTATGAGGGAGCTGGAACAGTAGAGTTTATTTATGAGGACGGGAAGTTTTATTTTTTAGAAATGAACACAAGAGTACAAGTAGAACACCCTGTTACTGAGGTACAAACTGGTATAGACATCGTAAAGGAGCAGCTATGGATAGCGTTCACAGGCAACACTGCTTTAAAACAAAATGATATTATACCTAGAGGTCATACTATTGAATGTAGAATTAATGCTGAAAACCCTGCCTTAGATTTTCAACCAAGTCCTGGTGTTATTAGCGTCTGTCATCAGCCTTCAGGTTTTAGAACAAGAGTTGATGGTTCAATATTTCAAGGATGTAAAATTACTCCCTATTACGACAGTTTAATTGCTAAAGTTATTTGTAAAGGAAGAAATAGAACTGAAGCTATTCAAAGAACACTAAGGTCCCTTGATGAATTTGTATTAGAGGGTATTACTACTACTATTGATTTGCACAAAAAAATTCTAAATCACAAAAAATTCATTAGTTCAAATTTTAATACTAATTGGTTAGGAAAAGAAAAATTTTATTAAGCTTTATTACAATTTAAAAGTTGTAAATCATAAATAGCATGATCAAATGGTGTTAAACTTGGGTCGGATGCAAAGGTCCATCCATTGAATATAAACACTTTTTCATCCTCATTTTTAGTCAAGTCTTTCACTTGCATATAGGCAACGCTATCTATTTTATTATTCACCTTTACCTTACCACACTTTAAAATTTTTATTTCCAAAGGACCAAATTTTTTTATTTCATTGAGTTTTACCTCAAGTTTAGAAGATTTAGCTGTGATTTTATCAAGACCAATAAGTATAGCTTGTGAGGATTTTAAATTAGATATTTTTTTTTCTTTTAAATTTTGATTAGGTAAAGAATTTTCATTTTCATCAACTAATTCTTCAAAACTAGGTTTTATTTTTTCAATATTTATTAAGGGACTAGTTGTTATTTTTTCATTAGCAAAAGAAAAAGTAGTTAGAGTTATGAAAGAAAGTAATATTAAATAATTTTTATTTCCAAGTTTCATATTTTTTTTTTATTTCATTTTTTCTAATTTTTACAGGCCTAAAACTATTGGTGGTGCCGGTTTGATTCTCTAAATGTTTTTTTTGCCAGGAATATTTAACATCTTTTTTATCAGGTATTTTATCAATTGTATGGTGCATCCACAGATACCAATCGGAAGAAATTTTAGTAGCTTCAATATTTTTTGAGTACACAACCCAACGCTCATTTTTTTTGCTTCTAAAATATTTATTTCCGAACTCATCAGAGCCAACATATTTTCCAAAAAACAAGGTCTTTAAAAAAGTCCCAAAAGTTTGTTTATTCCACCATGTAAAAATTATTTTTATACTCATTTTAGAAATTAAAAATCCACACAATTAACAATTGCATCATTAAGTAATAGACACCTTATACAATTAATATATATCTAAATAAAGAGATTCCATATATTTTATGAAAAAATACCTCGTTGAAACTTACTATACTTGTACTTTTAAAACAGTGCACACTTTGAGTAACCTAGATGACGCAGAATTGTCTAAAATTGATCAAAGAACAGACGGTAATGTGGAGGTAATTGATGTTAAATTAAACAATAGGAAAACAAAAAAAATAGGCAGTAATAAAGAGGAAAAATCTGACAAGCAGACAATCGATGCAAAACTTCCTAATAATATTGCAGATAAGATAATCAAGTCAAAAGATACAAAAAAAGACAAATCTGCCAATTTTAAAATAAAAAATTATAACAGATTCAAAATGCCAGATAGAAGGAAAGGATATATTCAGAAAGCACAGATTGGTGATCATAAAGTCTATTTACATACTGGAGAGTATGATGATGGCAAAATTGGTGAAATATTCATTGATACAAATAAGGAGGGTGAGCTTGTAAAGGCCATGATGAATAATTTTGCAATAGCTATTTCCCTTGGATTACAATACGGAGTTCCACTTGAAGAATATGTTGACGCTTTTATCGATACAAAATTTGAGCCATCTGGAAATGTAATAGGCAATGATCGAATTTTAAGCGCTTCGTCGATATTAGATTATGTGTTTAGAGAACTTGCAATATCATATTTAGGTAAAGAGGAGCTAGCCCATACTCCATCAATAGCAGTTTCAAAAAATATAGAAGCAAATGGAGATGATAAGTTTCTTAAAATTGTAAAAAATATTACTTCAAAAGGTTTTGTAAGAAGTAATTATGAGGAAAAATTAGTTGATTTATCCGACGTTAGAATAAACCTTAAAACTAAAAACTAGTTTTTTTCTTAAATTTTTTTTATATTTAACTCTTTTAACTGAACATCTTCAACTTCTGAAGGTGCTTGCATCATTAAATCTTGTGCATTTTGATTCATTGGAAATAGAGTGACTTCTCTAATATTTTCCTTATCCGCAAGTAACATAACGATTCTATCTATTCCAGGCGCTATGCCACCGTGAGGAGGCGCTCCATAGCTAAAAGCATTTATCATTCCACTAAATTTTTCATCTACATCTTTTTTTTTGTAACCAGCTACTGCAAATAATTTATACATTAATTCAGGAATATGATTTCTTATTGCGCCTGATGATAATTCTACACCATTACAAACTATATCGTATTGAAAAGCTTTAATATCTAGTGGTTTGTTAAAATCTAATTCTTTTACGTTCCCTTGAGGCATTGAAAAAGGATTATGACTAAATACGATTTTTTTTAAATTCTCGTCAAACTCATACATGGGGTAATCAATAATCCAACAAAATGCAAATTTTCCTTCATCAATTATTTTTAAATCTTTTGCAATTTTATTTCTGGCTTGAGAAAGAATTTTTTCAACTTCTTTTTTTTTTGAACATGCTAAGAAAATACTGTCGCCTACTGTAGCATCACAAATTTTCATAATCTCTTTTAAGGATTCTTCGCTAAAGAATTTTCCAACAGGCCCTTTGCCTTTTATTGTTTCTTTTTCTTGCTCAAAAGTAAAATATGCTAAACCAGATGCGCCCTGGTTTTTTGCCCATTTATCTATATTGTCAAAAAAACTTCTTGGTTTATCTTTAGTGTTTTTAGTTAAGATAGCTCTTACAATAGAACCTGATTTTACTAACTTTTTAAATATATCAAATTTTACGTCATCTCGTTTGAAAACATCAGTTATATCTTTAATTACTAGTGGATTTCTTAAGTCTGGTTTATCTGTTCCATATTTTTCAATTGCTTCTTTGAAAGGAATTCTTGGAAATTTTTCTGTTGATATTTTTTTTGATGAAAAATTTTTAAATAAACTAATCATAAGTCTTTCTACTACATTAAAAATATCCTCTTGTTCAACAAAAGACATTTCTAAATCTAATTGATAAAATTCCCCAGGACTTCTGTCAGCTCTTGCATCTTCGTCTCTGAAACAAGGTGCAATTTGGAAATATTTATCAAAACCAGAGACCATTATTAATTGTTTAAATTGTTGTGGTGCTTGTGGTAAAGCATAAAACTTTCCTGGATTTAATCTACTTGGCACTAAAAAATCTCTCGCTCCTTCTGGACTTGAAGATGTAAGAATTGGAGTTTGGTATTCTAGAAAACCCAATTTAAGCATTTCAGATCTTATAAAAGAAATTACTTTTGATCTTAAAATTATATTTTTGTGCATCTCTTCCCTTCTTAGATCTAAAAATCTGTATTTGAGTCTTACCTCTTCAGGGTAATCTTGTTCACCAAAAACTGGTAACGGAAGTTCTTTTGCATCAGACAAAACTTTTACTGACATAATTGATATTTCAATTTTTCCAGTTTTTAAATCCAAATTTTCAGTTTCACTAGATCTTTTGACTACTTTCCCAGATATTTTTAAAACAGACTCAGGTTTCGATTTTTCTAGAACTGGAAAAAACTTATTTTTATTTTCAATTACACACTGAGTGATTCCATAATGATCTCTTAAATCT
>CACBTF010000022.1 GCA_902542165.1 uncultured Pelagibacteraceae bacterium
GCAGCGATACCTAAACCTAAAGTACAAATTGCAAAGTAATGTCCTCTCAAACCTAAAATAGCATAACCAATAGCTCCTGCTACAATTGCAGGTATTATGGCTGAAACTAATAATCCGACACCTATTCCTTGAAAATATTGTGCTGTAGTATGAACGAAAGTTTTTTCACCACCGCTTTCTGTCCATTCTGCTAGTGGAAAAAACATTCCTACTTGAACCGAAGCAGTTAAGTACATTCCAAGACCATAGAAAAGAATATTTCCAAAAGTATTGTAACCCATTTCTCCGCCTTGTAAATTCCAAGTCATTGCTAGAACAATCAAGACGCAAAGATATGTAAGTTGTACTTTAAAAGCTGAGAATAAATAAGGTGCGGCTAAACCTAATATAATTAAACCAGAGTATATTATTATATCTTTTTGTTTTATTTTATTCATTTATTTTAAATATTCCCTTTTCTTTGAAAGTTTGAATCTTCTGTAAACTAATATGAAGACTAGCAGCATAAAAACCGCACCAATTCTAAATTCTGTTCCTAAAATATAATCTGCAAACTCTTCAAACAATCCTAATCCCATACCTGAAAGTGCTACTGCTGGTAAATTTCCAAGACCTGCTACAATAACTATCATGAAAGATCTGACTGTATAAGGAAGTCCTACGTAAGGGTGAAGTGTAAGTGTTATTGATATTAGAGCTCCTGCAATACCACATAACGCTGCATTAATACCAAACGTTGCGGCATAAACTTTTTCTGTATCTACACCAAGAATTTTTGCAGCTCTTGCATTTTGAGCCGTGGCTCTAATAGCTCGTCCAAGTCTAGATTTTTTCATGTAAACAACGAGAGCCACTGCATATAAAACACTTATAAACGCCGAGAAAATTTTTGAATTTGGTAGAGTAACTGAATTGTCAAATAACATTGTTGTTCCATATTCTGACTGTGCCACAACTACGTCAGCACCAAAAATAAAATTCATTAACTGTTGGAATACAATTGCGATACCAAAGGTTGCTAAAATTGAGATAAAAAGATCTCGATCCACAACTTTATTAATCACCAATTTATATAAAAGGACTCCTACAAAATACATTATGATTGGAGAAACAATTACCCCCCAAGCTGGATGAATTCCTACAAGGTACATCGTGTATGCGATATAACCTCCAAGAATTACTAAATCTCCTTGCGCGATATTGATGATATTCATCACTCCCCATTGAAGAGCCATTCCATATGCGATTAATGCAAATAAAATTCCCAGAAGAATTCCGTCCAATGACGCTTGGACCATTAACATTGGAGCTTTAAAAATAAGAAAGTCCATAAAATTTCAAAACTTATAAAAGAAAAGCCCCTAGAAAACTAGGGGCTTTTTCTAAATAATTAGAAGTTATTAACTTCTTTCAGACCACTTAGGTATTGGATGGTAGAACTTGTCTGAAGCCCATTTTGTTGGAGCTACAACTTTGTTCTCACACTCATCACCTTTGCATCTTACTTGGAATAAAATCATTGGCTTGGCAACGTTTTGGCCACCAGGTCCAAATTTAATATTTCCATAGAAAGTTTGCATTTCTGTATCCACAAGCGCGTCTCTCACTGCATCTCTATCAAAAGAATTTGCTCTTTCGAACGCATCTTTAAATACTAATAATGCTGCAGAAGACTCAGCTGATTGATATGGCGGGTCATATCCAAATTCTTTTTGGAAGTCTTTAGCGTATTTCTTACCAGACCCAAAGAATTTATCTTTGTAAGATAAATTTTTATGCCACTGAGAAGCACACAATGCGTATTCTGATTTCTTTCCGTGTTGTTTAGAAAGTTTAGCAGCATCACAGTGTGTCATCGCTAACATAGGAACATCAACTTTCATTTCAGATATTTGTCTGATTGCAGTTAATGCACCTTTTGTGTGACCTGATACAACAAGCACATCTGGCTTAGTAGCTTTTACTTTTGCCAATGTTGCTGCCATATCGTTAAGTTCTTTTGGTAGTTTGTCATCAATGATGATTTCAGATCCAGTTCTTTTCGCTGCATCTAAGATACCTAATCTCACGTCTTGTGAGAAAGCGTCTTGTTCAAATGCTTGGGCGATTTTTACTGGCTTGCCACCATTTTTTTCTACCGCTAAATCAATAGCTACTTCAAGGTATTGGTTTGCTGGTGATAACACCGCGAACAAATATTTGTATCCTTTAGTAAATAAAGATCTAGATGCACCATTTGCTTCAACCATAGGAATTTTGTATTTCTCGGTTACTGGTGCAATGGCTTTCGTTAAACCTGAACTGTATGGTCCAAGCATGTAATGAACGCCATCTTGTTTAATTAGTCTTTCAGCTAACTGAGCGGCTCTTTTTGGGTTTGACTCATCATCGTAATAGATAATTTCAAACATATATTTCTTACCTTGTACTTCTACTCCACCCATTTTGTTAATTCTTTCCACGGCCATGTTGTAACCGTTTTGAGTATGAACTCCATTTGAAGAGTATTTACCTGTAAGAGATATTGCAGAACCTAACACTATGTAATCTCCTTCAACTTTTGCAAAAGATGAAGTGAAAGAAACAAGCGCTAAAGTTATAGCTGAAATAGATGTAATAAATAGTTTTACTAGTTTATTCATTATTTCCCTCTTTGTTATTAATTAATTAATTAAAAATTAAATAATTAAAACAAGAAAAGAAGTTTTTGACAACCTTTAGAATTAACTAAAATTCTGTGTCGCAGCAATGTAAACTGCTAAAATTAGAAGAACACACGCAGAAATTGTATTTAATAGCTTTGGTTTACTCTTTAACCATACTGAAATTTTTTCAGCTGCTAATCCATAAATCATTAACGTTAAAAAATCTAACACGATGTATGTAATTAATAATATTAAAAACTGTGAAATGATATTTGATCCGAAATTAATAAAAGTTGGAAAAATTGTTCCAAAGAACAAAATTGCTTTTGGACTTAAACCTGCAACTAATAATCCATCTTTATAAAATGATAATGGTGATTTTAAATTTTGATCTTTAGAATTAAAACTTCTTATTTGAGAAGTAAAAGTATCATAGGCTAAATAAACTATATAAAATATTCCAGCCCATTTTAAATAATATAGAACTTGAGGATTATCACTTAAAAAAGAACCAATTAAAAAAACTACTAAAATAGCTTGGATGGTATTTGCAGATATATCACCAAAAGCAGTCCAAACAGATCTATTTAGTCCATAATTTAATGTGTGTGAAACTATTACAACTCTAGGCGGACCTGGTGAAATAAATAAAAACAAAATGATTTGTAAAAATATTATATAGTCTGTTGGAAACATTTGTTTAACCACTATATATAATTTTATGAAGAAAAAAAGTTTTATCCCACAAACAAGAAGTAAAAACCCTGAGCCAAAAGATAAGGATGAAAATTGGATTATTTGGGCTGCATGGGCCGACAGAATTACTTTTGAAGAGATAAGAGAAAAAACAGGAAAAAATGAATCTCAAGTAATAAAAATAATGAGAAAAAATTTAAAGCCAGGCTCATTTCGTTTGTGGAGAAAAAGAGTACATAACACTAGCATCAAACACAGAAAAAAATTTCAATTAGGTAGAAAAAAACTTAGAGAAAAAATAAAATTAACTGATATATATTAATTATGAAAAAAGTCACAATGTATACTGGAGATCCTTGCCCTTATTGCTCAGCTGCAAAAGCTTTACTCAAAACAAAAAATGTTGAAATAGAAGAAAAAGATATTTGGGTTGATCCAGCTAATGCAAAAGAAATGTTGCAGAGAACAAATGGAGCCAGAACTATTCCTCAAATTTTTATTGGTAATCATTACATTGGAGGAAATGACAAACTTCAAGAAGCTAATAAAACAGGAAAATTAGACGAATTTCTAAAAGACTAAATGAGTTACATTAAAACTTGTCTATCTTTAATTAAACAATTTTTCTTAATTATTTTAATAACTTTTTTTATATCTTTAATAGTTGATTTTTTTTTTGGAAAATTAATTCTTAAAAGTTTAGACCCCTTTTTAGTCAAAACAGAATTTTATGGACGATTAATGAGAATTGATCATCCTGTATTTCATCATTCTTTCAAAGCAAATGTTAATTATAAAAATCATAGAGGTTTTGAAAAAAAAAATACTTTTTGCACAGATAATCATGGTTTTAGGTCTCAATGCGATAAAATAAATGAAAAAGAGTTTGATATAGGTTTCATGGGAGACTCTTTTGTAGAGGGAACATCTGAAAACTTTGAAGATACCTTTGTAGGAATTTTTTCTTCCTCAAGAAGCAATTTGAAAATAGCAAACCTAGGTATCACCTCTTATGCTCCAAGTATTTATTATTCAAAAATAAAATATTTGTTAAGTAAAGGATATAAATTTAAACATATAATTTTTTTCATAGATGTAAGTGATCTTTATGATGACAGTGTTTTTTATAAGTTAAATAATGACGGCACTATTTCGGAGAGAAGTGAAAAAGAAAAAGGGCTTAAAAGGAGAAAGTTCTTAAGAACAAATTTTCCCCTCACCAACTATTATATGTTTGTAATTAAAAAGAATACTCAAATTAAAAATACATCCCCTCCTATTAAAGAAGATACTCCGAATTTTAACAAAAAAGCTGCAATCAAAGCTCAATGGACTTATTACAACAAAGACAATCATCCAGATTATAATCTTAGTATTTTAGACTCTCAAAAACTTTTAATTAAAACAATGAATAAAACTTATGAATTATTGAAAAAAAATAATATTAAAATGAGTGTAGCTGTTTATCCTTGGCCTCAACAACTCAAAAACGATAATGTTAATTCTAAACATGTAACCATGTGGAAAGATTTTTGTAATAAAAAATGCGTAAAATTTATAGATTTTTTTCCTTTCTTTTTTGAAAAAAAAAATAAATCTTCTTTTTTAGAAGTTTATAAAAAATATTATTATTGGAATGATATTCATTTCAACGCAGTAGGTAATAAGGTAATAGCAGACAGATTATTAAAAGAGTTTTAGATCTTCTTTAAAGGGCATAGCATCTCCAGCGCCTAACTTTGTTGTAGAAATTCCGGCGACTTTGTTAGCTAATTCTAAACACTCTTTAATAGATTTTCCTTTTGATAAACCAAAAGCTAAACCTCCATTAAATGCATCGCCTGCTCCTGTGGTATCAATAGCTTTTACTGAAGTGGCTTTGTAATATATCTCCTCATTTCCGTTAGAATAAAATAATCCTTTTTCACCAAGAGTGATTATTACTTTTTTTATACCAAAATTGATTAGCTTATCAGCTGCTTGTTTAGCATCTTTCTCATTAGTAATTTTTATTCCAGTATAAAATTCCGCCTCAGTTTCATTAGGTGTGAAAAAATCGATATTGTTATAAAATTCTTTTGATATCTCTGATGCTGGTGCAGGATTTAGAATAGTAATACATTCATTTTTTTTAGCGACTTTAAGACAATGTAGCGTCAAATCTTTTGGTACTTCAAGTTGAGTTAAAAATATTTTTGAATTTTTTATAACATTTATTTGATTATCAATTTCATTTATTTTTAAAGTAGTTGGAGCTCCTACAATTACATTAATTGCGTTTTTTCCAGAGTTTTTATCTACAAGAATTCCTGCGACACCTGTTTGTGAATTAGTATCTTGAATAATGTTTTCGGTATTTATTTTATTTTTTTTTAAAGTTTCGAGAGCTAATTCACCATAAGAGTCTTTTCCAATTTTGCTTATAAAGTTTACTTTTCCACCTAATCTAGCTATGGCTACTGCTTGGTTACATCCTTTTCCACCAGGACCAACGTTATATTTATTACCTAATATAGTCTCTCCAACTGCAGGAATTTTATGACCTGAAAAACTTATGTCGGCAACAAATATACCTAAAACCGTAATATCGCTCATCAGCCAAGCGTAGTTAGGAAAGGAAAGATTGTCAAAATATAATAACTAATTACTTGAATTTGATTAGTCGCAATTAAAATACCCGTAAGTAATAAAATTACTCCTCCTGTTTTTGTCACTCTTCCGTAATATTTACTAAAACTTTTTCTAGTAGTTAAAAATCTACTCATGTAATAACCGGATAAAATAAAAGGTATTGCTAATCCCAAAGAATAAAAAGAAAGCAATAATACGCCCAAGCTAATAGAAGCTTCTGTCGCTGACAATGCTAAAATAGAACCTAATACAGGCCCAATACAAGGCGTCCAACCAAAAGCAAAAGCTGCACCGACTAATAAAGGAAAGGCATAATTATCTTTATAACTTTTAGTTTCAAGTCTTCTTTCCTGACTTAAAAAATTTAAATTTATAATACCTAACATTTGAAGTGAAAATAGAATTATTATAACTCCAGCAGCAATTCGTAATTCATTTGATAAAAATAACAATATATTTCCAACTGCCGAGGCTGTTGCACCTAAAATTATAAATACAATTGAAAATCCAAAAGAGAATAAAATCGTTTTTAAAAGTACAACTTTTTTATTTTGCTCTATTTCATTTAAACTTTTTCCTGTGATGTAAGATATATATCCTGGAATAATTGGTAAAACACAAGGTGTAAGGAAACTAATAAATCCAGCTCCAAATGATAAGATTAGCTTTACTATCATAACTAAATTTTGTTATCAGTTTC
>CACBTF010000023.1 GCA_902542165.1 uncultured Pelagibacteraceae bacterium
GCCCACCAATTATAAGGTAATTAGCCATTTTTCTTGTATTTACATATAATTTTAAAAATAATATAAGACATTGCCTGGTAATTATTGCGAAGGGGCCACACCCGATCCCATCCCGAACTCGGAAGTTAAGTCCTTCAGCGCCGATGGTACTTTGTCTTAAGATATGGAAGAGTAGGACGTTGCCAGGCTTAAAAAATTATGAAAATAGCAAGTTCACTTAAATCATTAAAAAAAAGAGACCTTAACTCAAAGCTAGTTAAGCGCAGAGGAAAACTTTACGTAATAAATAAAAAAAATCCGAAGTTTAAAGCTCGTCAAGGTTAAAAATGAGCGATAATGATTTCAAAAAGACTTACAATGGTTTTACCAAATTTGTGCTATGGGGAACAATTGCAGTTATTGCAATACTAGTGATATTAGCAATTACGTTACTTTAAAATCAAATAATTAATAATGATAGTCGGTTCAATTAAAGAAAATACCACACTAGAGAAAAGAGTTTCCTTAACTCCAGAGTCAGCTAAAAATATCATTGGACTTGGACTTAAAGTGTGTCTTGAAAAAGGTTATGCACTTCACCTTGGAATTGATGATAGCGAATATAAGGATATTGGAGCTGAGATAAAAACATCGTCTAAAGAGGTATTAAATTCAAGCGATCTGATTACAAAAGTAAATTGTCCCTCGGAAGATGAAATTGGAATTTTAAAAGATAACACAATTTTAATTGGAATGCTTAATCCATCAAAAAATAAAAACCAAATTGATAAAATTATTAATAAAAAGATTAAGCCTTTTTCTTTAGAATTATTGCCTAGAATTACAAGAGCTCAATCAATGGACGTTTTATCTTCCCAATCTAATTTGGCTGGATATAGAGCAGTTGTTGATTGTGTAGCAGAATTTGAAAAAGCTGTGCCTATGATGATGACAGCGGCAGGGACTGTTCCAGCAGCTAAAGTTTTGGTTATTGGAGCAGGTGTAGCAGGTTTACAAGCTATTGCTACCGCTAAAAGATTAGGTGCAATTGTTTCAGCAACAGACGTAAGAGCAGCATCTAAAGAGCAAGTAGAAAGCTTAGGCGGTAAATTTTTAACAGTTGAGCAAAACGAAGATATGGAAACTGATGGTGGATACGCAAAAGAAGCATCAGATGAGTATAAAAAAAAACAAGCAGAAATGATGAAAGAAGCTCTTAAAAAAAATGATATAGTTATATGTACAGCATTAATACCTGGAAAACCTGCTCCAAGAATACTAACGGAGGATTTAGTTAAACTTATGAAGCCAGGGTCAATTATTTATGATCTAGCAGCAGAACAAGGAGGAAACTCTGCATTTTCAGAAGCAGGCAAAATTAATTCAGTAGATGGGATAAAGATAATAGGAGTTAAAAGTTTAATGAACAGATTACCACTTACTGCTTCAAGCTTATATGCTAAAAATTTATTTAGTTTTATTCGTAATTTGTATAGTAAAGAGAAGAAAGATTTTAACATTAATTTAGAGGACGAAATAATAGAAAAATCACTAATCAAAAGAGTTTAATTATGGAAATAGATCCGTTTATATTTCGATTGAGCATTTTTATTTTATCGATCTTTATTGGTTATTATGTTGTATGGAGTGTCACCCCATCGCTTCATACTCCATTGATGTCAGTCACTAATGCCATTTCATCAGTTATTATTGTAGGTGCTATCATTGCAGCTTTGGCAGGAACTTCCGAAAGTATTTTTAATACATCGAGTATCTTTGGATTTATAGCTATCATTTTAGCAGCAATAAATATTTTTGGGGGCTTCTTGGTGACTCAAAGAATGCTTCAAATGTACAAAAAAAAGAAGGATAAAAAGAAATGATCTCAGCTAATCTAGCAGCAATTTTTTATTTAGTATCTGGTATATTATTTATTCTTGCACTTAGAGGATTATCATCACCAGACACATCTAGACAAGGAAACTACTTCGGAATAGCTGGAATGATAATTGCAATTTTAGTGACATTCCTATCAATTGGAAATTTTTCAACATCCATAGTTTATGTTATAATATTTTTAGTTATTGGTGGAACAATCGGCGCCTTTATAGCTTTTAAAATTCCGATGACTGCAATGCCAGAATTAGTAGCTGGTTTTCACAGTTTAGTAGGATTAGCGGCAGTTTTTGTCGCGATCGCAGCTTTTTTAAATCCTGCAACTTTTAATCTAGGAAATGTTGGTGATATAAAATTAGCGAGCCTTATTGAAATGTCTATCGGAGCGGCAGTAGGTGCCATAACTTTTTCAGGTTCTATAATAGCTTTTTTAAAGTTAAGAGGAATAATGTCTGGCGCTCCTATTACGTTTAGTGGTCAGCATATTTTAAATTTGATACTTGGAATAGGTATTTTTGTTTTAATTTTTTATCTATGTAAAACTCAGTCTGCGAATATTTTTTGGACTGTAATTATTATCTCATTTCTTGTCGGAGTTTTATTAATTATTCCGATTGGAGGAGCAGATATGCCTGTAGTAATTTCAATGCTTAATTCCTATTCTGGGTGGGCTGCAGCTGGAATAGGTTTTACTTTAGAAAATACCGCTTTGATTATAACAGGTGCGCTTGTCGGATCCTCAGGAGCAATACTTTCATATATAATGTGTAAAGCCATGAATAGATCTTTTGTGAGTGTAATTCTAGGTGGTTTTGGAGCAGACAATTCAACTGATAAAAAAGAACAGAAAGATCAAAAACCAGTTAAAAGTGGTAACGCAGAGGATGCAGCCTTTTTAATGAAAAATGCTTCATCTGTAATTATAGTTCCAGGTTACGGTATGGCCGTAGCCCAAGCCCAACATGCTCTTCGAGAAATGGTAGATAAATTAAAAAAAAACGACATTAAAGTAACTTACGCTATACACCCTGTAGCTGGAAGAATGCCTGGCCACATGAATGTTTTATTAGCCGAAGCAAATGTTCCATATGATGAAGTTTTTGAATTAGAAGATATAAATAACGATTTTGCTAACTCTGATGTTGCATTTGTAATTGGAGCAAACGATGTAACAAACCCTGTAGCAAAAACAGATCCAAAAAGTCCAATATTTGGAATGCCTGTGCTTGATGTTGAAAAATGTAAATCTGTTTTATTTGTTAAAAGAAGTTTATCACCAGGGTATGCGGGTATAGACAATGAACTCTTTTATAAAGATAATACTTTAATGTTGTTTGCAGATGCAAAAAAGATGACAGAAGACATAGTAAAAAATTTAGAGTAATGAAAACAAAAATCTTTTGTGACATAGCTGACCAGAAGACAATTAAATTTTTCAACAGTAAATCTTTAGTTGACGGTTTTACAACTAATCCAAGTTTAATGCGATTGGCTGGAGCCAAAAATTATAAACAGTACTCTCTTGAAATTTTAAAGATTTGCAAAAAAAAACCTATTTCTTTTGAAGTATTTGCAGATAATTTTAAAGACATGCTTAAACAAGCCTACGAAATTAATTCTTGGGGTAAAAATGTTTATGTAAAAATTCCAGTTGTAAATTCTAAGGGGGTATATACTAGACCAGTAATCAAAGAATTAAGCGACAATGGGATTAAACTAAACATAACTGCAGTTTACACATTTGAACAAACTAAAAAGATTTATAAAAAATTAAACAAAAAAAAAAATCAATAATTTCAATATTTGCTGGTAGAATGGCTGATAAAGCTAAAGACCCTCTTCCAATATTTAAAAAAAGCATCTCTTTGACTAAGAAAAATAAAAATATTGAAATTCTTTGGGCTAGTACGAGAGAAGCTTACAACTTTATTCAAGCTAAACAATTAAATTGTAATATAATTACAATGCCACCAAAAGTAATAAACCAAATTACAGGATTTGGTAAAAGTTTCAAATCTATGACAATAGATACTGTTAAAGGTTTTCTAACTGATAGTAAAAAATCAAGATTCAGTCTTTAAGAAGCCTTGGATCTTGATTGCCTTTTTCTTTCATGAGGATCTAATATTAACTTTCTAAGCCTACAAGATTTTGGTGTTATTTCTAAAGCTTCATCTGTATTTAGCATGCTTAGCTGTTCGGCTATAGCCATCTTTCTTACTGGTGTTAAAACTATATTTTCATCAGTTCCTTGAGTTCTCATATTTGTAAGTTTTTTTCCTTTTAAAACATTTATTTCCAAGTCACCACTTTTTGAAGAAAGGCCTACTATCATCCCCTCGTAGACTGGATCATTGTGTGTTACAAACATTTCACCTCTAGCCTGTAAATTGAAGATAGCAAACGCAACAGCTTTACCATTTTCCAAGGAAATTAAAGCACCGTTTCTTCTACCCTCCATATCGCCAGTATATTCTCCATAAGAGTGAAAAATTCTATTTATTACACCTGTACCTTTTGTTAATGTTAAAAATCTACTTGTGTAACCCATTAATCCTCTAGTTGGCGCATGAAATATTAATCTTTTTTTATTTTTTCCAGTATCCTTAAGATCAATTAATTTACCTTTTCGTCTATTCATGGAGTCTATAATTCTCGATGAAAACTCTTCATCTAAATCCATTGTTATTTCCTCGATTGGCTCCATTTTATTACCTTGATCATCTTTTCTAATTAAAACTTTTGGCGGGCTTACGGTCATTTCGAAACCTTCTCTTCGCATCTGTGTTAAAAGAATCTCTAACATCAACTCACCTCTACCACTTATAACGAAAGCATCTTTATTTTCATTTTCTTCAAAAATGATGCCAACATTATTTTCAGCTTCCAAAATTAATCGACTCCTTATTTGAGTACTTGTTAATTTTTTTCCTTCCGTCCCTGCTAAAGGAGAACTATTTACGGTTATTGTGATTGACATGGTAGGGGGGTCAATAGGGGTTGCAAAAATTGGATCGTTTATTTCTAAATCACAAATTGTATCAGCAACGTTAGCTTTTTCTAATCCTGCAATAATCACTATATCTCCAGCCTCACCTTGCTCGATGGGAACTTTTTTTGTTCCTTCGTATCTAAATATTTTTGTTAGTCTTCCTTCATCAACTTTTTTTCCACTTAGATCTATTGCTTTAATTTGCTGATTAGCTTTTGCAGTTCCTTGAGCAATTCTTCCTACCAAGCTTCTTCCTAAAAAACTGTCTGCATAAAGAAGAGTAGAAAGCATAGCGAATGGTCTTGTCTTATCAAAAGCCGATGGTTTAACATGTTCAATTATTAAATTTAATAAGGGTTGTAAATTTTCTCTTGGACCATCTATTTCTTTAGAAGCCCAGCCAGATCTTCCGCTTGCGTATAATACAGGGAAGTCTAATTGTTCTTCATTAGCGTCAAGATTTACAAATAAGTCAAAAGTTTCATCTAATACTTCATTTGCTCTTTGATCCTGTTTATCAAGTTTATTAATTACTACAATTGGCTTTAAACCTTGTTTCAAAGCTTTAGATAATACAAATTTCGTTTGTGGCATTACTCCTTCGGCTGAGTCAATTAATAATAAAGCTCCATCAGCCATATGTAATACCCTTTCAACTTCTGCCGCAAAATCTCTATGTCCAGGAGTATCGATAATATTAATTCTTGAGTCTTTCCAATTTATAGATGTTGGTTTAGCAAGAATTGTTATTCCTCTCTCTTTTTCCAATTCCCCAGAGTCCATTACTCTTTCTTCGACATTCTCATTTTCTCTAAAAGTTCCACTTTGCTTCATAAGATTATCAATCAAAGTAGTTTTTCCATGATCGACGTGAGCTATGATAGTAATATTTCTGATTGAGTTTGTCATTTTGGTTGCGGGGGTAGGATTTGAACCTACGACCTTCAGGTTATGAGCCTGACGAGCTACCAGACTGCTCCACCCCGCGATAATTTATTTTTTTTTTATATTAATTGCCTGAAGTTTATCTTTTTCTTCTTTAATATCGTAACTTATTTTTTGCTCTTCTTTTAGAACTCTTAATTTGGACTCCTCCAATACTGAAACATGAAGAAAAATGTCTTTTTGAGTTTCATCATCAGTTATAAAACCGTAAC
>CACBTF010000024.1 GCA_902542165.1 uncultured Pelagibacteraceae bacterium
GGAGAGTTTTTTTAAGTCTTTATCAGTTTGAACTTTTTTAACGAGCTTAATTTTTCTTTTGCCTACATTATTTTCTTCTAAATTGAGCTCTACTAAATCAATTTGATTTTCATTTTTTTTATGAATTATTTTAACTTCTAATGTTAGATTTTCTTCAAAATATTGTTGAGCCTCAGCTTTATTTACACAAATGTGGTCTCCACAAATTAAAACTGTTTTAGGTTTGCTGCAGCTAGAAAAAAAGAGGGCGCAAAATATCAGCAATAAATAAAATAACCTCATTTTAATCCTAAATATTCAGAAAATTTAAATAAAAAATTCATGTTTTGAATTGCTTGACCTGAGGCACCTTTTACTAAATTGTCTATTGCTGAAAAAATAATAAACTTGTTTTTGACTCTGGTTTCGCAAACTGAGATTTCACAATAATTAGTATTTATAACATTTCCTGAACCTAAAGGTTTATTAAGCCCTAATACTTTTATGAATCTTGAATTTTTATAAAATTTTATCAATGCTTTTCTTAAGTGTTTTCCTGATATCCCTTTTTTACTATAAATATATATAGAAGACAAAATACCTCTAAATGTAGGTAGTAAATGGGGGTTAAATGAAAAAATAACTTTCTTATTTGTTAATTGTTTAAATTCTTGATCAATTTCACAAATATGTCTGTGATTTTTTGTCTGATATGCAAATGTAGACTTGTATAAATTTTTATGTGTAAATTTTTTTTCTAAATTTTTTCCAGCTCCTGAATAACCTGATTTAGAGTCTATTGTTATGTTTTTTGTTTGAATTAGATTACTCACAATTAGTGGTATTAATGGAAGTTGTATTGATGTAGGGTAACATCCTGGGTTTGAAATTATTCTAAATTTGTTAATCTTATCTTTATTAATTTCAGGTATTGAGTATAAAGAATGTTTGATTAAATCTTTTGCTTTATGTTTTATCTTATAATTTTTTTCAAATATTTTGTAATCTTTAATTCTAAAGTCAGCTGATAAGTCAATAAATTTCAAATTTTTATAATGAAAAAATTTTTTTTTAATTATTTTTTGTGCCTCTCCGTTAGGTAAAGATAAATAAACTAAATCTAAATCATTCCATTTTATTTTATCTACAGAAGATATTTTAGGTAAATTTTTTTTAATTCTTCTATCAAAAAAATTAATTCTTTTTCCCAAATTTTTTGTAGCACACAAGTATTTAATTTTTATCTTTGGATGTTTAGTTAACATCAGAATAAGATCTAAACCTGTATACCCAGTAGCACCAATAACAGCTACATTTATTTTGTTATATTTAGACATAATGTCTTATATCATCGTCCTTAATAATAGTTAAATTTAAATGATTATCTCTTCGAGAATTGGAAGCTTCGTCTTGCTTTCCTGTGACCGTATTTTTTACGCTCAACAACTCTAGAGTCTCTGGTTGTAAGTTTGTCTTTTTTTAGGTTTTTCTTAAGACTTTCGTCGTGTGATATCAATGCTTTAGATATTCCAAGAATTATCGCGCCTGCTTGACCTGATAAACCACCTCCTTTTACTGAGCATTTTACGTCATAGCTTGTTGCTACTTCTGATATTTGCAAAGGTCTTGTAACAATAATTTGATGCACCGGTCTTTTAAAATATTCATTCATTTTTAATCCATTTACATGAATATTACCTGAGCCTTTTTTGACCCACACTTTTGCTATTGATCTTTTTCTCCTTCCAGTGGCATATTTACTGTCTTTAAAATCTAATTTAACTTTTTTAGTTTTAGATGATTGTTGAATATTTTGTTCCATTATTTAACAATGTTTTTTTTATTTAACTTTTCAAATTCAATAATTTTTGGCTTTTGGACGTCATGAGGATGCTTGTCACCATTATAAATTTTTAATTTGGTAAGTTGTTTTTTTGCAAGAGGACCACCAGGTAACATTCTTTTTACAGCAAGTTTTAAAATTTCTTGAGTTTTATTTTTTTCTTTCAAGCCAGATGGGGTAACTTCTTTAATTCCACCAGGATGACCTGTGTGTTTGAAATACTTTTTATTTATATATTTTTTTCCCGTAAATTTAATTTTATCAATATTAGTAACTACTACAAAATCTCCATTATCAATATGTGGATTGAATGTAGCTTTGTTTTTACCTCTTAATACCTTAGATATATAAGCTGCAAGTCTTCCAACAGCTGCATTTTGAGCATTGATGATATACCAATCTTTTTTAATCTCTTTCTTTTTAATAAAAGGTGTCATGATATTGGGCGATAGATACAAAGAATGTGATATAAAGTCAATTTATTTAACTCTTAAATAATATAGGTTTAATGCGCTTAATACTAACAACAAACTTGTAACTTGATGTATTGATGCTAAATAAATATTAAGTCCACTAATCAAAGTAAAAACTCCAAGTAAAGCCTGTAATAATAGAAATATGAGATAAATATTTAGTGATTTATATAAAGATTTAATTTTTCTTTTATAAATAAATACTGTTAAAAAAAATGAATATATAATTATGACGTATGCCAAGTTCCTATGGTAAAATTGGACTAAAGAATGGTTATCGAAAATTAATAAGTCATTAATTTTTTTGATTACTAGATCATCTGGTAAATAGTTCTCACCCATTAGAGGCCAAGTTTGATAAATTTTACCTGCATCTAATCCAGAAACAAAAGCACCTAAAATAATTTGAATGAAGATTAGCAAAATTAAAAAAAGAAAAGGAAAATTAAATGATTTTAATTTAAAGAACATTTTATTTTTTTGAAGAATAAAATTTTTTCTTAACCAAAAAATTATTGATAATATTAAAAATGCATTAATCAAATGTAATGATAATCTATAATGACTTACAGTAATATCATTAACTAACCCGCTTTTAACCATATACCAACCAATTATTCCTTGAAAAACTATTAAGGTAAAAATTAAATAACATATATTTAAATATTCACTTCTAATTAAATTAGATAATCTAAAAAAAATTAAAGGTATCAAAAAAAATATACCAATTATTCTTGCTAATATTCTATGGAAATATTCCCAATAAAAAATCACTTTAAATTCATCAATACTCATATTAAAATTTAAATATTTGTATTGTGGAATTTGTTTATATAGATCAAAATACATGATCCAAGATTTTTCATTCAAAGGAGGTAGAATGCCCTCAAATAATTCCCATTCAGTAATTGATAAGCCTGAATTAGTTAATCTAGTTAATCCACCAACAATTACTATTAGAAAAACTAATACTAATGATATTAAAAGCCAACTACTAAATAGTTCATTAATTTTTTTTTCATTTGAAATCATTATTAATAATATATATTTATCTAATAATTCAAAAATTTTAAAATGTCGCTATGGTCAACAAAAATATACTTAAGATAAGAAAAAAACTTGATAAACTTGATGATAATTTACTTAATATTATTAAAAGAAGGACAATATTAGTTAATCAAGTAATTAAAAATAAAAGATTTAAGAAAGACATAATAGATAAAAAAAGGATTTCAATAATATTAAAAAATATCTCAAAAAAATCTAAAACAAAACAAATTGACCCTAAAATCACAAATAAAATTTGGAAATCTATGATTAAAGCTTTTATAGAATACGAATTTAGAAATTTTAAAAATAAAAGATGATTACTTGCTATGTGGGGGTAATTTTTTTTCTACAAAATATTCGTGTTTTCGCGTATTTGGGTTATATTTCTTTAATTTTAACTTATCTTTTGCTTTTTCACCCTTAGTTGGCTTTTTAGCATAATATATAAACTTACTATCCGGGTTACTCTCAGGAACCATTCGCACTTTAAGGTGGGTTTTTTTTGCCATAATTTTTTAATTTATTAACTTTGTCTAATAATTTTTTACTTTTAATTTTTAGATAGCTTTTATAATAATCTGCTTTTAAACTATTAGTCTTACTATCGTCAAGTTTATTTATCTTAGACTTAAATATTTTTTTTACTCCAGATATTGTCATTCCTTTGTTTTTTAGAAGAAATTTAATCATTTTTAATGTCTCTAATTGTTTTGAATTATAATATCGTCTATTATTAATTTTTTTTGGTCTTATTAGTTCAAATTCTTTTTCCCAAAATCTTAATACATGGTTTAAAGGTTTTTTTGATTTAGGATTAATTAGATTTAGAATTTTAGCTGTCTCAGAAATATTATAAAGTTTATTCATTAATTTATATTTAAAACTTCTAATAATTTATTAGAGGATTTAAATGACAGCGAATTTCTTTCATTAATCATATATTCTTGTTTTGTTTTTGGATTTCTTCCAATTCTTGATCTTTTTTTAATTATCTTAAAAGATCCTATATTTTTTAAAATTAGTTTGTTATGACAAATTTCTTGAATTAAAATTTCTATAAAATCTTCCAACAAGAATGATGAGAAACTGTATGATAAACCAGTTTTTTTACTGATATTTATTGATATATCTTTTTTAGTTAGATTATTAAATTTCACTCTTTAGATGATTTAAATTATTTTTTATTTGTTTCATTAAATTGCCTTTTATTATTCTATAACATAAATCTATTGAATAATAAAAACCAAGAGAGTCTGTTCCGCCGTGACTTTTAACAACAGGTCCATTCAAACCTAAAAAAATAGCTCCATTATATTTTCTGGGATCCAATTTATTCTTGAATTTTTTTAATGAGAAATAGGAAAAGATTAAAGATATTTTTGTAAATAAATTCTCTGTTAAATGTTTCTTAAGATTGTCAGTTATAAATTTCGCTGTACCCTCCGCTGTTTTTAATGCTACATTTCCAGTGAAACCATCTGTAACTATAATATTTGATTCTCCACTCATTATATTGTTACCTTCAGTGTATCCTTTAAAAATAAAATTATTTTCACCGCTTAAATCACTCAGTTTTTTATATGCACTTTTTAATATTTCTGTTCCTTTAATTTCCTCTGATCCAACATTTAATAAAGAAACTTTTGAAACTTCATTTGGAAATAATGATTTGTGTAAAGCAGATCCAAGTTCAGCAAAATCAACTAAATTTTTGTCGTCACACTCAATATTTGCTCCTAAATCTAAAACTACATTTAGACTTGTTTTGTTTGGCCATAATCCAGCTAAAGCAGGTTTTGACACTTTATCCATCATCCTTAAGATCATACGAGATATTACCAATAAAACTCCTGTATTACCTGCTGATAAACTTATGTCAGCACTTCCGTCTATTTGTGATTTGATACAGTTCCACATGCTAGTATTTTTTGAATTTTTAATAGCGGTTAAAGGAGTTTCTTCGTCTGAGACGCTCGAGTCAGTATGAGAAATTTTTATAAATTCTGATGAGATTTTATAAAGATTTAATTTATCTTTAATTATTTTTTCATCACCATAAAGATTCAATAAATAATCACTTTTATTCTTGTTTCTTTCTAGAAAAAACTTTACTCCTTCAATCACTTTGTCGGGTGAGTTGTCACCGCCCATTGCATCGATTGCAATAGTAATTATTTTATTCATTGTTTTGATTTAAATATCTAAAATCTTTTTACCGTTGTAATAGCCAGATTTAAGATCTACATGATGTGAAAGCTTATATTCTCCACTTTTTTTATCTTCAACTATATTAATAGAAGATAATTTATGATGAGATCTTCTCATCTTTTTTTTTGAAATTGATGTTTTTCTTTTTGGTACAGCCATAACTAGTATTTAAATTCAGACACTTTGTTTATCATAATATCCGTTGGTAAGCCAAAACAAAATTTGTAAAAATCTAGGAAATATTTATTAAATTCAATATATTTTTCGCTGTTTTCCTC
>CACBTF010000025.1 GCA_902542165.1 uncultured Pelagibacteraceae bacterium
TGGATCTGACTTTAAAAAAGATAAAAAATCTATGAAAACTTTTAAATTATTTATTGGTATAGATGACTCTTTATAAGTAATTTCTGGATTTTGTGTCTCTAAAAATAAATCCAATTCTTTAAGATTAATTTTGAATCTTATAGTGTTTAATACAACGTTAATATTTTTTTCTGAAGATACTTTTTCTTCAACTAAACTATTGAATTTAGAAGTTTCAATCCCTGTCGTTGATAAAACAGAAAATAAAATTAATAACATTAATATAATTATTAAAATAAATTTTTTCATTTATTGTTCTTTATTCCTTCTTCAATAAACTGATCAATATTACCGTCTAATACACTTGCAGGGTTAGTGTTTTCAGTTTTGTTTCTCAAATCTTTCACCAACTGGTAAGGTTGTAAAACATACGATCTGATTTGATGGCCCCATCCTATATCAGTTTTAGTATTTAATTCTTTTTGATTTTCCTCCTCTTTTTTTTGCATTTCATATTCATACAATCGTGCTTTTAACATTTTGAAACAAGTCTCTTTGTTTTTATGTTGCGATCTCTCATTTTGGCATTGAACAACAATTTTAGTTGGTAGGTGGGTTATTCTTACAGCACTATCAGTTGTATTAACATGTTGTCCGCCTGCTCCACTTGATCTATAAGTGTCTATCCTTAAATCTTTTTCATCAATCTTAATATTAATATCGTCCTCAATAGCTGGATAAACCCATATACTTGCAAAACTTGTATGTCTTCTAGCTCCGCTATCAAAAGGAGAAATCCGAACAAGTCTATGTACACCTGACTCTGATTTCATAAGGCCATATAAATAGTCTCCTTCTACTTTAACAGTAGATGATTTAATTCCAGCTTCTTCTCCTTTGTGTTCACTAATAATTTCATATTTAAATTTTTTTTTATCAAACCATTTCATGTACATTCTACGAAGCATATCTGCCCAGTCTTGGCTTTCGGTACCGCCTGCTCCTGCATGGATCTCTAAATAAATATTATAGTCATCATTTTCGCCAGACAAAAAACATTTTACCTCATTTTTTTTAATTTCTTTTAGAATTTGCTCAATTTTTTCAATACAATCTTTGATAGTGTCTTCATCTTTTTCTTGTGATGCAAGAAGATACAGATCTTTTAAATTATTTAAATCCTTTAAAGATTGATTGTAAGAGTTTAAAATATTTTCGAGAATTTTTTTTTGTTTTACAGTATTTTTTACTAAATTCTTATCTTTCCAAAAATTTTCTTTTAAAGAAATTTCCTCTAATTTTTTTAATTTGCTCTCAACTTTTTCTTTATCAAAGATACCCCCTAATACTATTTAGGGATTTTTCTGTAATAGCCACTATTGTCTCAAAATTTTCCATTAATAAAATTGTCTAAATTTAATTATTTTATCACGACCATTGGTTGAGATTAAGTTTTTATTATTAATGTTGTTAATATCTTCAATTTTAAGCGCTTCAATAATTGAACTTTTATCACCAGGTGATGCTTTATCACCTGTATCATAATTTAATGAAGTTAAATAAATATTTTCTGGAATTTTAAACTCACCGAAATCTTCTTTATAAAGAGCTTTTTCTACAAAATCTTTAAAAATAGGTAAGGCCACTTTCGAGCCTGTTTCATATTTACCTAAAGTTTTTGGATTATCATAACCAACGTAAACACCAATTACTAAATTTGATGAAAAGCCTATAAACCATGCATCATAATTATCATTGGTTGTTCCCGTTTTGCCTGCTAAAGGTACATTTAAAGATTTTAATTTTTTCGCTGTTCCCCTTTCTACCGTTCCTTTCAAAATTGAAGTCATTTGGTAAGCTGTTGCTTCGCTAATAATTTTTTTGTTAGTGTTTTCTATTTTTGGAAGTTGTAATGACTCATTAATGAATTTATCACATCCTATACATCTTCTACTTTTTTCTAAAAATATGGTTTTTCCTCTTCTGTCTTGAATTCTAGAGATTAACTTTGCATCAATTTTTTTTCCACCGTTGACAAAAGGTGCATACGCTGATGTAAGGTCTATTAATGTTGTTTCTGCAGCTCCTAGTGAAACTGATAGTAGCTCTGGTATTTCCTCATAAATATTTAATTTTTTAGACAAATCTAAAATTTTCTCTAGACCTAAAATTTTTGCTATTCTAACCGTCATTAAATTTCTTGAATATTCTATACCTTTTCTGAAAGTTGATGGACCGTAAAATTTTTTTCCATAATTTTCTGGTTTCCAGTTTTTTAATCCAACTCCTTGACTTTCAACAAATGGTGCATCTAGTATTATAGAATTTGGTGAAAAACCATTTTCTAAAGCTGCAGCATATACAATTGGTTTAAAAGCAGATCCGGGCTGCCTTTTTGCCTGGGTGACTCTATTGAATTCACTTTTTTTAAAATTAAACCCTCCCGCTAAAGCTAAAACTTCACCTGTGTAAGGATCTAAGATGACTATGCCTCCATTAACTTTGGGATATTGTTTTAAAGCCCAAAACTTATTTTCTTTTTTTATAAAAAAAATGTCCCCTACCTTATGTATATCTGGAATTGATTTTTTATTTGGTATTGACCACTTAACATTTTTGAATTTTAAAATTCCCTTAAAATTATCTTTTTTTTTGTCAATTATTTTAAAATTTATTTCTTCATTATTAACAGATATTATTTCTGCTAAGTGCCACTTCAAAGTTGGGTCCAGTTTATAAGAAGATATCTTTTTTTCCCAATTTTTATTTTTAATTTTATTTGTAATTGGACCCCTCCAGCCACGCCTTTTGTCATAGTCTTCGATACCTTTTCTAAGTGATTTTAAAGCTTGTATTTGATAATTTATATTTAAAGGTGTGCTAATACTTAAACCTTGTGAATAAAGCTTCTCAAATCCATAAATATCTTTAACTGTTCTTCTTACTTCCTCGGTATAAGAGTTAGCCTCATTTACAATTTCAATTTTTCTTTTTTTTAGTTTTAATTTTGAATTTTTTAAAATTTTGAATTGTTCTTTAGATATAAAATTATTTTCATTTAAATTCTGTAAAACTAAATTTCTTCTAAATTTTGCAAATTCTGGAAATTTATAGGGATTGTATTTACTGGGAGCTTTAGGTAATGCTGCTAATAAAGCTGCTTCCTGGTAGTTCAACTCTTTAATTGGCTTATCAAAATATTCCAAACTTGCCGCTGCAATTCCATATGCTCCCTGACCCAAATAAATTTGATTTAAGTAGAGTTCAAGAATTCTCTCTTTTGTATAAGCTCTCTCAATTCTAAAAGCTAAAATTGCCTCTTTTATTTTTCTTTTTAAGGAAATTTCGTTAGTTAATAAAAAGTTTTTTGCAACTTGTTGAGTGATCGTTGATGCTCCTTCTAATCTTTTATTTTGTGTGATATTTTTAATATTTTTAATTGTAGCTCTAATAATGCCTTTTGCATCTACACCAGGATGACTAAAAAAATTTTTATCCTCAGCTGATAAAAATGCGTTTGTAACTTTTTCTGGGATTGACTCGTAAGGAATAAATAGTCTTTTTTCTATGGCATATTCAGCTATCAATTTTCTATTTTCTGAGTAAACTCTGCTTGATATTGGTGGCTGATAATTCGATAGTTTTTTATAATCAGGTAATCCTATTGAAAAGTACCACAAAGTAGATAGCACAAAAAATACTAGTACTACGATGAATATGATTAAAAATTTTAAAGAAAAATTGAGAAGATTAAACATTGATTTTACTTTATAATAAGAATTTTGACTATCTTTAGGCATGATTAAATTTAAATCGTGTATTTATTCATAAAATTGTATAAACTAATAATAATGACTATTTTAAAAATCACAAATCATAAAAATTTTAAAGGAATTCTTAAAAAATGGAAAAAAACTTATATATTGATGCGTCGCATCCTAATGAAACACGAATTGTTCTTAAATCAGAAAATTCAATTGAAGAGTACGAATTTGAAGATAAGAATAACTTAAACTTTAAAAATAATATTTATTTAGCTACAATAAGTAGAGTTGAACCTTCATTACAGGCTGCTTTTGTAAATTTTGGAAGAGAGCGCCATGGTTTTTTAGCTTTTAATGATATTCAATCTGATTATTATCAATTACCTTCCGAAGATAAAGAAAAAATTAGAATAGCTGAAGAAAAAATTAGAGAGGAATTAAAAGATAAAACAACAGTAAATCCAAATGACAACATACAAGTTGAGTCTGACTCAGAAAATAAAGATGAAAATTCAGATAGTAGAGAAGTACAAATTGATAAAGATAATAAAAAGCAAGAGTACCGAGATAAAGTAAAATCCTCTTTTGGTATCAAAAGATATAAAATACAAGAGGTTATTAAACCAGGTCAGGTAATCTTAATACAAGTAATAAAGGAGGAGCGTGGCCAGAAAGGTGCTGCTCTTACTACCTTTATTTCGTTAGCTGGCAAGTATATGGTTTTAATGCCAAATACTCCAAAAGGTGGAGGTATATCGAGAAAAATTTTTAATTCATCAGATCGTCAAAAAATAAGAAATATTCTTAATGAAATAGAAATTCCCAAAAGTATGGGTGTAATTGTAAGAACTGCAGGAGCAAATAAAACTAAAAATGAAATCGAAAAAGACTTTCAAAATACTCTTAAAACTTGGGAAGAGATTAAAGAAAAAGCGTTAGACTCTAATGCACCATCGTTAGTTTACGAGGAAGGCGATATAATAAAAAGAACTTTAAGAGACACTTATGATAATGACACAAAAAATGTGTACATAGAGGGAAATGAAGCATATCAAAAAGCTAAAAAATTTATGAAGGAATTAATGCCAAGAAATGTAAAAAATATTAAAAAATACAGAGGCAAAATACCTTTATTTTATGATGCTAATATAGAAAAAGAATTAAATAATATTTATGAACCAACAGTAAAATTAAAATCTGGAGGGTATTTAGTAATCAATCCAACAGAAGCTTTAGTATCAATAGATATTAATTCAGGTCAATCAACTAAGCAAATCAATATTGAAAAAACGGCTTTAAACACAAATTTAGAAGCTGCTGAAGAAATAGCTCATCAAGTCAAACTTAGAGATTTGTCAGGTTTAATCGTAATTGACTTTATAGATATGATGAATTTTTACAACAGAAGAATAGTAGAAAAAAAAATGAGAGAAAGTATCAGAAAGGATAGAGCAAGAATACAAATAGGAAGAATAAGTAATTTTGGCCTTCTTGAAATGACGCGACAAAGATTACGTGAGGGTTCAATAAAATGGGAAACACAATTATCTCTTTCCTCTTTTTCACAAAAAATTTTAAAAAAGATACAGCATCTTGCGTTTACTGACAAAGTAAAAACTGTTAATTCTTTTGTTCCTGAAAAAGTAAAAATCTATATTGAAAAAAATCTGTTAGATGAACTTAAATATTTTCA
>CACBTF010000026.1 GCA_902542165.1 uncultured Pelagibacteraceae bacterium
AATGGAATAATTTTTAATACAGGAACAGTAAAAGATATCAAAAAGAAAAGAAATAGCATTTACGTTGGAATTCAAACAAAGATAAATTTTAGTAAAAAAGATTTAGGATCATCAATTTGTTGTGATGGAGTTTGTTTAACAGTAGATAAAATAATTAAAAAAAAAATTTTTTTTTATATTTCTGATGAAACACTTAAAAGATCAAATTTCAGAGTTTTAAAGCTAAATCAAAAAATAAATTTAGAGAAATCTTTGTCGTTTGGAAAAAGTATTTCAGGTCATTTTATTCAAGGGCACGTTGATACAGTTGCAAAAATAAAAAAAATAAAATTTATTGATAAATCCTGGATAATGAATTTTAAAATTTTAGACAAAAAATTAAATAAATTTTTAATAGAAAAAGCTTCAATTTCTATTAACGGTATTTCCCTTACTATTTCGAAAATTTATCAAAATTCATTTCAAATTAGTGTTATTCCGCACACTTTAAAATTGACTAATTTAAAGAATTTAAAAGTAAATAACTTAGTAAATGTAGAGTTAGATATATTAAGTAAATATATATATAAATATTCAAATTAAATGCTTAAAAATAAATTCTCAAAAATTTCTTCCATTATTCAAGATGCAAAAAAAGGCAAAATGTTTATTCTTGTAGATGACAAAAATAGAGAAAATGAGGGAGATTTAATTATACCAGGTTCAAAATGTAATTCTAAAAGTATTAATTTTATGGCTAAACATGGAAGAGGATTAATTTGTTTAGCTTTAACAAAAAAGCAGGTTGATAATTTAAAATTACCTCTGATGTCCTCTATTAATAAGTCTAGAATGCAAACTGCATTCACTATATCAATTGAGGCAAAAAAAGGTATTACAACTGGTATATCTGCACAAGACCGGGCTAAAACAATTAAAACTGCAATCAATCCAAAAGTTAAAAAAAGTGAAATTGTATCTCCGGGGCATGTTTTTCCTTTAGTAGCTAGAAACGGTGGAGTACTAGAAAGAGCAGGTCATACAGAGGCATCAGTAGACATCTCTAGATTAGCTAAATTAAATCCAAGTTCAGTAATATGTGAAGTAATGAATGAAGATGGAAGAATGGCTAGATTAAATGATCTTTTTAAATTTTCAAAAAAACATAAAATAAAATTAGCATCTATTGAAGATCTTATTTCGTATCGTTTTAAGTATGAAAAATTAGTTTATAGAAAAGAGTTTAAATCATTAAATATTAATAAAGTTGGTAAGTTAAATGTTCATATGTATACAAATAAATTAGAAAAAAATATCAATTTAGCAATAACAAAAGGAAGATTTAATCAAACAAAATCAATACCAGTGAGGGTTCTATCCAATAAAATTGAAAGAAAAAATATTATGAGTAATAACAATGTTAAAAAGTCTTTAATGGTTATGTCAAAATATAAAAATTTTTTATTATTGATAATTAATAATAAAAATAACATTACAAAAGAAAATAGTATTAATACTTTAAGATATTATGGTATTGGAGCGCAAATAATAAAAGATCTAAATATAAAAAATATGATATTAGTTTCAAGAAGTAAAAAAAAGATTATCGGCCTTGATGGTTTTGGTTTAAAAATTAAAAAACAGATCATAATAAAATGAAAAAAATTTTAATAGTTAATGCAAATTATTATAAAGATATTTCTAAGAAATTAATATTAAGTTCAAAAAAAAAATTGAATAATAATCACGTTAAAATAAACATAATTAATGTGCCTGGAATTTATGAAATCCCTATCGCAATAAGGAGGAATATAAAAAAATATGATGGTTTTGTTGCTCTAGGTTGCGTAATTAAAGGGCAAACTCCGCATTTTGATTTAATATGTTCCTCGACCTTTAATTCAATTTTAAATCTTTCAATTACATTTAATAAACCAATTGGCAATGGAATAATCACTGCTTATAATACAAAACAAGCTCTTCAAAGGTGCAAAAGCTCATACAACAAAAAACCAAATAAAGGATCAGAAGCTGCTAATGCGGTGATATCCATTTTATCAAATGGACCCAAAAAAATCTAAAAATACATCTCCGCGAATTAAAGTAATCCAAAAATTATATAATGCTTTAATGAATCCAGATGCGATAATTGATTACCCTAAGAGTCAATATAAAAAATTTATTAAAGATGTGGTAACTGGAACTCTAGAGAGATCTAACCTCATTGAGAATAGAGTAAAATCTCACTTGGCTAATGATATCGATTTAACTAAAACTGAAAAACTTTTAAAAATTATACTGTTTGCAGCAATTTTTGAACTTATGTTCAAGCATAACACTCCAAAAAAAGTTATTATTAATGAATATTTATTGGCATCTGAGCATTTTTTAGAAAAAATCCAAATTGGTTATTTAAACGCAATACTTGATAAAATTGCTAGAGAACTAAGAAAAGATGAATAAAAATTGTTATTTTGTATAAGTTTAGCTTGCGTTTTTAATATTAATTTGGCATTTATGCGCTTTAAATCATGACAAATTATTTAGAATTACTTTATTTAATCGCCTTTATAGGCGTTTTAGCTGTTGCTTACAGTTATTTATTATCAGGTCAAATAATTTCATCTAGTGCAGGAAATTCACGTATGCAGGAGATTGCTGAGGCAATTCAAATTGGTGCTAAGGCATATCTAAATAGACAATATAAAACTATCGCTATAGTTGGTATAATTGTACTTGCAATAGTAACTTATTTTTTTAGTTATTTGGTAGGTATTGGATATTTTATTGGAGCTTTTTTATCAGGTGTTGCAGGCTACGTTGGTATGCTTATATCAGTCAAAGCAAATGTGCGTACAGCTGAAGCAGCTCGTAAGAGTTTACAATCAGGTTTAACAATCGCATTTAAGTCTGGGGCAATAACAGGGCTATTAGTTGCAGGATTAGCTTTATTAGCAATTACTTTTTACTATATCATTTTAATTAACTTAAACGTGGATAACAGAGAAATAATTAATGCATTAGTTGCCTTAGGATTTGGCGCTTCGCTTATCTCAATTTTTGCTAGACTTGGTGGTGGGATATTCACAAAAGGTGCAGATGTTGGAGCAGACTTAGTTGGTAAAGTAGAGGCGGGCATTCCAGAAGATGATCCAAGAAATCCTGCGGTAATTGCGGATAATGTCGGTGATAATGTTGGAGACTGTGCTGGTATGGCTGCAGACTTATTTGAAACCTATGCTGTTACTATTGTTGCAACAATGGTTTTGGCCTCAATTTTTTCTCCACAAGATTTTAATTTAATGATTTACCCTTTGGCTATAGGTGGAGCCTGCATAATTACTTCTATAATCGGAACGTGGTTTGTAAAACTAGGAAAAAGTAAGAATATTATGGTAGCTTTGTATAAAGGTTTTATCGTAACGGCAGTTACATCTTTATTAATTTTGTACCCAGTTACAGACTCTGTAGTAGGAATTAAAAGTACGTATAATAATAACGCAGGAGCAATTTTCACAGGTTTGCATTTATATGTGTGTGGTGTTGTAGGTTTTGTAATAACGGGATTGTTAATTTGGATCACAGAATACTATACAGGTACAAATTATAGACCAGTTAGAACTGTTGCGAAGTCCTCAACTACTGGACATGGAACTAATGTAATTCAAGGTTTAGCAATTTCAATGGAAGCTACAGCTATACCAGCTCTTATAATTGTAGCTGGTATTTTGTATACAAATAGCCTTGCTGGATTGTTTGGAATAGCTATAGCAGTAACATCTATGTTGGCTCTCACAGGTATGGTGGTTGCTTTAGATGCTTATGGTCCAGTTACTGATAATGCTGGTGGTATAGCAGAAATGTCTAAACTTCCAAAAAATGTCAGAAAAACTACGGACGCTTTAGACGCAGTTGGGAATACAACTAAAGCTGTTACAAAAGGTTATGCAATAGGATCTGCTGGATTAGGAGCTCTAGTATTATTTGCAGCTTATACAGAAGATATTAAATATTTTTCTAAAGTTAAAGGTTCAGTTCTAGAAGGAGTTAATGTAACTTTTGATTTATCAAATCCATTTGTAGTAGCAGGTTTATTGATAGGAGGTATGCTTCCTTATCTATTTGGTTCAATGGGAATGCAAGCTGTTGGCAGAGCTGGTGGAGCTGTAGTAATTGAAGTTAGAAGACAATTCAAAAAGATTCCTGGAATAATGAAGGGCAAAAGAAAACCAGATTATGGAAGATTAGTAGATTTACTAACAAAAGCAGCAATAAAAGAAATGATTATACCTTCACTTTTACCTGTTTTATCTCCCGTTATTCTTTATTTTATAATTCTACAAATTGCTGGAGTAGAAGCTGCATTATCATCTTTAGGTGCAATGTTATTAGGTGTCATTATCACAGGTTTATTTGTAGCTGTATCCATGACTGCTGGAGGCGGTGCATGGGATAACGCAAAAAAATACATTGAAGATGGTAATTTTGGCGGAAAAGGTTCTGAAGCGCATAAATCAGCTGTAACAGGTGATACTGTGGGAGATCCTTATAAAGATACAGCTGGCCCAGCTGTAAATCCAATGATTAAGATAACGAATATTGTTGCTTTACTGCTTTTAGCAGTAATTGCCCATTAATTTAAATTTATTTATTATACATTTTTTGTTTTACACTTTGTAAAAACCTTTGAACAAAACTCTTGCCTGTAAGAATATTTTCTGTAGATGAAGTAGAAAATTTTAAATCATTCATTTCTTCTTTATCAAGAAAATCTTTGCTCGTCAGAACCCCGTACTTATCAAAAATTAAAACCAATACATTATTTTCTTTAAGAACATGTTGACCTAATTTATGAAATTTACCTTTACTCAAAATTCTTTCAAAATAAATCCAAGTTTCATCCGATTGATTATCTTTTATATGAGGTCTTCCAATTATTTTGATGACATCGTTTTTATTGGATTTACTTATATTAAGTTCATTTGATCTATTTTCTAAATACATTATTCCATGAGGTTTAAGTGGTTCTTTGAGTTGACAACCTGATATAAAGATGAAAAGAAAAAAAAGAAATATATGATATTTAAAAAACATAAGACCAATTTGTATAATAATCTATTAATATTATCTAGAAATTTATTTTTTTATAAAAAAGTTAAATTATCTGATAATTTTGAAACAAGGCTTTATTTAATATTTATACATCTATCAATAATGATGATTTGCTTTAAGAATAAAGGGGATAAATTTG
>CACBTF010000027.1 GCA_902542165.1 uncultured Pelagibacteraceae bacterium
TAGCAGATAAAACAAAAAGAACAGATTACCCAGGTAAAGAAATTGCCAGACTGGTTCAAAATAAATGGGATGATAATTTTTCCAATGAAATAAAAATTGTTATAGGCGATGAATGGTATGCAGGTAACTTATCTTATCATTTATATTCAAGGCCGATTTGGGTCAACGATTTAAAAAATAAAGCCGCAAATATATCAGAAGACGAAGGAGTTATTTATACAGGGAATCCAAAAATTCTTAAAAAAATATGCCCAGGTGTTTTTGGTACAATAAAACCAGTTGGTTATTGCATGATAGGAAAAAGATGAAAAAAATAATTATTTTAATTCCTGTGTACAATGATTGGGAGTCATTAAAAAAACTTCTTATAGAGATTAATGGAAATATTAAATACTTTAATGAAATAAGTTTTGAGTGTTTGATCGTAAATGATGCCTCAACTATTCAACCTCCAAAATTAAATAAACCAAGTAATTTTGAGTCAGTAGAACTTCTAAATATGAGTGAGAATAGAGGGCATGCTAGGTGTAATGCATTTGGTATAAGATATATTTTTCAAAATAAAAAATTTGATAATTTAATTTTAATGGATGGCGATGGAGAAGATAGACCAGAGGAAATTAAAAGTTTAGTTGAAAAGATAAAAGAAAATCCGAATTTATCTGTTGTAGCAAAAAGAATAAAAAGGTCTGAAGGTCCTTTTTTTCAATCCTTATATCAATTGCATAAACTCATTACCCTCATATTCACTGGACAAAATATTAATTTTGGAAATTACTGTATATTAACAAGAAGTGATGTAGAAAAACTACATTCAAAAGCAAGTCTGTGGAGCAGTTTTTCTGGTACAGTTAAAAAAAATTTAAAATCTTTCAATGAAATAAATTCTGTGAGGGGTTTAAGATATTTTGGACCATCACAAATGTCATTATTTAAACTTCTTATTCACTCTTTTTCTATAATTGCAGTTTTTAAATATCATGTTTTTTTAAGGTCAACCTTTATTATAATTTTATTAGCTTATTTCAGCTCAACATTAGTAAAATTATCAATTTTTTTAATAATACTAATCATAATTTTTAATTTATTAATTTTTATTATTTCCCAAAGAGAGTCAGAAAAGGATCTAATAAATTGTCATCAAAACCTCTCCAAAGTAAAAGAAATAACACGCTAATAAGTTGAAATAAGAGACTCTAATAGAATCAAAAAGGAATCAAAAGGTGAACATTTCTATGAGATTTTGAAGCCTTGTGGATATAGAGAAACATGCGTAAGGTAATTCGAATTAATTAAATTTAGTAAAATTATGAAAGTAGACTATTATTTCAGTATAGCATCACCTTTCTCATATTTGGCAGTCGAGAGATTTTCATCTCTAATAAAAAAATATAACCTACAAGTGGACGAGAAACCCTTTGATTTAGTAGGCACAGTTTTTTCAAATACTGGCGGTTTGCCAGTACCAAAAAGGCATCCTTCAAGACAAAAGTATAGACTGATAGAAATAGATAGAATTGCTAAAAAATTTAATGTTCCAATAAACAGACAGCCGAAATTTTTTCCTCCATCAGACCCACATTTGCCAGCGAAATTTGTTATAGCAGCATGTAATCAAGGAGATAAACTTAACTTTAGTAGTACTTGTTTGGAGTATCTTTGGTCTCTTGAAAAAGATATTTCTGATATTAAAGTTCTCGAAGAAATTTGTGAAAAATTAAATTTAAAATTTGAAGAAATCAAAAATTCGGCATTATCTGATGAAATTAATGATAAGTATAAAAAAAATTCAAAAGATGCAATTGATCAAAATGTATTTGGGGCACCAACTTATGTTTTTAAAAATGAAATATTTTGGGGTCAAGATAGGCTTGACTATTTAGAAGATGCTATAAAAAATGCTTCTAGCTAATTTAGAATAAACGATATGCAATTTAGCAATTTGAATTATCAGAAAATCAAAAAAAAATATTTAAAATTTCTTAAATCACAAGAAATAATGTCTGAACCATTTAGAGATAAATTAGGTCAATTAAAAAAGTTTTATTTACCAATTAGTAAAATGATTAATGAGGAATACTTAAAGAGTAAAAGAGTAAAAGTTATAGGTCTTACAGGAGGACAAGGATCAGGGAAATCGACAATTTCCAATATAATTAAAATTATATTAAAGGAAGGTTTTAATTTAGAAACAGCAATATTTTCAATTGATGATTTTTACAAAACTCGTAAAGAGCGAAAATTAATGGCCAAAAAGATAAGCCCTTTGTTTTTAATTCGAGGAGTTCCTGGTACTCATGATACTAGAATGTTACATAGTTGTATCAAAAACTTAAAAAAAAAAAAATTTAATAAAATCATGATACCAAAATTTGACAAATTAATTGATGACAGGAGTTCAAAAAATAAATGGATTAATGTCAATAAAAAACCAAATGTTGTTATTTTTGAAGGGTGGTGTGTTGGTGCTAAAGCACAAAAAAATAAAGATTTAAATATTCCTATAAATAAATTAGAGAAGAAGAGTGATTATAAAAGAATTTGGCGACAAAAAGTAAATTCAGAACTTAAAAAAGATTATAATAAAATTTTTAATTTGGTTGATAAGCTGATTTTTTTAAAAGTACCTAGTTTTAAATATGTTTTTAAATGGAGATTGTTACAAGAAAAAAAATTAAGAATTACTAGCAAGGGCAATAAAACTATGAATGATAAGCAAATAGAAAATTTTGTGATGTACTATGAGAGGATAACTAAACATATGTTAAAAACTCTTCCAAAAACCGCAGACACTGTGATAAGTATTGATGAAAAACATAAACTCAAATCGATAAAGTTTAATTAAATGAAAAAATATTTAATCTTAATTTTAATATTATTTTATTCGAGTTTTCTACAAGCTCAAGATAATCTAAAATTTTATATTGAGAAAGCCTTAGAAAATAATTTACAATTAAATGCTGAAAGAAAAAATTTTGAATCCGCAAAACAAAGTAAAATTATTTCTAGAAGCGAGTTTCTGCCAAGTATTACACTTTCAGGGGACCAAACAAGCACTACCTCAACCAACCGAACCAATCAAAGCGGGGCTAGTCTAGCAGACTCAAATTCAGACTCAGAAAGTAAAAAAATATCGGTCGAACAAAAAATATTTTCTGGTTTTAAAGGATTAAATACATTTAAAAAATCTGAACTTGAAGCTCAAAAAGCCAGCTTATCTCTAAAAAAGGTTGAGCAACAAACTATATTAGATGTTACTTCAGCTTATTTTGATTTAATCTTTAAATCAAAAAATGAAGAATTTAACTCATCCAATGTTAATTTATTTGAAAGACAGGTAGATTCAGATAAGGCTAGACTTCAAAAAGGAGAAATTACTTTAACTGATTTAGCTCAGTCAGAATCTTCTTTAGCTGGAGCAAGAGCTAATTTGATAAAAGCTAAAACTGAACTTTTAGCTTCAAAGACTAATTTTGAGAGAGTTACAAGAGAAAAATCACCAGATACAAAAAACTTAAAAGAAAAAGCAATATTAATTTTACCAAATTCTCTAGAAGAGTCTCTTAATTTAGCTGACACAAATAACATAAATCTCTTAATTTCAAAATTAGACTATGAAATAGCCGTTAAAGATTTAAATATTGAAAGATCAAGACTCTCTCCATCTGCATCAATAAATTACTCAAAATCTGAAAATGACGATTTTAGCTCCACTATAGATAACACTGATCAAGAAACCGTCAAAGCAACTATTACTTGGCCTATTATTAAAGGGGGTGAAAATATCTCAACTATAAAGAAATCCTCATATAATAAACAGAGATATCAATTAATACTACAAGATACTAAAAATAGAATTAATACAGAAATTTCAAATGCTTGGTCAAAATACCAGTCCTCTAAAAGCGTACTTGAGGCGACTAGAGCACAATTAAAAGCCGCTGAAATAGCAAATGAAGGTATCACTTTAGAGTATGACTCAGGTAACACAAGAACCACACTTGAATTAATTCAATCTAGGAGCCTACTTTTAAATGCTAGAATAGATTTTGCTAGATCAGAAAGAGACTTTATAGTATCACAATTTGAGCTTTCCAAAGACCTTGGTTCATTGTCCATTAATTTAATTAAATAAGCTATTTTAAGAGATTATTTTTATTTCTTGATAAAAAGAACAAAATGTGTACATTTATAGATACGATTCGAACAACAAAAAAAGGATAAAAAATGACTAAAAATAACTTAAAAATCGTAAAAACAGACGATAAGAAACAAAAGGAATTAAAGGAGAAAAATAAATCTCTAGAAGCAGCTATTAGCCAAATAGACCAAAATTTCGGTAAAGGTTCCGTAATGAGACTAGGCCAACAACAAGCTTTAGATGTAGAAGCTATTTCTACTGGATCATTAAGCTTAGATTTGGCTCTTGGCATAGGGGGCTTACCAAAAGGTAGAATTATTGAGATATATGGACCTGAGTCATCTGGAAAAACTACGCTAGCTTTACAAGTAGTAGCAGAAGCTCAAAAAGCTGGTGGTATATGTGCTTTTGTAGATGCTGAGCACGCTATGGATCCAGTTTATGCAAAAAAACTTGGGGTAAAAACTGAAGAGTTATTAATATCTCAACCAGATACTGGTGAACAAGCTTTAGAAATAACTGATACATTAATTAAATCAGGTTCTATTTCTGTCTTAGTTGTAGACTCAGTTGCAGCATTAACACCAAA
>CACBTF010000028.1 GCA_902542165.1 uncultured Pelagibacteraceae bacterium
GGAGTGAATATTACTTTTGATCCTAGAACTATCGGGATGCAAATTGACGATACAATCATGCAAAAAAACCTGAAAGCAAGGTTAGCATTAACAGAGAAGAAATATTTTTTATCAATTCAATCTGAAGTTCTGGATGGAAGAATTTTTTTATCTGGAAAAGTTGAAGAGCCTGAAGAAAAAATTAAGATAACAAAATTGGCCTGGGAAACAAAAGGTGTTAGATCAGTAAAAAATGCAATTACTATAAAAGGACAAAGTAATTTTAAAAGTACTGCCAAAGATATTTTAATAACTAGTCAGCTAAGAGCTGCTTTAGTCTTTAATAATAAAACCAAAGCAAGAAATTATACTTTAGAAACAGTTAATAAAAATATTTATATTTTTGGTATTGCGATGGACTCTGAAGAAAAAAAGGAGGTCATTAATGAGGCAAATAAAATTTACGATGTAAATGAGGTAATTCCATCGATTTATTTAGCTTCTGAGCTTAGTCGATCAAAACTTTAGTCAGAATAATCAATAACATCAGAAGAATACGCTGCGATAGATGCTAGATTTAATATTTCTGATGTGCTTGCACGCAAAGGAGCAACTTCTATAGGTTGGCCTAACCCAATTAATAATGGTCCAATATTTTTACCACCGCCAAAAACTTTCATAAGTTTAGTTGAGATAGCCGCACTATGTAATGCTGGCATGATCAAAACATTTGCGTTTCCTACAATTTTCGAAAATGGATAAATTTCTTTATAAATTGGATTAAGAGCTACATCTGGTTGCATTTCGCCATCGAATTCAAAATCAATTTTTTCTTTTTTTAATTTTTCAATAGCGTCTCTAACATGTCTTGTATTTCTGGATAAGGGTTTTCCAAAAGTTGAGTGAGATAGAAAAGCTACTTTTGGTTCAAAACCGAATAAACGTGCTATTCTCACACACGATTTTGAAATTTTTATTAATCTTTCGGAAGATGGCAACTCAGTTACATTAGTATCAGCTACTAAAATAGTTTTTCCTTTAGAAACAATCATTGTCATACCAAAAATCTCTTCACCAGGTCTTGCATCAACGACTTTTTTTAATTTCTCAATGGAAGCAGCGTAATGTCTAATATTACCTGTTACCATGGCATCAGCATCTTTACATGCTATCATAGATGATCCCCATGCAATTCTATCATTTCTAACCAACCGATCCACATCTCTTTCAAGTTGCCCTTCTCTTTGAAGTTTCTTGTATAGATGCTTAACGTATCTTTCTCTTTTTTCTTTATCTGTGGAGTTAACAATTTCAATTTTATAGTTTTCATCTAATCCTATTTTTTTTAATTGTTCCCTAACTCTATTTTCAGATCCAATTAATATTGGTACTCCTAATTTATTTCTTCCAAATTCGATTGCTGCTTTAAGCATGTTCTCATCCTCTCCCTCAGCAAAAATTACTCTTTTTGGATTTTTTCTTACTTTAGCATTTATCCCCTGCATTATTGACATTGATGGATCTAAACGATTTGATAATTGATCTTTGTATAGCTCCACGTCTTCAATTTTTTTTCTAGCTGCTCCACTTTTCATTGCAGCTTCAGCAACTGCTGCTGGAATCACACTGATTAATCTTGGATCAAAAGTTGAAGGTATAATATAATTTTTTCCATATCTTGGTCGATCTCCACCATATGCAGCAACAACTTCATCAGGAACATTTTCTCTAGCTAATAACGCTATTGCATTTGCAGCAGCAACTTTCATTTCTTCATTGATTGCTTTTGCTCTTACATCGAGGGCACCTCTGAATATATAAGGAAAACCAATTAGATTATTTACTTGATTAGGATAATCAGAACGGCCAGTAGCAATAATTGCATCGTCTCTTACTTCTTGAATCAATTCAGGTTTTATCTCAGGATCAGGATTAGCGCACGCAAATATAATCGGATTTTTTGACATAGACTTAACCATCTCTTTACTTACTACATCTTTGGCCGATAAACCGAGAAATACATCAGCTCCCTTTATAGCTTCAGCAAGTGTTCTAAGTTTTGTATCAATGGCAAATGCAGATTTGAACTGATCGATATTTTTTCTTCCTTTATAAATAACACCTTTACTATCACACATAATCATATTTTCACTTTTTACACCTGAACTTTTAAATAAATTTGCACAAGCTTGAGCTGAAGCTCCAGCACCGTTAATAACTATTTTGACGTTTGAGATTTTTTTCTTAGAAATATCTAAAGCGTTAATCAAAGCCGCTGTTGTTATAATAGCAGTGCCGTGCTGATCATCATGAAAAACTGGGATATCTAAAGTTTCTTTTAACTTTTGTTCGATAATAAAACAGTCTGGTGCTGCTATATCCTCAAGATTGATACCGCCAAACGTACCGCTTATATTTTTTATTGTTTCAATAATTGAATTTGCATCTTTGTTATCTATCTCAATATCAATTGAGTCTATATCAGCAAAACGTTTAAATAAAACTGACTTTCCTTCCATTACCGGCTTAGATGCAAGTGAACCTAAATTTCCTAATCCTAAAATTGCACTTCCATTACTTATTACCGCTACAAGATTGCCTTTACTTGTATAATCATATGCAAGTCCAGGATTTTTTGCGATTTCTTTTACCGGCGCTGCAACACCCGGTGAATAAGCTAGAGATAAATCTCTCTTAGTTGTAAGGGGTTTTGATGAACCTATCTCAATTTTGCCTGACTTACCATTTATATGAAAATCAAGTGCTTCTTTATCTGAATAGTGATCTATTTCTGTTTTTTTTGGCATTTAATTAAATGAGTATGTAATATAAAAAATAATAATTCACTAAAAATTTATGGCCTAATTAAGAATTTATGAACTTACTATCTTCTACAACAGTATTTAGTTTTTTTACATTAATCAGTAGAATTTTAGGTTATTTTAGAGATATTTTGATTGCAATATTTCTTGGGGCATCAATTTTTGCCGATGCTTTTTTTGTAGCATTTAGATTACCTAATACTTTTAGACGATTATTTGCTGAAGGGACATTTAATGCCGCCTTCATACCTAGTTATACATCTGCCAAAATTGAAAACAAAAAAAAAGGAAAAAAGTTCGCTGATGATGTTTTAAGTTCTTTATTGTTAATTTTATTATTCATAATCACTATAGCTGAGATTTGTACACCATATTTGATTTATATTATTGCACCAGGTTTTTTAGGAGATCAAATCAAATTTAATTTAGCTGTTGAGCTCACAAGAATTACATTTCCTTTTTTATTGTTTGTGAGTCTATCATCTTTTTTTACAGGAATTTTAAACTCAAATAACAAATTTGCTGCTGCTGCAGCAGCACCAATAATTTTAAATGTAATTTTGATTTTAAGTTTGATTTACTCATACACAAAAGACTTGGACTATGTAAAAAATCTTTCTTATGGTGTTACTATAGCAGGTATAATTCAATTATTTTTTTTAATTTACGTTACGCTAAAATTCTACAAACCCGCTATTAGTTTTAGCTTAAGGTTTAGTAATAAAGTAAGATTTTTTTTCAAAAAATTGTTACCTAGTATTTTATCTTCTGGTGTGACACAAATAAATATTTTAGTTGGAACAATTATTGCTTCTTTTCAATCGGGTGCAGTATCTTATCTGTATTACGCTGACAGAGTTTA
>CACBTF010000029.1 GCA_902542165.1 uncultured Pelagibacteraceae bacterium
TGTTTATATTGCGTTAGGTAGATTAGATGTAGGTTCAGCTGTTATTGGCGGAACAGGAATAGTAATTTTAGCGATAATATTAGATAGAATAACTCAGAAAATAATTAAAACTCGTTAATTAATCCAAACATTTTGAGAGCAAAAACAATCAAAAAAAATAAAACAGTCCAACCTATAAATTGAAAAACAATTGTCAGTTTTGGCCCCTTATCAATACCTTTCCAATTCATAAATGTATATGTTGTGAATATGGAAAGTATTAAAAGAAGAAGAAAATTGGTTAAAGATATCATCTTTGATTTAAAAGCATTACTTCTCTTACTTCAGCACCTCTATATTTTGATAAAGGTCTAATCAATTTATTAGAAGCATGTTGTTCCATGATGTGTGCTGACCAACCTGTAATTCGAGACATTACAAATATTGGTGTGTAGAAATCAATATCTATTCCCATCATGTAATACGTTGGACCACACGGGAAGTCGACATTTGGATGGATATTCTTTTTTTCTAACATTACTTTTTCTAAAATTTCATACATTCTTGTATATTTTTCTTTTTTTAAAAGTTTAGCTACTTTGAACATGTAGTGTTTCATTGTAGGCACTCTAGAGTCTCCTGTCCTATAAACTCTGTGACCAAATCCCATTACAACTTTCTTTTTGTTTAATGCATTTTCAATCCAAGCTTTTGCCTTTTCTGGTTTTCCTATTTCTTTCATCATGTGCATCACAGCTTCGTTTGCACCGCCATGCAATGGACCTTTTAATGAAGCTATAGCTCCAGTGATTGCTCCATGTAAATCTGACAAACTTGAGGTAATTGTTCTAGCTGTAAAAGTTGAAACATTAAAACTATGTTCAGCGTATAAAATTAAAGAGATATCAAATGCTCTCACTATTTCTTTATCTGGCACTTTGTTGAACATCATTTTAAAAAAATTCTCTGAAAAAGATAAATTTTTACTAGGAGAAATTATGCTTTTACCTTTTCTTGATCTAAAATATGCGGCAACAGCAGTAGGAGTTTTGGCAAATATTCTCATTGCTTTTCTCATATTTGCTTTAGGAGAATTATCTTTAGTATCTTTATCCTCTAATGCCATTAGACTTACACATGTTCTAATCACATCCATAGGATGTGCATTTTTTGGCATCTTTTTAATATCGCTTAATATTTGCTTTGAAAGTTTTCTTTCAGACCGTTCTTGCTTGATAAATCTTCTAAGTTGGTTTTTGTTAGGTAGCTCACCATTAAGAACAAGATACGCAACCTCTTCAAAATCACACTTATCACAGAGTTCTTGAACTGTATAACCTCTGTAAGTAAGTGCGCTTAACTCTGGTACAACATGGGATATTGTTGTTTCATCAACAACTATACCAAGTAAACCTTTTTTAATTTCTTCACTCATTATTCATGTCCTTCTGTAGAAAAATCAGTAATTTTTTTATCAGGAGTATTGTATTTCTCATATTCTACTAACTCGTACAACCTTTTTCTAGTCTGCATTTTGTCAATAATATTGTTTTGATGACCATCGTTAAATATTGACTTTAAACCTATTTCCACATTTTGCATTGCTAGTCGCTGTGTACTTACAGGATAAATGACAAGGTTATAACCTAAATCTTCTAATTGTTTTTTATTCAATAATTTAGATTTTCCAAATTCAGTCATATTAGCTAACAAATATCCTTTTGCTGCTTGTCTAACTTTTTCAAATTCGCTTTCATCTTTCATAGCTTCTGGAAAAATCATATCAGCTCCAGCGTCCTCATAAGCTTTTATTCTCTCTAACGTTTTGTCTAAACCTTCAACTGAATTTGCATCTGTCCTTGCGATTATCAAAAAATTTTTATCTTTTCTTGCTTTTACTGACTCTTGAATTTTTTTTACCATTTCCTCTTTTGAAACAAGTTCTTTGTTATCTAAATGACCACATCTTTTTTCTGCTATTTGATCTTCTAAATGACATCCAGCTAAACCTTTACTTTCAAAGGTTTCAACTGTTTTTTTACAATTTCCAAATCCAGTATCTATATCAACTATGGTTGGAAGATCAGTAACTCTAGCAATTTGATTACTGCGGTAGCTTACTTGTTCTAAAGTTGTTAAACCAATGTCAGGTAAACCAAGATCGTTAGACATGACGCCACCTGAAACATAAACACCATCAAAACCTATTTCGGCAATTAGCTTAGCACATAGAGGATTATATGCTCCAGGAAATCTTAATAGTTTTTTTGATTTTAAATTTTTAATTAAATTTGAACGTTTTTCTGAAACTGTTTTTTTAGTAAAATGCATTTGAAAGGATTTATATTAGAGCAAGATCTAAAAATCAAAGATTATTTAAATAATATAAATAGTCCAGTTAAAACTAATAAAACAGCAAGTAAATATTCGATAATTTTTTTTATTTTTACATCTGTTACAAATTTTCTCAAACCACTTCCAAACAATGCCCACAAACTAATTGTTGGAAAACATATTGCTGCAGCTGTAATTGTTACAAATGCAACCCCAATAAAAATATTTTCATCAGTAGGAAAAAAACCTGAAGCAACTGTAACAGCAATTGACCAAGCTTTAGGGTTTATAAATTGAAATAAAGATGCCTCATAAAATCTTAAAGGTCTACCAGATTCTTTTTGAACCATGCTAAATGAACCAATCATTTTCCATCCTAAATAAACTAAATAAATAAAACATAAAATTTTCATATAAAATTGAACTTGAGGATAAAGTAAAAACAAATTTGCTAAACCAAAACAAGTTAAACCAATTTGTAAAATATGACCTAAGGGAATTCCAATTAAATGTGGTAAAGTTCTTATAAAACCAAATTTCATTCCCGATGTGGTAAGCATCGCGTTATTAGGACCAGGTGTAAAAAACATTGTAAAATAAAAAGCAGATAATGCCGAAAATAGAGCGAATGTTATCATAAATATTTTTCTATAATTTTTTCAAAACCTACAAAGTCACTAATTAATTCATCATGTTTAATTTCTTTTTCAGTTTTTTCAGTATATCCATCTTTAACTAATACAAACGGTAAATTGGCATTGTGAGCTGAATTTGCATCTACTTCACTGTCTCCAACCATAATTGATTTTTTCAAATCTCCACCGATAATTTCAACTACATCAGTTAGATGACGAGGATCAGGTTTATTAAAAGAGAAAGTGTCACAACCAGCTACGTATTCAAAGTATTGGTAAATATCTAATTTTTTTAAAAGATCTATAGCCAATTTCTCTTGTTTGTTGGTGCATACACCCATAGAAATATTTTTATTTTTTGCCCAATTGAAAAATTCAATAGAACCTTTTAATGGTTGGCTATTTTTATCAATATTTTTTGCGTAATAGTCTATAAATTCTTTTGTCATTTCTTTTTTTATTTTCTCATCTTTAATTTCTTCTTTAAATGATCTTTGCATCATTACCCAGGCACCTTTACCTGCCAAGGATTTAATATCTGATAGTTTTTTTTCAGCATGACCAAATTTTTTCATAACATGATTGTGAGCCGCCATTAAATCTGGAGCGGTATTTACAATTGTACCATCTAGATCGAAAAGAATTGTATAAA
>CACBTF010000030.1 GCA_902542165.1 uncultured Pelagibacteraceae bacterium
AAATTTTTTACTTTTTTCATCACCTTTATTTGCATTTGCATAAAGTTCGTGAATTTTAGCAATGAAACCAGGAGTATTTAAATCATCTAGCAACATGTCTATCTCTTTTAAAGGAATTTCTTCATCATTTTTTTCATACAATTGATACCATTTTTCGATGGTTGTTCGTTGATTTTCTAAAAGTTTATCATTCCAATCTAGTGGTTGACTGTAGTGAGCACTTAATAATGCTAACCTTACGACCTGACCAGAATATTTTTTAGTTGCGTCAGTTATAGAAATTATATTGCCTAAAGACTTTGACATCTTTTCTTTATTGATAGTCACAAATCCGTTATGAACCCAATAATTTGCAAAATTTTTCGTATTATTGTTACAACAGGATTGGGCTATCTCATTTTCATGATGAGGAAAAATTAAATCAAGACCGCCGCCATGAATATCTAAATTTTTACCAAGGTATTTTTCACTCATTGCTGAACATTCAAGATGCCAGCCCGGTCTACCTCTTCCCCAGGGCGACTCCCAACCAGGGTCTTTCTCCTTTGAAGGCTTCCATAAAACAAAGTCCATTGGATTTTTTTTTAGATCAGAAATTTCTATTCTGCTCCCTGCCCTTAACTCATCTAAATTTTTGTTTGATAATTTTCCATAATCTTTAAATTTGCTCACAGTAAAAAAAACATGGTTTTTATTTTCGTAAGCAAATCCCTTTTTGATTAATGAAGATGTCATTTCAATCATTTCTTTTACATGTTCTGTGGCTTTTGGCTCTATCGTTGGTTTTAAACAGTTTAGACTCTTACAATTTTCATGAAAAATTTTAATTACCCTATTAGTAATTTCATTTATATCTTCTTTATTATTTTGAGAAGCTTCTATTATCTTATCATCTACATCAGTAATATTTCTTACATAAGTTACGTTTGAATTGTAGAGAACCTTTAAAACTCTAAATAAAACATCAAACACTACAAGGGTTCTTGCATTACCTACATGGGGACTCTCGTATACAGTCGGACCACAAGCGTATAAGGAAATCTTTTTTATATTATTTGGCTTAAATACTTCTTTTTTTCTGGTAAGAGAATTTGTTAATTTTAAGCTATTCATTAAATGTGCATACCGGTATCGGTTTCATCTTGTGTAAGTTTTTCTCTCTTAGTTCTAAATATTTTTGGTAGTTTGGGTCATCTTTATTTTCCATAGCTTTTTCTAAATCTGCGTAACTCATTCCAAGTTGTTCTATATCGTTTCTTCCATCATCCCATAGACCATCTGTGGGTTGGGCATTAATTATTTCTTCCGACACACCGAGATGCCTGCCTAATTCCCACACTTGAGATTTACTACAATCAGCTATAGGGGAGATATCAACCCCACCATCACCATATTTAGTATAAAAACCAACACCAAAATCTTCAACTTTGTTACCTGTTCCAACAACAATTCCTTTATTTGCTGCTGCTACTTGGTATAAAGTCGCCATTCTCAACCTTGCTCTTGAGTTTGCATATCCATGTTCATTATCAAATTTATTTAAAACTTGAGAAAATGAGTTAAAGATTTTATCCATCTCTAACAAATGGTGTTCAACATTATTATATTTTTGTTTTAACCATTTAGCATGTGTCAAACTTAAATCATGTTGAGATTTTATTTGTTTAATTGGCATTGTTAACACAATTGTTTTTCTACCAGTGTTTGCACATAAAGTACTAACTACAGAAGAGTCAATTCCCCCAGATATTCCTACTATCAAAGATTTTGGCTTATAAGTTGCGCTATTGCAATAGTTGTCTATCCAGTCAGTTATTACTTTAGCTCTCTCTTTTACATCCATAATTAATACCTTACCTTTCTTTTAAGGTTTGGTCTTAATAATTACAATAATTATTAAGACGCAGCTTGAATAATTTTATTTGATATTTTTGAATTTTTCTTAATTTCTTCAGAAATCAAGAAAGCTAACTCTAAAGCTTGATCTGCATTTAACCTTGGGTCGCAGTGAGTTCTATATCTACTAGAAAGATCTGTATCAGATATTTTTTGAGCTCCACCTGTACATTCAGTTACATCTTGACCAGTCATTTCGATATGTAGTCCACCAGCATAACTTTTTTCTGCATGACTAACTGCAAAGAAATTTTTGACCTCTTTAAGAACATTTTCAAAAGGCCTAGTTTTAAATCCTGTAGCTGCTTTAATTGTATTGCCGTGCATAGGATCGCATGACCAAATAACTTTGAGACCTTCTTTTTTGATTGCTTGCATTAATTTTGGTAAATATTTTTGAACATTATCAGCTCCAAATCTTGAAATTAATGTTAATCTCCCAGCTTCATTTTCAGGGTTAAGAATATTGCATAAATTAATTAATTCATCTGGTTTTAATGTTGGACCACATTTAAGACCTATAGGATTTTTTATTCCTCTACAAAATTCTACATGGGCTCCGTCGGTTTGTCTTGTTCTGTCACCTATCCATACAAAATGAGCTGAGGTGTCGTGATATTCACCTGTTGTTGAATCTATACGCGTCATAGACTCCTCGAATGGTAAATGTAAAGCTTCGTGTGATGTATAAAAATTTACTGTTCTTAATCTTCTATTATTGTCAGAATTAATTCCGCAAGCTTCCATGAAAGCGAGTGCATCACTTATCTTTTCTTCAATCTCTTTATATTTACCTTTAGTTTTATCTTTGATAAATCCTAAGTTCCATAAATGCACTTGTCTTAGATCAGCAAATCCTCCTTGAGAAAAAGCTCTCAATAAATTTAAAGTTGACGCTGATTGAGAGTATGCTCTAAACAATCTTTTTGCATCTGGAATTCTAGCCTTTTCAGTAAATTCCATTCCATTTATATTGTCACCCAAATAACTTGGTAATTCTTTTCCATCTTTTTTTTCAGTAGGCGCACTCCTAGGTTTTGAAAATTGCCCAGCAATTCTTCCAACTTTTACAACTGGTACAGAAGCTGATGCAGTTAAAACTAAAGACATTTGTAGAAGAACTTTAAAAGTATCTCTTATGTTATCAGGATGAAATTCTGCAAAACTCTCTGCGCAATCTCCACCCTGTAATAAAAATGCTTTTCCTGCAGCTACTTCTGCTAAAGATTTTTTTAAAGATCTAGACTCACCAGCAAAAACTAATGGGGGATACTTTTTAATTTTACTTAAAACTAGTTCAAGTTCCTTTTTATCCTGATAAACAGGTAGGTGTTTAGCAGGGAACTCCGTCCAACT
>CACBTF010000031.1 GCA_902542165.1 uncultured Pelagibacteraceae bacterium
GGATTTAAAAACTTCAGAAGTAGAAAGTTTAGGAGCAGAATTATATGTGCGTATAAACCATGGCAAAAACACAGTTTATACTATTAATTCTGACAGCATAATCAGCAAACAAAAAGAATTTATATGCCATTTTCTTCATGGCTTAAGATTAAAATCTTATGAATTCAAAAAATATAAAACAAAAAAAGAAACAAGAATTATTTCTTTAAATGTTGTTGGAAACAAAAATAAACCTTCTACTAAACACCAAACAAAGTTTAAAGCTTTAGAGGAGGGAACATTTTATGCAAGAGATTTAGTTTCTGAGCCAGGCAATGTTCTTCATCCAGATGAGTATGCTAAAAGATTAAATTCTTTAAAAAAAGATGGATTAAAGATTAATATTTATGATAAAAAAAAATTAAAAAAACTTGGAATGAATGCTTTACTTGGAGTTGGCATGGGCAGCATTAGAGGTTCTTATCTAGTTACAATGGAATGGAACGGTGCGAAAAATAAATCAAAACCTTTAGCGTTCGTGGGAAAAGGAGTTACTTTCGATACTGGTGGTTATTCTTTAAAACCTGCCAGATTTATGGAAGATATGACGTATGATATGGCAGGTTCCGCTGCTGTAGTTGGTTTAATGAAGAGTTTAGCATTAAGAAAAGCAAAAGTTAATGCTGTTGGTGTAGTTGGGCTTGTAGAAAATATGGTTAGTGGTGTCGCGCAAAGACCAGGGGATATAGTAAAATCTTATAGTGGAAAAACTATTGAAGTATTAAATACAGATGCTGAAGGTAGACTAGTTTTAGCAGATGCTTTAAGCTTTACAGAAAAAAAATTTAAGCCAAAATTTATTGTAGATCTCGCCACTCTTACTGGTGCTATAATTGTTTGTTTAGGATCTGAATATGCAGGTTTATTTTCTAATGATGATAATTTATCAAAACAAATTCTTGCTGCTGGAGAAAAAGTGGAGGAGAAATTGTGGAGGATGCCTCTTCACAAAAATTATGATAAGCTAATGAATTCTAAAAATGCTGACGTGCAAAATATAAATTATGTAGGTGGCGCAGGATCAACTACTGCAGCTCAGTTTTTACAAAGGTTTATTTTAAACAAAACTCCTTGGGCTCACTTGGATATTGCAGGTATGGCTTTTTCAAAATACGGTGGCGCACTTAATTCAGGAGGCGCAACAGGGTTTGGAGTAAGATTATTGAATCAATTAATTGAAGAACAATATGAGTAATATTGAACAAACTTTATCAATAATAAAACCAGACGCTGTAGATAGAAATCTATCAGACGAAATTAAAAAAATATTTGAAAAAAATGATTTGATTGTTAAAGAAAGTAAAAAAATTCATATTACCAAAGAAGAAGCATCAGAATTTTATAAAGTACATCAATCAAAACCTTTTTATAATGATTTATGTGCATATTTATCTTCTGGACCTATAGTTGTAATGATTTTAGAAGGTAAAAACGCTGTGCTAGCAAATAGAAAATTAATGGGTGCAACTAATCCAAAAGAAGCTGAGGAAAATACGATTAGAAGATTATATGGAATTTCAATAGACAAAAATTCAGTGCATGGTTCTGACTCTGTAGAAAACGCTAAAAAAGAGATAGATTTTTTTTTTAATAACTAATAATTTCTAAAAATTTTGATTATAGCTTCAGGAAAGGCAGTATATTCAAGTTTTTGAGTTTTTTTCTTTAAATCAAATTTATTATCGTTAATTTTGATAAAAAACGATTTTTGAACAATAGGTCTGCCACTATCTAATTTTTCATCAACATAATGTACTGTGCACCCACCTTTGATTTCTTTATTTTTTAACATTCTTGAAAACGTGTTAAGGCCTTTAAATTTTGGAAGAAGAGAAGGGTGAACATTAATAATTTTTTTATTAAAATTTCTAATAAGATTACTAGAAATAATTTTCATGTAACCAGCGAGACAAATAAAAGAAATTTTATATTTTTTTAAATTTAAAAAAACTTTATTTTCATAATTTAGATAAGAAGTATCAATAAATATATATGGTATTTTAAATTTTTTAGCATAGTTTATGCCGTAAGCTTTTTTATTATTACTAATTATTAAACGAATATTAATAGGAAAACTGTCATCTCTTGACCGCATTATGAGATTTTTCAGATTAGAGCCTTGACCAGATATAAAAACACAAGTGTTTTTTTTTACCATCTTAAAGAGTTGAATAGATTTACTTTTTTATTACTTTTAGAGATAAAACCTATTTCGTAAGGAGTATATTTTTTAGAGAAATTTTTCTTTATTTTTGAAACATTTTTCTTTGAGACAATAATACAAAAACCAACTCCACAATTAAATGTTTGCATCATTTCTTTATCTGAAATATTTTTTTTCTTAAGCCACTTAAAAATTTTAGTTACTTTTATTTTAGAAAGATCAACATTTAATGTTAAATTTTCAGGCACAGATCTGAGTAAGTTTTCAATTAAACCACCACCTGTGATATGAGCAGCTGAATTAATGAGATTTTTGTTTGTTAATTTGAGAATTTCTTTTGAATAAATTTTTGTTGGTTTTAGGATTTCTTTTTTTAAATTTGAAGGAAGCTTATTCATTTTTAAAACTGATCTTACTAGTGAGAACCCATTTGAATGTATTCCATTAGAGGGAATAGCCAAAACAATATCATTTTTTTTTACATTATATTTTTCTAAAATTTTTTTTTTTGAAACTATACCCACACTAAAGCCAGCTAAATCAAATTTATCCTTAGAGTATGTATCTGGCATTTCAGCAGTTTCACCTCCGATCAATTCACATTCAGATAACTGACATCCTTTAAAAATACCTTTTAAAATTTTTTTAGTTTTATTTATTTCTAATTTACCAACAGCAATGTAATCTAAAAAAAATAGTGGCTTTGCGCCTTGAACAATTAAGTCATTAATGCACATTGCAACTAAGTCGACCCCAATAGTATCAAATTTTTTAAACTTATTGGCCAATTCAACTTTAGTTCCGACCCCATCTGTGCACGACACAATAACTGGATCTTTTATACCTATATTACTTATATCAAATAATGAACCGAACCCCCCAATTACATCCTTTTTTAATGAACCAT
>CACBTF010000032.1 GCA_902542165.1 uncultured Pelagibacteraceae bacterium
ATATATTTGAGGAAAAGTACAAAAATAGAACAAAAATTAAGGTGGATTTGCCAGATAATCTATAAGCCGGGTTCTGTCATTTAAGTTGTCATTTCTCTAGGCTCAAATTCACATTTGAGCTCAAGCGGCTAACCCAGAGAACTAACTAAAGACTGTTTTTTGTGATAAATCACAGTGTCCTCTCTATTTAACCTTGCTCCCAGTGGGGTTTGCCTTGCGTTTTTTGTTACCAAAAAACCGGTGAGCTCTTACCTCGCCGTTTCACCCTTGCCTTGATAAGGCGGTTTATTTTCTGTGGCACTATCCCTGAAGTCACCCTCGCCAGTCGTTAACTGGCACTGTGTCTTTACGGAGCCCGGACTTTCCTCTGATGAATTTTCATCAGCGACAATCCAATTATCTGGCAAAAGACTTTTATTTCATTAATTTAAATAAATCAAGAAATTATAGATCAATGAGTTAAAAAATGGCTAATTTTAAAGGTTTTTTTATCTATTTTCCCATTTACATTATTTGGAAGGTAATGCTGTTGGAACGCTTTAATAACCTTTTTGTCTCTTACGTTTCTTCTTTTGAGGTCAAAATATCTATATCCCAATTTATAAAGATTTTTAAAAAATAATATTTTAATGAGTGCATTTGATTTGTTTTTAAATTTGTATTTTTTCGTCGAATACCAGCAACCAAGGTTGTGAGCACTCAATTTTTTCCAAGGAAATTTCTCCCCAGGATCATTTTTTCTCAAAGGGGCTATATCGGAGTGACCTAAAAAGTTCTCTTTTTTTAAATTATACTTTTTTTTTAAATTTTTACATAGTCGGATTAAACTATTTATTTGTTTATTGTTAAAATTTTCATAACCAAATTGATGACCTTTATTTGTTAATTCAATGCCTATAGAGCTGCTGTTAAGGTTAATAAATTTTTTCCATTTGGACTTACCTGCGTGCCAGGCTATATATCTATCTTTGACCAGTTGGATAATATCTCCTCTTCTATTGATAAGGTAGTGACAACTAACTTTAAATTTAGGATTTTTTAATCTATTGATTGATTCAATTTCTGATTGCATTCCAGTGTAATGAATAATTACAAATTTAATATTTTTTTTAAATCTACTTTTTTTGGAATGATTTGGGGAATAATCTTCAATATAATTCATGAAATTAAAGCGTTTTTTTTAGCATAATTTAGACAATTTTAAGTTAAATTTGATATAGAATATAGTTTAAAATTATATATATAGCCAATATGCAAATTTTTGAAAAATTTAAGATTTTAGTATTTGTATTTTCAATCTTAAATTTGCTAACAACAAATGCTAATTCCACTGAGGAATGCTTCGAGAGTACAAGTCGCGCAGTTTTCAAATTCAATATGGCGCTTGATGATGTTGTTTTGGAGCCTATAGCAAAAGGCTATAATAAACTTCCTTCTCCAATTAAATCAGGTGCGAGCAATTTTACCTCTAATATAGGAACTTTGTTATCTATCCCAAATAATTTGTTACAAGGAAACTTTAAGCAGTTAGGACATTCAATCGGAAGTTTCGCTTTAAATACAACAGTAGGAATATTAGGTTTTCTAAATCCTGCTGAAAAATTAGGTCTCAAGCCACACAAAGAAGATGTAGGACAAACTTTAGGGTCTTATGGAATCGGACCTGGTTGTTATTTCGTTCTACCTGTTTTAGGCCCTACTACCGTAAGGGATTCTATAGGATTACTTGCTGACACTTTCATAGACCCATTTGCACATGTTACGATTAGAGAACATGAGATGTTTGGGACATCAGGAAACTCTTTAGATTATTTTTCTGTAAAAACTACTGGAGCTGTAAATTTCAGAGCAGACAACGATAAAAACTTAGAAAGTTTAGAAAAAACATCAATTGATTTATATTCGTCCTTTAAAAGTATCTATTTACAGGATAGAGAAAATAAAGTCAGAAATTCCATTGAAGATGAAGATGAATGGGGAAACTTAGATAATTAAAAAAGTAATGAAAAAATTTAGTTTAATTTTACTCTCATTTCTTTTTTTAATACAAAACTCCGTATGGGCTTACAGCTCTAACCCAAGAGATTTTGTGAATGAATTAGTTAACGAAGCAATCAAAACATTATCAGATAAAAATTTAAACAAAGATCAAAAATCAGAATTTATTGAGAAAGTAGCCTTAGAAAATGTTGATATAAATGCTCTTGGTCTTTACACTCTGGGAGAATTAAGAAAATCTTCGAATGAAAGTGATATCTTGAAATATAAAGTTTCTTTTGAAAAATATTTTTTAAAGACTCTTACTTCAAGACTATCAGATTACTCCTCTAGTAAATTTGAAATATTAGGCGAAGATAAAAAAAGTGCTAACTATACAATTGTAAACTCAAAAGTAGAACCAGCTGATGGTGGTCCTGAAATAAAAATCGATTGGAGAATATACACAAAAAATCCTGAGAAACCACTTATAAGAGATTTGATTGTAGAGGGATTAAGTTTAGCAAGAACTCAAAAAGAAGAATTTTCTTCTATTTTGAATTCAAATAATAATGATATCAATATTCTTATTGGGAAATTAGAAGAATTCACAAAAAATTGATTTGGTGGGCCCGCCAGGACTCGAACCTGGGACCAATACATTATGAGTGTACTGCTCTAACCAACTGAGCTACAGGCCCTTAATAGAAAACTTATATCACAATAAATTATTTTTCTAAGAAGCTTTTTAGTTGTTTAGACCTACTTGGATGTTTAAGTTTTCTTAAAGCTTTTGCTTCTATCTGTCGAATTCTTTCCCTAGTAACTGAAAATTGTAAACCTACCTCTTCCAAAGTATGGTCGGTATTCATTCCAATCCCAAATCTCA
>CACBTF010000033.1 GCA_902542165.1 uncultured Pelagibacteraceae bacterium
GTCATGTAGAATACCAGTAATTATGAATCCAAAGGCTGCAAGAATGGAAATTAGATTTCCAGATGCTGCTGGTAATCCTTATTTAACTTTTGCATCAATGCTGATGGCTGGAATAGATGGAATTAAAAATAAAATAGATCCAGGCAAAGCTTTCGATCAAGATTTATACTCTTTATCTGAAGATGAAGTAAAAAAACTTCCTACAGTTTGTGGTTCTTTAAGAGAAGCAATGCAAAGTCTTGATAAAGATAGAAAATTCTTAACTGAAGGTGGAGTGTTTACCGATGATCAGATCGATGCTTACATTGAGTTAAAGTTCCAAGAAATCTATAAATTTGAGCATACACCACATCCAATTGAATTTGAGATGTATTATAGCGGCTAAACTTTAAAAGACTCGCCGCAACCGCAACGCTCAGTTTCGTTTGGATTCTTAAATATGAATTGAGAGGAAAATTTTTCTTTCTTGTAATCCATTTCTGTTCCTAAAAGATACATAATTGCTTTTGGATCAATCAAAACCTTTACACCCTTTTCCTCTATAACTTCTTCATTAGGTTTAATATCTTTTGCATATTCCATCACATAAGACATTCCCGCACAACCTCCTGACTTAACACCAACTCTTACACCAATAGCTTTATCTTCTGCCTTAGACATAATTTCTTTAATTCTTTCAGCTGCATTTGTACTTAATTTTATTACTTGTTCGCTCATAAATTTAATTCTAATTTCGCTGTCTCTGACATCATATCTTTAGTCCAAGGTGGACTCCACACTAATTTTAAGTCAACGTCAGAAACTTCTTCAATTTTTAATACATTATCTTTTACCATTTTAGGCAAACTTTCAGCAACAGGGCAGTTTGGTGAGGTCAAAGTCATTTCTATATTTACTTTTTTTTCATCACTGATTTCTATTTTGTAAATGAGCCCAAGCTCATAAATATTAACTGGTATTTCAGGATCATAAATCTTTTTAATTTCTGCAACTATTTTGTTTTTTAGTTCACTCATTTTTTCTCTATTGCTGACAAACAAGTATGCCAAGCCATTGTTGCGCATTTAACTCTCATTGGAAACTCTTGCACTCCAGACAAAGATGAAATTGTTGTTATCTGATCCTCCGAAAGACTGTTAATTGTAATTTTTGTTTTATTCTTAATCATGTTTAGAAAATCTTCATTTATTTTCTTCAAAAAAGATAAATCTTTTCCTTTTACTGTTTCAGTCAAAATAGATGCTGACGCTAATGAGATTGCGCAACCTTCTCCCTCAAAACTTAAATCTTCAATTTCTTTATCTTTATTAAGCTTCAAATAAATATGAACTTTGTCACCACATAAAGGATTATGAGCTTTTGCATCGTTGGTATATCCATCGCACTTACCTTTGTTTCTAGGATTCTTACCATGGTCTAAAATTATTTCCTGATATAACTCTTTTAAATCCATTTAATTTTGAAATACTTTCTGACAATTTTTAATTGAATCTGATAATTTGTCCATGTCTTCTTTGTCATTATAAACTCCAATAGAAGCTCTTGCTGTTGCTGGTATACCAAGCTTATCATGTAATATTTGACAACAATGATGTCCCGCTCTAATTGCTACACCATCATCATCTAAAATAGTTGCAATATCGTGAGGGTGAATACCTTTTAAAGTAAAGCACAAAACCGACCCTCTTTCTTTTGGATCTCCAATAATATTTACAGAATTATTTTTTCTTAATTTTTCTAATCCGTATTGCAAAATTTCATTTTCATGAGACGCTATTTTTTTGATACCTATGTCTTCAATAAAATTTAATGCTTCTGCGAATGCAACTACTTCTGCTGTTTGCATTGTTCCAGCTTCAAATTTTGTATATGCATCGGCAAAAGTAATATTATCTTTTTTTACCTCATTAATCATTCCCCCTCCACCTTGATATGGAGGTAAGTCATCAACCCATTTTTTTTTCATATACAACACACCTAGACCATTTGGACCATACATTTTGTGGCAAGATATTGCGTAAAAATCACATCCTATTTTCTGCATATCAATTTCAGAATGAGGTGCACCTTGTGTCCCATCAATTAAAACTGGAATATTTTTTTCTTTTGCAAGATCTACAATTTTTGTAATTGGTAAAATTGCTCCAGTAACATTTGAAATGTGAGTGATTGCAATAATTTTTGTTTTATTTGTTAAAAGTTTTTTTATTTCCTCTATTTCAACATCACCATTTTCATTAACTTTAGCAAATTTTATAACTGCGCCTTTATCAGTTCTTAAATAGTTCCAAGGCACATAATTAGAGTGATGTTCTAACTCTGTAATTAATACTTCATCACCTTCTTTTATGTATTTTTTTCCATAGGACGATGCTACTAAATTTATTGCTTCTGTTGCGCCTTTAGTAAATATAATTTCTTCTCTGTGTTTAGCATTTAAATATTTTTGGATTTTATCCCTTGTAGCCTCAAATCTATTAGTTGCT
>CACBTF010000034.1 GCA_902542165.1 uncultured Pelagibacteraceae bacterium
TTCTATGCCTGGTATGATGGATACAATTTTAAATCTTGGTCTTAACGATAAAACAGTTAAGTCATTAAAAAAGAAAACATCAAACGGAAGATTTGCAAAAGATAGCTATAGAAGATTTATACAAATGTACAGTAATGTAGTTTTGGGCGTAGAAGGACATTTGTTTGAAGAGCTAATTGATAATTATAAGTTAACCAAAGGAGTTTTGCTAGACACAGATCTAGATGAGAGCGATTGGGATGGATTAATTATTAATTTTAAAAAGTTAGTAAAAAAAGAAAAAAAAATTAATTTTCCTCAAGATGTAAAAGAACAATTATTAGGAGCGATTAACGCTGTATTTTTGTCTTGGGATAGTCAAAGAGCAAAAACTTATAGAAAATTAAATCAAATTCCAGACCATTGGGGAACAGCTGTAAATGTACAAGCTATGGTTTTTGGAAATATGGGTGATGATTGCTCAACTGGCGTTGCCTTTACTAGAAATCCTTCAACAGGAGAGAATTCCTTTTTTGGAGAATTTTTAATAAACGCGCAGGGTGAAGATGTTGTAGCGGGCACTAGAACTCCTCAATATATTACAAAAAAAGCAAAACAAGACTCAGGCTCGAAAGATCCTTCAATGGAAGAGGCTATGCCTAAAGTTTATAAAGAACTTGCAAAAGTATTTCTAAAGTTAGAAAGGCATTATAAAGATATGCAAGACATCGAATTTACTGTTGAAAATAATAAACTTTGGATGCTTCAAACAAGATCTGGGAAAAGAACTGCTAAAGCTGCAATTAAAATTGCAGTAGATATGGTCAAAGAAAAATTAATTTCAAAAAAAGAGGCAATCAAAAGAATAGATCCGAATACCCTAGATACTTTATTACATCCTACTTTAGACGATAAAGTTGAGAGAGAAATAATTGCTTCGGGTTTACCTGCATCACCAGGTGCTGCAAGTGGTAAAGTTGTTTTTACCGCCGATGAAGCAGAAAAATTAAATGGGATGATGCAAGATACAATATTGGTAAGGCTAGAAACTTCACCAGAAGATATACATGGAATGCATGCAGCTAAAGGAATTCTCACTGCAAGAGGAGGAATGACAAGCCATGCCGCAGTAGTAGCAAGAGGAATGGGAAGACCATGTGTTTCAGGTTCAAGTGAAATAACAATAGATTATGATCTGAAACAATTCAAAGCTGGTGACATAATTATTAAAGAAGGAGATATTATTACTATAGATGGTGGAAGTGGAAAAGTAATGAAAGGTTTAGTTCCTACTGTCCAACCAGAAATTTCTGGATACTTCTCTACAATAATGAAATGGGCTGATGAATTTAGAAAATTAAAAGTAAGAACAAATGCCGAAACGGAAGTAGATAGTAAAACTGCTAGAGAGTTTGGCGCAGAGGGCATCGGATTATGTAGAACTGAGCATATGTTCTTTGATGAGGAGAGAATTTTATCTGTTAGACAAATGATTTTGTCTAAATCAAACGACGACAGAAATAGTGCGTTAGATAAACTTTTACCCCATCAAAAAGAAGACTTTAAAAAAATATTTAAAGTTATGTCAGGTTTACCGGTTACAGTAAGATTATTAGATCCTCCACTTCATGAGTTCTTACCAAAAGCTGACAAGGATATAGAGGAGGTAGCTAGATCTTTAAATTTATCAGCGAAAGAAATTAAAGATAGAATAGCCGAACTCCATGAAGAAAATCCTATGCTTGGACATAGAGGATGTAGACTTGGTATATCTTTTCCAGAGATTTATGAGATGCAATGTAGAGCAATATTTGAAGCTATAGTCGAATTAAAAAAACAAAAAATAAAAGCAGCTTTTGTAGAAATAATGATACCTTTAGTGTCCTCTGACTCTGAATTGAAAATTTTAAGAGCCTTAGTTAACAAAATAGCTAAAGAAATAGAGAAAAAGAATAAATTAAAACTTGAGTATATGGTAGGCACTATGATTGAATTACCACGTGCCGCTTTACAAGCGAAGTCTATCTCAAAACATGCTGATTTCTTCAGTTTTGGAACAAATGATTTAACACAAACAACATTTGGTATAAGCCGAGATGACTCAGGAAAATTTTTAAAAGATTATATTGATAATAAAATTTTTGATATAGATCCATTTGTCAGTATTGATCAAAATGGAGTTGGTGAGCTAGTGGAAATAGCTTCTACAAGGGGCAGGAAAACAAATAAGAGTATTAAGCTAGGTATTTGTGGCGAGCATGGTGGCGATCCAAAGAGTATTGAATTTTGTTCTAGAACAGGACTAAACTATGTTTCCTGCTCTCCGTTCAGAGTCCCAGTAGCAAGATTAGCTGCTGCTCAAGCAGAGTTATCTAAATAATAAAGTTGTATCAAACGATTTTGCGCTATGTGTAATTTTTCCAACAGATATTCTATTAATTCCTGTTTTTGA
>CACBTF010000035.1 GCA_902542165.1 uncultured Pelagibacteraceae bacterium
GTTTTACCAGTTTATAAAAAAGTAGATACTTGTGCTGCAGAATTTAAATCTTTTACTCCATACATGTATTCTACTTACCAAAGACATTTCTCATCTTATGTAGAATGTGAATCTGACCCTTCTAGTAAAAATAAAATTATAATACTGGGTGGAGGTCCAAATAGAATTGGTCAAGGAATTGAGTTTGATTATTGCTGTTGCCAAGCTAGTTTTGCTTTAAAAGAGGCTAAGTACGAAACAATAATGGTCAATTGTAATCCGGAAACTGTATCAACGGACTACGATACAAGTGATAGATTATATTTTGAACACTTAATTGATGAATATGTTTTTAACATTATTAAAAAAGAGGAATCAAAAGGAAATGTGAAAGGAGTGATAACTCAATTTGGAGGTCAAACTCCCATTAAACTCGCAAAATTTTTACACGAAAATAAGCTTCCAATTTTAGGAACACAATATACATCGATTGATCTTGCCGAAGATAGGGACAGATTTAGAAATCTTTTAAACAAGTTAAATTTAAATCAAGCTGAAAGCGGTATAGCAAAAACTTTTCCTCAAGCAATTAAGATAGCTGATAAAATAGGATTGCCCTTGATGGTAAGACCATCATATGTGCTAGGAGGAAGAGCTATGGAAATAGTTCATGAAAAAAGCCAGCTTAAGAACTTTGTAAAAGAGGCGTTTAAAGTAGCAGAAAAAAATCCAATCTTAATTGATAAGTTTATTGATAATGCAATGGAAGTTGATGTTGATGCTATATCAGATGGAAAAAATGTTTTTGTAGCTGGTATTATGCAGCATATAGAAGAAGCTGGAATTCACTCAGGTGACTCTGCTTGTAGTCTGCCTCCGGTATCAATTAAATCTTTTTTAATAAAAGAAATTGAAAATCAAACAAAAAAATTAGCTCTAGCACTTAAGGTTAAAGGTTTCATGAATGTTCAATATGCTATTAAAAACGATAAAATTTATGTAATCGAGGTAAATCCAAGAGCCAGTAGAACTGTTCCTTTTGTCTCAAAAGCAAAAAATTTACCTCTTGCTAAAATAGCCTCAAGAGTGATGGCTGGAGAAAAATTAACTAAGTTTAATTTAAAGAGTAAAACAAAAGAAATGTTTGCAGTTAAAGAAGCAGTATTTCCATTCAATAAATTCCCAAATAGTGATCTTTTACTTGGTCCAGAAATGAAGTCTACAGGTGAAGTAATGGGTTTTGACAAAAATTTCGGAATGGCTTTTGCTAAAAGTCAGATTGCCGCCTCAAACTCTCTTCCTAAAAAGGGTTTAGCTTTTATTTCTTTGAAAAATAGCCATAAAGAAGAAGGGGTACAATTAGCAAAACAATTAATTAAATTAAATTTTACACTTTGTGGAACGGCAGGTACTGCCGATTATATTAGCAAACATGGGATTAAGTGCAAAAAAATTAATAAAGTAAATCAGGGGTCTCCTCATATTGTTGACATTCTAAATACTAAAAAAATAGCATTAGTAATTAATACAGGTGGTGGAAATAGTGAAGCTCAGTTGAGCGATGCGGTAGCTTTAAGAAGGGCTACGTTAGCTAACAAAGTTCCATATTGCACGAATATGTCTACAGCCAAGGTTTGTTTGGAAGGTATCAAATCTCTTAAATTGAAAGATATCAGCGTTACTTCTTTACAAGATCTTTAACTTTTAACTTTCCAATCAGTTTCAAATGTAACATAATTTATTTGAATACATCTTCTCTCTTTTTTGATCTCTTTTTTTTCCATTCCATGCCAAGTATTTGGTCCGCTGGTAAAGAAGTATCCATAATTATGTTTATAAGGAACTGTTTTAACTTTGTTCAATTTTGCATCATAAAAATCAGTGCCTAAATTCTCTGACTCATTATGTAAATTAACAAAAACTATTGATGACATTAATTTTTCCTCAATATCGCAGTGAGGCTTTAACCAAAAACCTTCCCTATCACAAATTACCTCTAGCCTTACATAAGAATTTCCCAAATCTTTTCCAATTAATGATCCAATTTTTTTATAAACATCAGGTGATCTTAATTCTTCAATAAATTTTGTTAAATTTGGAAATTGATTAGAGTTTTCTTTTGTAACATAACATCTAAGTTTTTTTGCTTTACCGCCATCTTTAATTCCAGCTCGAAAGGCTCCTTCACCTCCATCAAAAGCCCTTGTTCCGTCA
>CACBTF010000036.1 GCA_902542165.1 uncultured Pelagibacteraceae bacterium
TAAAATTATTGAGGAAATTTCAAACAAAAAAAAAGGCACAGTCAATATATTAACTCATTGTAATGCAGGATGGTTAGCAACAATTGATTGGGGAACTGCTACTTCACCGATTTATCATGCGCATCAAAAAGGAATTAAAGTTCATGTTTGGGTTGATGAAACCAGACCTAGAAATCAAGGAGCTAATTTAACATCTTATGAATTAAATGAGGAGGGAATTTCAAATACTGTAATAACTGATAACGCTGGTGGAATTTTAATGCAAAGAGGGCAAGTAGATATGTGCATTGTTGGAACTGACAGAACTTTATCTAATGGGGATGTATGTAATAAAATTGGAACATATTTAAAAGCGTTATCTGCAAAAGACAACAATGTTCCTTTTTATGTTGCTTTACCCAGCTCAACAATAGACTGGAGTATTAAAGACCATAAACAAATTCCTATAGAAGAAAGAAATCCAGAAGAATTATCTCATGTTGAGGGAATTGATGAAAATAATGAAATTAAAAAAGTAAGAATTTATCCGGATAAAAGTAATTCTCTAAACTTAGCATTCGATGTTACGCCTGCCAAATTAGTGACAGGGCTGATCACAGAAAAAGGAATTTGTGAAGCATCAGAAAAAGGTTTGAAAGGTTTATTTAAGTGAGCAAAATTAAAGCTGAAGTAATAAAATATTCCAAAAAATTAAATATCACTAATTTATCTGCTTTAAGATCAGGAAATATTTCAGTAAGAGCAAAAGAAAAAGGAGTAGATGGATTCTATATCACTCCATCTGGAAGAGAATATGGCTCTCTAAAACTTAACGATATTGTATTTGTTACGCTTAAGGGTGCTTATGATAAAAAAAAAGGTAAGCCATCTTCAGAGTGGAGGTTTCATCAGGATATATATGTGAATAAAAAAGAGGCCAAAGCAATTGTTCATGCACATTCTACTTGCGCTACTGCTGTTTCAACTCATCAAAAAAGTATTCCAGCATTTCACTACATGGTTGCAGTAGCGGGTGGAGAAGACATTAAATGCAGCAAATATGCAACTTTTGGAACTAAAAATCTTTCCAGAAATATTATCAAAGCTCTAAAAAATAGATCAGCGTGTTTAATTGCTAATCACGGACAAGTTGCGTTTGGAGAAAATTTAAAAAAAACTTTTGAGCTTGCTCAAGAGATCGAAAATATTTGCCATCAATATATAAATGCCATAAGAATTGGAATACCTAAGATTCTTTCAAAAAAAGAAATGAAAATAGTCTTAGGAAAATTTAAAAATTATAAAAAGGGATAGTTTTTAATGATTAAAGTTGGTGAACACATTACCATCGATTTTTTAGGTGTAAAAAAAGATTATTCACCCGAATTCTACGAAAAAGTAATTTATAAAATTGCAAAAGCTGCAAAAGTTGAGATATTAAATGTAGCGTCACATAAGTTTGAGCCTCAAGGTTTTACATTAGTTGCGCTATTATCAGAAAGTCATTTTAGTTTTCATACTTTTCCTGAGAGAGATGTAATCAGTTTTGATTTCTTCACTTGTGGTAAAGTAAATCCAAAAGTTGCTTTAAAAATTTTAAGAAACGAAATAGATCATAAAAGAGTTGTTACCAATGCTTTTGATAGAAGTAGTATTGGTCTGTATGATGATATTTATAGCACTCCTGGTCAAAAAAAGTTTTATGTAGTTAAAGATGTTTTAGAAAAATTCACATCTAAAGTAGGGCAATTCGTTGAAGTTATGGATCTGGAAGAATTCGGTCACGCTTTATTCATTGATCACGAAATTCAAGTTGCTGAAAAAGATGAGAAAATTTATAGCTCAAATTTTTTTAAATCTGGTCATGATTTAAGTAAAAAAAATAATAATGTAGCTATTATAGGAGGGGGTGATGGTGGCGTAGCTCGTGCTTGTTTAGAAAATAACTCAAACTATATTGATTGGTTTGAACTTGATCCAGAAATAGTAGACGCTTGTTACCGGCACTTACCAAAGATTTGCTCAAAAGTTAAAAAAAGTAATAAAATTAAAACTTTCTGGGGAGATGCTTTTAAAAGCATAAAAGAAATTGAAGATTCAAAATACGATAAAATTTTTGTTGATTTAAATGACGATCAATATTGTATTGATTTAGCTAGAAAAAACATGAAGGGCTTAAAAAGAATTCTTAAAAAAGGTGGAG